>NZ_JBMDJM010000018.1:0-125520 GCF_057809195.1 Acidovorax sp. FG42 | reverse complement strand
GGATAGCCGGGCTATCCACTGCGCACCGCGCCTGGCATCCTATCCCGGCAAGGTACTTGCGCGGCCCTGAAAAGATCGTAAACACGTTCTAAGGTTACCAACAACAGCGCACGACAGACGCAGGGTTATGCCGCAGGCGGCTGGGGCCATGCGCGCTGGGGCTCGCGGATCAGCTCGAAGGCATGCGCGACCTGCAGCACGCCCAGGTCGTCAAAACGCGCACCCGCAATCTGCAGGCCGATGGGCAAACCGGAGCGGGTGTAGCCGCAGTTGACCGAGGCCGCAGGTTGCTCGGACATGTTGAATGGCACGGTAAACCCGATGTGCTCCAGCGGCCGTAGTGGGTCGTTGGTGGGCGAGGGCAGCTCGGCCTGGAAGGCGACGTTGGGCGCCACGGGCGAGATCACATAGTCGAACGCGCTGCAGGCCTTGACCGTGTTCACCCGGGTCAGGTGGAACTGGTGGCTGGCGTTGAAGACTTCGGTGCCGCTCATACCGGCCGCGCTGTCGGCCCAGGTGCGGATGTAGGGCAGCACCTTGTCGCGCCGCGCCGCAGGCAGGGCCTGCAGGTCGATGTGGGACCGCATGCGCCAGAAATGGTCCATGCCGTCGAGCATGGCCTGGGTCATGAACGGTGCCATGGGCACGATGGTGGCGCCGGCGGCTTCCATGAGTTTTGCGGCGCGCTCCACGGCGGCCTTCACTTCGGGCTCCACGGGCAGGCCGCAGCCTGCATCCAGCAGCAGGCCGATGCGCAGGCCGCGCAGGCGTTCAGCGCCCTTGTTGAACTGGCTCCACGCGATGTCCTGGTAGGGCAGGCTCATGCTGTCGCGGGCGTCGGGCAGGCTCAGCACCTGCATCATCAGCGCGGCGTCGGCCACGGTGCGGGTCATGGGGCCGGCGGCGCGGCCGGTGTAGGGCGGGTCAATCGGGATACGGCCCAGGCTGGGCTTGAGGCTGAAGATGCCGCACCAGCTGGCAGGCAGGCGCAGCGAGCCGCCAATGTCGGTGCCGATGTGCAGCGGGCCGTAGCCTGCAGCAGCCGCAGCGCCGCCACCGGCGCTGGAGCCGCCGGGGCCCTTGCTCACATCCCAGGGGTTGCGCGACAGCGGGTGAAAGGTGGACAGGCCCGAGGACAGCATGCCGTAGTCGGGCATGGTGGTCTTGGCGACGATGACGGCACCGGCCTCGCGCATGCGGGCGGCAGGGGGGGCGTCTGCGGCAGCGGGCACCAACTCGACGGCGGCCGTGCCCAGCGGGGTGGGGTCGCCTTCGGTGGCAATGTTTTCCTTGATGGTGCTGGGCACGCCGTCGAGCGCGCCCTTGGGCTCGCCGCGCAGCCAGCGGGCCTCGGAGGCTCGGGCTTGCGCCAGGGCGGCCTCGGGGCGCAGCAGGTAGGTGGCCTGGATGTGGGGCTCCCACCGTTCGATGTGGGCCAGCACGGCCTGCGTGACCTCAACCGGTGACAGCTTGCGCTGGCGGTAGGCGGCGATCAGGTCGTGGGCGGGCAGGTCGTGCAGTTCGGTCATGGCGGGGTGGGGGTCGCCGTAGCGGCGTTTATCAATAAAAAAAGGCTGCAAGCGCTAGTGGATCAAGCGCTGGCAGCTATTGTTTTAGGAGTCTTGGCTCCTGCACGCGCCGCGTTGCGGCGCGTGGCGGTCAGGACCAGGACAGCGCGGAGATGTCGTTCACGAACACGGGCATGTCTTTCCACAGGCCCTTGAGGTTCTTGTTGGCCACCGTGATCCACTGGTTGGAGTACAGGAAGGCGTGCACCGAGTCCTCCGCCAGCAGGCGCTGCGCATCGCCCAGCAGCTTGGCGCGGTCGGCGGGGCGGGCGGCGTTCTTGATCTGGTTGAACAGATCGTTGAACTTGGGCGAGTTGTAGGCCCAGTAGTAGTCGGGCTTGGCAAAGTTGCCCAGATCGAACGGCTCCACGTGGCTGATCACGGTCAGGTCATAGTTCTTGCTGCCGTAGGTGCCGCTGAGCCACTGCGCCCATTCCACGTTCTGGATCTTGGCGACGATGCCGACCTTGGCCAGCTGGGCTGCAATCACCTCGCCACCCTGGCGGGCGTATGGCGTGGGGGGCAGCGTCATCGTCAGCTCCAGCGGCGTTTTGATGCCGGCTTCGGCCAGCAGCTTCTTGGCCTTCTCGGGGTCGTAGGGGTTCACGCCCGTGGTGTCCACGTAGCCAAACGCGCCGGGCACGTAGTGGCTGCCGATGGGCGCGCCGTAGCCGTCGCCCGCGCCTTCGATCACGGCTTTGCGGTCAATGGCGGCGGCAATGGCGCGGCGCACGCGCACGTCGTCCAGCGGCTTCTTGCCGTTGTTGATGGCCAGGATGGTCTTGGCGCGCGAGCCGCTGACCACCACCTGGAACTTGGGGTTGGCCTTGAACTGCGCCACGCTGCGCGGCGTGACGCGCGGGAAGGCGTCCACGTCGCCCGCCAGCAGGGCCGCCACCTGGGCAGCCGGGTCGGAGATGAAGCGGAAGGTGGCGCGCTTGATCTTGATGGCCTTGGCATCGCGGTAGTCGGCCCAGGCGGTCAGCACGACCGACGAGCCCTTGTTCCACGCCTGCAGCTGGTAGGGGCCGGTGCCCACGGGCTTGTTGGCGTTGGTGTCGGCGCTCTTGGGCTCCACGATGATGGAGGTGGCCTGGCCCAGCACGAACAGCAGGTCGGGGTCGATCTCCTTGTTGAGCAGCACGACGGTGTAGTCGTCCACCACCTGGGTGGTGATGCCTGCAAAGGTGCGCTTGTCCTTGTTGGTGCTCTTCTCGCCGCCTGCGCGGTCGTACGAGAACTTGACGGCCGCAGCGGTGAAGGGCTCGCCGTTCTGGAACTTCACGCCACGGCGCAGCTTGAAGGTGTAGGTCTTGAGGTCGGGCGAGACCTCCCAGCTTTCGGCCAGCAGGGGCGACACGCTGCCGTCGGGGTTGATCTTGGTGAGCGTCTCGAAGATGTTGTACTGAACGATCTCGGCGATGGCGGAGGCCGCACCGGCGGTCGGGTCCAGGCCTGGGGGCTCCAGCGTCATCGCCAGCGTCACCGCATCTTTGCGGCCTTGCGCCAGGGCGCCAAGCGAGGTGGTCAAGGGCACAGCGGCGATGGCGCCAGTGGCAAGGACGGTACGGCGGTTCAGCATGTTCGGACTCTCCAGACAAAAAACCAGACAACAACCATAAAGACCCCCGGTGCAATTTGTTACCGGGGAGGAAAGAAGCTTTTTACACCATCACACCTGCATGTGGTTATGCGGTTTTTGCCGTTGCCGCAGCGGCTGCCGCACGGCGCGCCCGCGCGCGGCCGGGCAACACCTGCGGCACGGCGCCCACCAGCGACTGTGTGTACGGGTGCTGCGCGTTGCGGAACAGCTCGCCCGGCGAGCCGCGCTCCACGATGCGTCCCTGGTACAGCACCACCACCTCGTCGCACAGGTGGTTGACCACCGCGAGGTCATGGCTGATGAGCATGTAGGTGATGCCGAACTGCTGCTGCAGGTCTTGCATCAGGTTGAGTACCTGGGCCTGCACCGACACGTCGAGCGCGCTCACCGGCTCGTCGGCCACGATGAGGCGGGGCCGGGTGATGAGGGCGCGCGCAATGGCAATGCGCTGGCGCTGGCCGCCGGAAAACTCGTGTGGGTACTTGCCCAGGTCGTTGGTGCGCAGGCCCACCTGCGACAGCACCTGGGCGGCCTGCTCGCGCTGCTCGGCGCGCGTGGTCTGGCCTTGCGCCTGCAGCGGCTCGGTCACGATGCGCTCCACCGTCTGGCGCGGGTCCAGCGATCCGTAGGGGTCCTGGAACACCATCTGGAAGTCGCGCCGCGCCTGGCGCAGCTGCTCGGCGGGCAGCTGGTGCAGGTTGCGGCCCAGCAGTTCCACCGTGCCTGAGGTGGGCGCGTCGAGCGCCATCACCAGCCGTGCCAGGGTGGACTTGCCCGAGCCTGATTCGCCTACGATGCCCAGGCTGCGGCCTGCGGCAATCGAGAAGTTCACGCCGTTGAGCGCATGCACCTTGCCCGGCGGGCGGAACAGGTGCTCGCGGGGCAGGGTGTATTCGCGTACCAGGTCGGTCACCTGGAGCAGCGGCGCGGCGGTTGGGGCGACGGTGGTGTGATTGGCGTGGGTCATGCAGCCACCTCGACGATGTTCACCACGTTCGCACTCTGCGCCTCGGCAATGGCCTCGCGCCGCAGGCAGCGCACTAGGTGGTCGCCGTCGGCATCGGTGGCCACGAGCGTGGCCTCGGGTTGTTTGTTGTGGCAGTCATCCACCGTATAGCTGCAGCGCCCCGCAAAAGGGCAGCCTGCGGGCAGGTCCACCAGCTCGGGCACCGTGCCCGGAATGGTGGACAGGCGGGGGCGCTGGCCGGGCGCATGCACGGCACCCAGGTGGGGCCGGGCGGCGAACAGGCCGCGTGTGTAGGGGTGCGCCATGGCCGAAAAGACCGACGCGGTGGAACCGCTTTCGACCACGCTGCCGCCGTACATCACCATCATGCGGTCCACGTTCTGCGAGATCACGCCCAGGTCGTGCGAGATGAGGATGAGCGCCATGTTGCGCTCGGCCACCAGGTCGCTGATGAGGTCCAGGATCTGCTGCTGGATGGTCACGTCCAGCGCCGTGGTGGGCTCGTCGGCAATCAGCAGGTCGGGCCCGCAGGCCAGTGCCATCGCAATGGTGATGCGCTGGCGCTGCCCGCCCGAGAACTGGTGCGGGTAGGCGTCAAAACGCTGCGCGGCGTTGGGGATGCCCACGCGGTCCAGCAGGGCAATGGCTTCGGTGCGTGCGGCTGCCGCATTCATGCCCCGGTGCAGGCGCAGCGGCTCGGCCACCTGGCGGCCAATGGTGTGCACGGGGTTGAGGGCCGTCATGGGCTCCTGGAACACCATGCCAATGCGGTTGCCGCGCATCTGGCACATCTGCGCATCGGTGCGGCCCACCAGCTCTTGGCCGTCAAAGCGGATGCTGCCGGTGACTTGCGCGCTCTCAGGCAGCAGGCCCATGAGCGACATGGCGGTGATGGATTTGCCACAGCCCGATTCACCGATCAGGCCCAGGGTTTCACCGCGCGCCAGCGAAAAGCTCACGCCGCGCACGGCATCGGCGGGGCCCCGGTGCGTCTGCAGGCGGATGCGGAGGTTGGAGACTTCTAACAGAGACATCGTGGAGTGCAGGTGGTCTTCAAGGCGGGCTATCAGCGCTTGCGTGAGAGGCGGGGGTCGAGCAAATCGCGCAGCCCGTCGCCCAGCAGGTTCAGCCCCAGCACGGCCAGCGCAATCGCTACGCCGGGCCACACGGCCAGCAACGGGGCCTGGAACATCAAGGTCTGCGCCTCGCTCAGCATGCGGCCCCAGGAGGGCTGGGGCGGCTGGGTGCCCAGGCCCAGGTACGAAAGGGCGGCTTCAGCCAGGATGGCGATGGCGAACTGGATGGTGGCCTGCACGATGAGCACCGACAGGATGTTGGGCAGCACGTGTTCCAGCGTGATGCGCCAGCTCCCCTTGCCACAGGCGCGTGAGGCCAGGATGTATTCACGCGACCACACGGCATTGGCCGATGCGCGCGTGACGCGTGCGAACGTCGGGATGTTGAAGATGCCGATGGCGATGATGGAGTTGACGATGCCTGCGCCAAACACCGCCGTCATCATGATGGCCGAGAGGATGGCGGGGAAGGCGAAGGTGAAGTCCGCCAGCCGCATGATGAGTTCTTCCACCCAGCCGCGCTTGGCGGCGGCCAGCAGGCCCAGGGCCGTGCCGATGGTGAGGCCGATGCCCACTGCGATCACGCCCACCAGGATGGAGTTGCGGGCGCCCACCAGCAGCAGCGAGGCCACGTCGCGGCCAAAGGCATCGGTGCCCAGCCAGTGGGTGCCGGAGGGACTCGCCAGCTTGTTGGCCAAGTCCATCTCGTAGGGCGACCAGGGCGTCCAGACAAAGGAGAGCAGCGCAGCCAGGATCAGCAGCGCCGACAACACGGCGCCGATGACAAAACTGCGGTGGCGCAGTGCGCGGTGCAGCCAGCCGGGGGCGGAGGGCGTGGAGGAAGAGGTGGTGGACACGGCGGCGCTCATGGGAATCAGATGTCGGAAGCCTTCACGCGGGGGTCGATCACGGCGTAGAGGATGTCCACGACGAAGTTCACGATGACCACCATGGCGGCGAGCAGCATCACGCAGTTGCGCACTACGATCAGGTCGCGGTTGGAGATGGACTGGAAGATCAGGCGCCCGAGGCCGGGCAGATAGAACACGTTCTCGACCACGATGGTGCCCGCCAGCAGGTTGGCGAATTGCAGCCCCATCACCGTGACCACCGGAATCATGGCGTTGCGCAGCACATGGCCCCACAGCGCGGCGCGCTGCGTCAGGCCCTTGGCACGCGCAGTGCGGACAAAGTCTTCACGCAGCACCTCCAGCACGGCCGAGCGGGTGATGCGCGCCAGGATGGCCGCCTGCACTACAGCCAGCGCAATGGCGGGCAGCAGCAGGGCCTTGAGGGCTTCGAGCGGGCTACCTCCAGCGTCTTCCGTCCAGCCCGGAAAGCCACCGGCCGAGAACCACTGGAGCTTCACCGAGAACAGCAGGATCAGCAGGATGGCAAACCAGAAGTTGGGAATGGCAATGCCGATCTGCGCCAGGCCCATCACGCCCACGTCGCCCAGCTTGTTGTGGCGTGCTGCGGCGTACACACCGGCTGCCAGGGCCAGCACCGTGGTGATCACCATGGCCATCAGGGCCAGCGGCACCGTGAGGGCCAGGCGCTCCAGCACCAGGTCGAGTACAGGCGAGCTGTAGGCGTAGCTGTCGCCCATGTTGCCCACCACCAGGCCGCTCACCCATTGCCAGTAGCGCAGGGTGGCGGGTTGGTCCAGACCCAGCTTGGTGGCCAGAGCTGCGACCGCATCGGGAGAGGCATCGGGGCCCATCAGAATCTGCGCGGCATTGCCCGGCAGGATTTCTAGCACCAGAAACACGACGATGGAGGCGCCAATCAACGTGGCCAGGAGGGTGACAAACCGCTTGAGAAAAAACAGGCCCATGGGTGGGGTGCGTTGGCAGGTGGGTCAGACGCAGGGGCGTCAAAATTAATGTGTATACACAGCATAACGGTAAAAACGTCCCCGTCAGCGGTGGTGGGTTGCAGTGTGGCACGCAAGGCACATGCCACCGGCGCGGGATAATACGGAGCATGAACCGCGCCGCTCGCTCCGTTGCCCCTGTTTTTGGCCCCGTGCATTGGGAGGCCGTATGGCGCTGATGATCACGGACGAGTGCATCAACTGCGATGTGTGTGAGCCCGAATGCCCCAACCAGGCGATCTATCTGGGGCAGGAGATCTACGAAATCGACCCGAACAAGTGCACGGAATGTGTGGGGCATTTCGACGAGCCCCAGTGTGTGCAGGTCTGCCCTGTGGCCTGCATCCCCGTGAACCCGCAACACGTGGAAAGCCGTGAAACCCTGTGGCAGAAGTTTCAGCGACTGCAGGCGTCTGCGTCGACGTAATTTGAATCAAATCGGCCGCTTGCGCTAGTGGATCATGCCTGGGGTGCTGTTGAATAAATAGCAAAATCCGCTGCGTAACGGCTGGGCGGGCTGGTGGCCCGTCAGTCCTCCACGGGCCGAGGGGGCTTGGGGCGGGGCGGTTTGGTGGTGTGGATGAGCAGCGTGGCCTTTTCCATGTCGCCCGCCAACAAAGCGGGATAGGCCTTGAGCGAGTGGGCGATGCTGTCCTCGATCAGCGTGCGCTGGTCTGGCGACGGTTTCTTGAGCACCCAGTTGGCCACTTCGCTCTTGACGCCCGGATGGCCGATGCCGATGCGCAGGCGCCAGTAGTCGGGCGATCCCAATTGTCCGTGGATGTCGCGCAGGCCGTTGTGCCCGGCATGGCTGCCGCCGCGCTTGAGCTTGACCTGGCCGGGGGCAATGTCCAGCTCATCGTGCACCACTAGGATTTCCTCGGGCAGGATCTTGAAGAAGCGAGCCAGCGAGGCCACGGACTTGCCCGAGAGGTTCATGAAGGTCTGCGGCTCCAGCAGCCATACGTTCTGGCCATGCACCGTGGTGCGTGCCACCAGGCCGTGGTAGCTGCGCTCGGGCACCAGCGTAGCCTTGAGTTCGCGCGCCAGGGCATCAATCCACCAGAAGCCGGCGTTGTGCCGCGTGTCCTCGTAGTCCGGCCCGGGGTTTCCCAGGCCTACAAACAGCTTGATCATGTGCGGGATTATCGGTGGCTGGGAGGGGGCGGGCCGTCGGGATGGCTGCAGCGCCGTTGAAGCCGTGTTCAGGAAGTGGGCTGTGCAGTTTGCGAGATGCGCCGCATCAATGAAAACGGCCCACGCAAGGTGGGCCGTTTCGTGGTCAACACCGCAACGCGGGTTGACCGGGTGAAGTGATCGGGGTCGTGGACCGACGAATTACTTCTTGCCCTTGCCCTTGCCCTTGGCGTCGGCAGCAGGAGCAGCGTCAGCAGGGGTCTCAACGACCACGACGGGAGGCACAACAGACACCAGCACGGGGTTGTTGTTCTGGCCGCCACGGACCTTGGCCACCACGCCCTTGGGCAGCTTGATGTCCTTCAGGTGCAGGGAAGCACCCTTTTCCAGCTTGGACAGGTCCACAGCGATGAATTCGGGCAGGTCCGAAGGCATGCAGGTCACGTCCAGTTCGTTCACGATCGGGTTGACCATGCACTTGTCCACCTTGACGGCGTTGGACTCTTCAGCACCGCTGTAGTGCAGTGGCACCTTCAGGTGCAGCTTGGTCTTGTCGTCCACGCGCTGGAAGTCGATGTGCAGCACCAGTTGCTTGTAGGGGTGGTATTGCACGTCACGCAGCACGACCTTGGACGTAGTGCCAGCCACTTCCATATCCAGCACGCTGGAGTGGAACGCTTCCTTCTTGAGGGCGTGCCACAGAGCGTTGTGGTCCACCTCGATCAGTTGGGGCTCTGCAGCACCACCGTATACGATGCCAGGCGTCTTGCCCGAATTACGCAGACGGCGGCTCGCACCCGTACCCTGCTTGGCGCGCTCAAAAGCGACGAAGTTCATAGTTAGCTCCTGAAAAGGACAGACCGCGACCAGTCATATCCCGATTAAAAAAGACCTATTACGCCACTGTGGCGGCAGGCCTGCGCATTGCTCTCGAACAGACAAGCCTCCCGAAGGAGGCCTGCGTGCAATCCGGCTGCAACGCTCCCGGGGGAGCGCGTCAGAACAGGTTGTCTTGGTCCGAGAACAGACTCATGACCGACTCACCCTTGGCAATGCGCTGGATCGTTTCTGCGATCAGCGGGGCCACGGAGAGTTGGCGAATCTTGGAACATCCCTTGGCGTTGTCGCTCAGCGGGATGGTGTTGGTCACCACGACTTCATCGAGGGCTGTGCCCTTGGCGATGCGTTCGATGGCAGGACCGGAAAAAATGGGGTGTGTACAGTAGGCGTACACGCTCTTGGCGCCGCGCTCCTTGAGCACTTCGGCCGCCTTCACCAGCGTGCCGGCGGTGTCGATCATGTCGTCCATGATCACGCAGTTGCGGCCTTCGATTTCGCCGATCACGTGCATGACTTCCGACACGTTGGCCTTGGGGCGGCGCTTGTCGATGATGGCCAGGTCGCAGCCCAGCTGCTTGGCCAGTGCCCGCGCACGCACCACGCCACCCACGTCGGGAGACACCACGATCAGGTCTTCGTAGTTCTTCTGGCGCAGGTCGCCCAGCAGCACTGGCGACGCGTAGATGTTATCCACGGGAATGTCAAAGAAACCCTGGATCTGGTCAGCGTGCAGGTCCATGGTCAGCACGCGGGCCACGCCCACGGCTTGCAGCATGTTGGCCACCACCTTGGCCGTGATCGGCACACGGGTAGAGCGGGGGCGACGGTCCTGGCGGGCGTAACCGAAATAGGGAATCACGGCGCTGATGCGTTCAGCCGATGCACGCTTGAGCGCATCGACCATGATCAGCAGTTCCATGAGGTTTTCGTTGGTGGGTGCGCAGGTGGACTGCACCACGAAAACGTCACGTGCACGCACGTTTTGCTTGATTTCGACGGTGACTTCACCGTCAGAGAAGCGACCCACGTCAGCCGCACCGAGGGTGGTGCCGAGGTGTTGGGCAATTTCAGCTGCCATGCCAGGATTGGCATTGCCGGTGAAAACCATGAAGTCGGGGTGGTTGGCTTGCATGAGCGTCCCAGCAGTCTGAAATAAAAGCCCGTACGCGGAAAGCGTTTGGCAGGGGAAGAAGGATTCGAACCTTCGCATGCCGGAATCAAAATCCGGTGCCTTAACCAGCTTGGCGACTCCCCTACACAGGTCAATTGCCGAAGGCAACCAACCTTAAATTTCTCCTGATGCCCAACCTGCCAGAGGATGAATCATCAGATTTTCACATGCCTTCACTTGCCAGCCCTCTGGGGCTCCGCTCAGGTCGACTGCATGTGACATCTGCGCAAACACTGCACTGCCTGAGCCTGTCATTCTGCCTTTGAGACCGCGATCGCTGAGCCATGCAATGGCTTGCGAAACATCCGGGCAAAGAGCCTGAGCAACCGGCTGCAAGTCGTTTCGACCGAAGTCAAAGTGTGCTGCAGCAAAGCCTAAGATTGTAGCACTATCTGAATCGCGTTTCAAACTTGGTGACGAAAAAATTTCTTTTGTCTCCAAACCTGCAGCGGGCTTCACGATCACAAAGCTCGCTTGCGGCAGCTGGTGCGCTTTCTCAAGCGGCGTGATTGTCTCACCAATTCCCTCCACCCAAGCGTTGTGACTGCATAAAAAAAACGGAACATCTGCACCCAGTTGCAAACCGATCTTGGCCAACGCATGTCTTGGCAGGTTGAGCCTCCATAGCCGGTTCAATGCGAGCAGCGTGGTTGCGGCATCAGACGAGCCTCCTCCCATGCCCGCTTGTGCAGGCACGCGTTTCAGGATGCTGATGTGCGCACCCTCGCTGCAGCCCGTGGCGGCTTGCAGCGCGCGAGCTGCGCGAACCGAGAGATCCACTTCAGGCAGTGCCATCGACAGGTCTTCCCGCGAAATCAACCCATCGGCTCGGCGCTCGAAGTGCAAGGTGTCGCACCAGTCCACAAGCATGAACACGGACTGCAGCAAGTGGTAGCCATCCGCACGGCGCCCGGTAATGTGCAGAAAGAGATTGAGCTTGGCCGGGGCCGGCACGTCATACAAGGCTTGCATGGGGAGGTGGTACGAGGTGGTGCCGTGCGAACGGTGCTGCTGGCCGTCGCAGAGGGCAGGCCGTCAGGGAGTCAGTGCAATGCGCAGCGTGGCGGTGGGCTGTGGATCGTCACGGCGTGCCGTCAGCCGTCCGTTGGCAATGCCGGTGAGGTCAGCTTGCCACCCCGTCGCACTGGCCTGGGTGCCCTTGAGCCAGCTAAACAGGGCGGTCACGGGAATGCGCGTGCCAGTCACGTCCTGGAGCAGCGTGTCGAGGGAGTCGGAGGTGCGGGTGTTCTGGCCGCTGACCAACTGCGCATGCCCATCCTTCCAGTCGAGTTGCGCAATGCGATTGCCAAAAGGGCTGAGCAAAACGAGTCCACCGGCCTGGGCGGTGCCGCGCAGCTCAAACATGGCAGAAAAAGACTGCGAGGCCTGCCCGTCAATCTGAAGTGCGATGCGACCGTTCCAGCTGTTTTCCTCCACGGGGGCTGATGGCATTGGCTGCGCACAGCCCGCAAGCCATAAGGCACACAACACCAGCCAGCCCATCCATCGATGGCGAAGCGTTCCGGTCAGTGGGCTGGTGATGGTGCCAAACAGGCCTGGCATCAGAGGGAGGCTCCGAGGCGTTTCAGGGTCTCTTTGAGGGTGTCATTGTCGGGGCTGGCGCGCTGTCCTTCTTTCCAGACGCGCGTTGCGCCGTCCTTGTCACCCATGCTCCAGAGAACCTCACCCAGATGTGCGGCTATCTCCACGTCGGGCCGGGCCTTGAAGGCCGCTTCGAGGTGCTTGCGCGCGTCGGCCTTGTTGCCCAAGCGGAATTCCACCCATCCCAGGCTGTCCATGATGAAGGGGTCGTTGGGGGCAAACTGCAGGGCCTTCAGGATGAGCTGTTTGGCCTCATCCAGCCGCACGCCCCGGTCCGCGAGCGAATAGCCGAGGGCGTTGTAGGCGTGGTGGTAGTCGGGCTGGCGCGCTATCACTTGGCGCAGCAGCTGTTCCATGGTGTCGGGCTGGCCAGCCTTTTCGGCGAGCATAGCCTGGTCGTAGATCAGTTCCGCATCGTCCGGAGCTATGGCCACCAGTTCCGTTTGCACTTTGTAGGCTTCCTGGTACAGGCGTTGGTCGCGCAGCAGCTGTACTTCGGCCATGAGTTTCAGGCGGTGGCTTTCCGGGGAATTGCCTGGCAAGCTGCGCAACAAGGCCCGTGCCTCGGCGAGCTTGCCCTGGCGTGCCAGCAATGACGCGCGACGCGTCTGTGCACCAAAGACTTCCTCTGCGTTGTCGATGCGTGCGAGCCAAGCTTCTGCGCCCGCAAAGTCTTTCTTTTTCTCGGCAATCTGGGCGTGCAGCAAGTACGCCTGCGTGAGACTCTTTCGCCGCAGGTCGGCATCGGTGGACGCAGAGGCAAGCTCCATGAACCGCTGCAGCGACGCCTCAGCAGCGGTCAGCCGGTTGTCTTGGTACTGCAGAGTGGCCGCCACCAGCCAGGCCTCCGTCAGATCAGGCTTTTCCTTCGTGACGGTTTCCAGTTGGCGGCTGGCCTCTGGGTAGCGCTGAAGGCCCAGCAATACCCGTGCATACGCCATGCGCAGGTCCGGGATGGGCTGCTTGGACAGGGTTTGCGTCACGATGGGCTCCGCGTCCAGCAAGCCTTCGTCCATCAGCTCCAGCGCCAGCCGGGCGGCACTTTCGCTGGCATTGTCCAAGCCCTGCGCCCTGCGTGCCGCGTCCAGCGCGCCGGCCTTGTCGCCCGCAGCAAGTCTCAAGCGGCCCAGCGATACCCAGGCCTCGGGCCCGGTGGCTGGATTGGTGAGTTCGTTGACCAGGGCTTGTTCCACCACTTTGGCGGCCAGCGCTTTGTCACTCGCACGTCCATACAGTTGCGGCAGGGAGGCCAGCGCAGAAGCCTTGGACCGGGGAGAGGCCTGTGCGAGTTCCTGGCGCAGCAATTCCGGTGTTTCGGCGATGCGGTTCAACGCGATCAGGATTTGCAGCACATATTGATTGGCCTCGCGCGATTGGGGCAGGGCTTCCTTCCAGGCTCTGGCGGCAGCCAGGGCGTATTCGCCCGATCGTGACTGCAAGGCAATGTCAGCGGCGCGTTGGTAAAGCTGACCATCCGCACTCCGGCGCGCGGCCTCCAGCATGAATGCGTAGCCGGCACCGGGGTCCCCGGTGCGCGCACTGATCTCGCCCAGGAAGATTTCGTAGAACAGCTCTGCGTCCAGCGCGGGGTTGGACGCCACTGGAGAGGAGGACTCGCTCGGGGGAGGGCTTTCGCCGGCGGGCTTTTGGGCCCAGGCAGAGTGGGCGGCGGCCGCAATCACAGTGGCCAAGGCGACGGTACGAAAGCTGTGGGATAACACCATCGGGCCATAATAATCCATGCCTGTTAAGCCGTTGCCCGGTTGTTTGTATGCCTGAGTTGCCTGAAGTGGAAGTGACGCGGCGCAGTTTTGCTAACGCGATCACTGGAGCCCGGATCGAGGCGGTGGTGATGGGCAAGCCCTTGCGATGGCCTCTGGGTTGCGACCCGCAATTGCTGGTGGGTCAGCAAGTGGTCGGAGTGCGCCGGCGGGGCAAGTACCTGTTGCTGGATATGGAGCAAGGCCTGCTGCTTCTGCATCTGGGCATGTCCGGCAGCCTGCGGTTTGCTGCTGACATGCCGGAAGCGGGCCCGCATGACCACTTTGACCTCGTCACCCACCGGGGCACGCTGCGCCTGCACGACCCACGCCGATTTGGCGCGGTGGTCTATGCGACATCAGAGGATTCGCCCGTGGCCGCCAAGTTGTTGGGTGGGTTGGGCATGGAGCCCTTGTCAGAGGAGTTTCTGCTCCCGACTTTTCAGGCGGGACTCAAGAAAAGCCGGATGCCCATCAAGCAATTGCTTCTGGCGGGACGCTTGGTGGTAGGGGTGGGGAATATCTATGCCTCCGAGGTGCTTTTCCTGTCAGGCATCCGTCCCACTACGGTGGCTTCCCGCATCGGCGCTGCCCGGGTCCACACGCTGCATCAGGCCATTCGTTCCGTGCTGGCCCGCGCTGTAGAAATGGGGGGGAGCACGCTGCGCGACTTTTCGAATGCCGATGGAATGGCGGGCCACTTTCAGACGGCCGCGAATGTGTATGGCCGCGATGGTCAGCCATGCCACGCCTGTGGTACAGCCATCGAGTTGATTCGCCAGGGACAAAGAAGCACTTACTTCTGCCGGCAGTGTCAGCGCCCCTAGGTGCCGACAGTCCGATCGGCGGTTTGTGACAGCGGGCGGACGGTCGATGCTATATTTTGTATATACCTGCCTCGCGGGCCATCCATAGATCTCTGGGAGCAAAGTGGGACCTTCATTCAACGAACAGTTTGACCAGCACGGCGTCTGGCGACGGGAGTTCGCCCAGCAGCTCAAGCGGCTGGCCGATTGGATGGCCACGCATGACCTCATGGATGCAGCGGTGCAAGAGCGCCTGCAGCGTCTAGAGGATCAGGTGCGCAGCGACAAGGTCATGGTGGCGTTTGTGGCGGAGTTTTCGCGCGGCAAGTCAGAGCTGATCAATGCGATCTTTTTTGCTGACTACGGCCGCCGCATCATGCCTGCCAGCGCTGGCCGCACGACCATGTGCCCCACCGAGCTGGGTTACGACGCCAATGTGGCGCCCAGCTTGCGGCTGCTACCGATTGAAACCCGGCTTCAGATGCAGAGTCTGGCGGAGTGGCGCGTCAAGGCAGACCGCTGGCACGAGATTCCCCTGGACGTCGGCAACGCGGACCAGATTGCCAAAGCCCTCGAAAAAGTGGCGGAGGTGCGCAAGGTCAGTTTGGACAACGCGCGTGCGCTGGGTTTCTGGCATGACGATCTGACGGACGAGAATCCTGTGCCCGATGCGCAGGGCATGGTGGAGGTGCCCATGTGGCGCCACGCCATCATCAATATCCCGCACCCACTTTTGAAGCAAGGGTTGGTGATTCTGGACACGCCCGGCCTGAACGCCGTGGGTGCGGAGCCGGAGTTGACCGTCAATCTCATTCCCCAGGCACACGCGGTAGTGTTCATCCTGAGCGCTGATACCGGTGTGACTCGCTCGGACCTCTCGATCTGGCGTGAACACTTGGCCATCTCACCAGAGAGCGTGGAAGCGCGTTTGGTGGTGTTGAACAAGATCGATACGCTCTGGGACACGCTCAACACCGCCGAGCAAGTCCAGTCGCAGATGGAGCGGCAGTGCGCTACCTCGGCGGAGATGCTGGGTGTGTCCCTGGATCGTGTGGTGCCGGTATCGGCCCAAAAGGGCTTGGTCGCCAAGATCACCGCGGATGATGTATTGCTGGAAACCAGTGGACTGCCCGTGCTGGAGGAGGCGCTGGCCAAAGGCATCATGGGCCGGCGCCAGTCCATATTGCGAGCTGCTGTGGCCACGGGCGTGGCGAGCCTGCGCACTGAAACGTCGCGGGTCATCAACATTCGGCGGCGGGACCTCGATGACCAGATGGCAGAGCTTCGCAGCCTGCGGGGCAAGAATGCATCGGTGATCGAATCCATGCGCCATCGCATAGAGCAGGAGCAGCGTGAATTCGACCTCAGTACCGCCAAGATTCAGGCGGTTCGCGCGGTTCATCTCAAGTTGCTGCGTGATGTGTTCCAACAGCTGGGAGCCAAGGCCCTCAAGGCTGAGCTGGCCGAGCTGGCCCAGACGCTGCAGCAAAAAGGGCTTAAGCTCGGCGTCAAGAAGATATACGTCCAGACCTTTGACAAGCTGCGAGGCACCTTGGACAAAGCGCAAGCCTCTGGAACCGAGATCCAGGCCATGCTGAGCGGGACCTTCCGGCAGCTGAATGCCGAGTTTGGTTTTTCTTTGCAGGTGCCTACGCCGCCACAGCTGGAGCATTTTGCGCAAGACCTGCACCAAATCGAGCAGAGCCATTTGCAGTACCTGGGCATGGGCAATGCGCTCAAGCTGGCGCAACCCGAGTTTGCCGAGCGTCTGGTGCGCGCTTTAGCGATGCGGTTGCGTACGGTCTATGAGTCGGCCGCCAACGACCTGGAACTGTGGAGCAAATCCGCCACCGCGCAATTGGACGCGCAGCTGCGGGAGCGGCGGCGCAGCTTCGCTCGTCGCATGGAGGCGGTAGACCGCATCCAACAGGCTGCCAGTGGGTTGGTGGAAAGAATCTCCGAAATCGAGGCTGGCGAAGAGGAGTTGGGACAGCTGGAGCGCAAGCTCCACGAACTCACCTCCAAGTTGGTGGCTCTGCCAGGGGCTGTGCCGGCAGTGATTGACGCGCATCCAGTTTCTGCATGAGTGCCGAATCCCGAGAGGGTGTGGCCGAGCGGGTAGTCGCTTGGCAGGCGGTGCATGGGCGCAACCATCTGCCCTGGCAGCAGACCCGAGACCCCTACCGGGTATGGCTGTCGGAGATCATGCTGCAGCAGACCCAGGTCGCCACCGTGCTGGACTATTACGCGCGCTTTCTGGATCGGTTTCCTGATGTGGGCGCCCTAGCGGCAGCCCCTCAGGACGAAGTTCTGGGATTGTGGAGTGGCTTGGGTTACTACAGCCGTGCACGCAACCTCCATCGCTGCGCCCAGCAAATCATGACCGACCATGGCGGTGCCTTCCCGCGAACGGCATCGGTGCTGGCGTCATTGCCGGGCATCGGGCGTTCAACCGCCGGCGCCATTGCAGCATTCTGTTTTTCAGAGCGCGTACCCATCCTGGATGCCAATGTGCGGAGGGTCCTGACGCGTCTGCTGGGCTTTGACAAAGATCTTGCCTCTGCCAAGAACGAGCGCCTTCTATGGGAGCATGCCGATGCGCTGTTGCCTGTGCGCGATCTCAATGTGGCGATGCCCCGTTACACCCAGGGCTTGATGGACTTGGGGGCTTCCCTGTGCACGCCTCGCGCTCCAAAATGCTCCGATTGTCCTTTGTCTGGCGATTGCGTCGCTTTCAAGGAAGGCAATCCTGAAAGCTATCCCGTCAGAACCCGGAAACTGTCACGCCGCGCCGAATCCTGGCAATTGGCGATCCTGCGCGATGGCCAGGGCCGCATCTGGCTGCAGCGCCGCCCTCCAACAGGGATTTGGGCGGGAATGCACTGCGTACCCGTCTTCCCTGACCTGGAGTCCCGAGATACTTTTGTGAATAGCTTGGGTGGCAATGAGCAATTGGTGCAGCAAGAGCTGCAGCCCTTCGTACATGTGCTGACGCACCGGGACCTGCACCTTCATCCCCTGTTGATACAGGCTAACGGGATGATCGCCCTAGCAGAAGAGGGGGAGTGGCTGGGGCCAGACCAATGGTCTTCGGTGGGGTTGCCGGCGCCTATTCGCAAGTTGCTGGACACCACACAATCTACCCTTTGGTAGGTGCGCATGTCGCTCCAGCGAATGTCTGTGCCGCCTTCGCCAGCGCCGAGATCCCGTTACTCATGCTGCGCGCAGCTTAGCGCGTAGCAATCAGGCGCCAGCGCAAGAGTCAGCGCCCGTCCAGTTCGCGGTGGCGCTTCAGCGCGGTCCACCGGTCGCTGAAAGCCTGGGCCAGTCTTTCGACCAGATAGACAGAGCGGTGTTGTCCGCCCGTGCAACCGATGGCTACCGTGACGTAGCTTCGGTGGTTGCGGTCCAGCATGTCCAGCCAGTGCGTCAGAAACTGTTCAATGTGCGCTCGCATCAGAGCCACGTCCGGCTGCAGATCCAGAAAATCAGCCACAGGCTGGTCCAGTCCTGTGAGATCCCGAAGGGCCGCCTCATAGTGCGGGTTGGGCAGCATGCGCACGTCGAAGACGTAGTCGGCATCCATGGGAATGCCGCGTTTGAACGCAAAGGACTGGAATACCAAGGTCAATTGCCCTTGCGCCGTGGACATCAGACCTTTGACATAACTTTGCAATTGGGAGGCGCGGATGGTGCTGGTGTCGATCACGTGCGATTGTTCGCGCAGCTCTGCCAGCAACTCCCGCTCCAGCTCAATGATCTGGACCAACGCCCTGCGCCCTTGTTGAAGATCGTCGTGCGACAAGGGGTGGCGGCGGCGCGTTTCGGAGAAACGCCGCACCAAGGTATCAATCGTGGCGTCCAGAAAAAGGGATTTCACGGCCACGCCCTGGCTGCGCAAACGGCTCAATTCCTGAGGCACCTGGTGCAGCGAAGTGGCGCTGCGGACATCCACTGCAATGGCTACGCGGTTGCCATGGTGTTTGTGTTCCAGCGCTACGAAGGCTGGCAGCAGTTCGGGTGGCAGGTTGTCTACGCAGTAGTAGCCAGCGTCTTCCAGTGCGTGCAAGGCGACGGATTTTCCAGATCCCGACATGCCTGTGATGACAACGATCTCAAGAGCCATCAGCGTTTCCTCGCGGCGGTGGGGGAGATAGATGAATCCGAAGGCGGGGTAGGCGCACTGGTCAGCGCCAGCGCAGCAGTGCTCAGCATTTCGCGCGCGTGCGCCAGCGTAGTCTCCGTAGCGCGCTCGCCGCCCAGCATGCGAGCGATTTCTGCCACGCGTTCATCTTGCTGCACAACCAGAACCGTGCTGGTTGTACCTTGAGCGCTCTTGTTTTTTGCCACTTTGAGGTGGTGATGCGCACAGGCCGCCACTTGCGGCAGGTGGGTCACCGCCAGCACTTGCCGATCTCGCCCCAGCTGTTGCATCAGCTTTCCTACGGTTTCGGCGACTGCTCCACCCACGCCGGAGTCCACCTCGTCAAAAATGAGCGTAGGGGCTGCTCCCAACTCGCTGGTTGTGACCGCAATGGCGAGCGAAATGCGAGACAGCTCGCCACCCGATGCGACCTTGCCGACGGGCTTGGGTGTCATGCCGGGGTGCCCTGCGACCAAGAACACGACCTCGTCGATCCCATCGGGTGAGGGTTCTGCCCCCTTGCCCACCGATACCTCAAATTTGCCACCCTCCATGCCGAGTCCCTGCATGGCCTGAGAGATGGATGCGGAGAGTTTGGGGGCCGCTTTGGCTCGTGCCATAGAGAGCGTGCGTGCCGCTGCCTGGTATGCCTTGGCGCTGGCCGACTCGCTGGCTTGTAGCTTGTCAAGATCGGTCGCGGCATCAAGCTCGTGCAGGGATGCTTTCCAGTCCTTGAGCAGCGCAGGTAGCTCTGCAGGAGGGCGTTTGTACCGGCGTGCCAGTCCCATCCACTGGGATATACGCTCGTCCAGCTCCAGCAACCGTTGCGGGTCGGTGTCTGCATGGCGCAAGTAGCTGTGCAGCGAATGCACCACATCGGTCGTCTGCGCCAAGCTCGATGCCAAGATATCGGCCAGATTGGCGAACTCCGGCTCAATATGTTCCTGGGCTTGTAGAAGGGCGTGGGCGCGGGTCAGCGCGGAAACAGCTCCAGCTTCGTCTTCCTGCAAGGCCTGAAGCGTCCCCTGCGCTCCGTCCAGCAGGGCCTGTGCATGGGACAGGCGTTTGTGTTGGGCGTCGAGCTCCTCCCACTCGTCATCACCGGGCCCCAGCTTGTCCACTTCGCTGATTTGCCACTGCAGGCGCTCGCGTTCTTGCTGCAATGTGGCTTGCGCGGCGCGCGCCTGTTGCAATGCCTTGAGGTCCGCGCGCCATTGCGCCCAGCGGGATGCTGTGTCCCGGGTGTTCACACCGGCGAATGCGTCAAGCAAGCCTCGCACCGACTCTGGTCGGGTCAGGCTTTGCCACGCGTGCTGACCGTGGATGTCGACAAGCATCTCACCCAGCGAGCGCAACTGGGAGGCTGTGGCAGGGGTGCCATTGATCCACGCGCGGCTCTTGCCCTGCGTGTCGACGGTGCGGCGCAGCAGCAGCCTGTCATCGGCTTCGAACCCTCCCTCCTCCAGCCAGGGGCGGGCGTGTGGGGGGCAGTCAAATTCAGCGCAAATGTCGGTCTTGCTGCATCCCTCTCGCACCACGCCCGCATCTGCACGCGCCCCCAAGGCCAGTTGCAATGCGTCGATCAGAATGGACTTCCCGGCACCAGTCTCCCCGGTCAACACAGTGAAGCCATTGCGCAAATCCAGTTCCAGCGTTTGTACGATCACGAAATCGCGCAGGGTAATCTGCCGCAACGCCATGGTCAGGAGCCCCCTTCATTCCAGCGCAGCTTCTTGCGCAGTGTCGCGAAGTAGTTCCAGCCCTGCGGGTGTAGAAAACGTACACGGTGTTCCGATCGTTTGACGAGGATACGGTCGCCATGCAGCAAGGATGCGAGAGACTGCATGTCGAAGTTTGCGCTGACATCGCGCCCGCTCACCACTTCAACGGCTACTTCGGTCGCATCGGAGAGCACGATGGGGCGGTTGGACAGCGTATGCGGTGCGATAGGAACCAGCACCCAGCCTGGGATGGAGGGGTGAAGCATTGGCCCCCCTGCTGACAGCGAATAGGCTGTCGATCCGGTGGGGGATGCAATGATCAGACCGTCGGCCCTTTGGTTGGCCACAAACTGTCCACCCACTTCCACGCGCAGCTCCACCATGCCTGAAGTTGCGCCACGGTTGACGACCACATCGTTCATGGCAAGGGCTTCAAACACCACACGCTCATCGCGAACCACGGTTGCGTGCATCAGTGGCCGCTGGTCTTCTTCGTAGGCCCCTCGCAGCATGGGCGGCAGTGTGGTCTGATAGGTGTCGAAAGGAATATCGGTGATGAAACCCAGTCGGCCCTGGTTGATGCCGATCAGTGGCGTTCCAAAACGGGCCAGGCGGCGACCGATGCCCAGCATCGTCCCATCACCCCCGACCACCAGGCCCAGATCGCACCGCGCACCGATCTGGTCTACATTCAAAGATGGATAGTGTGTCAGTCCTGTGTTGCTTGCGGTTTCTGCTTCGAGTGCAACCTCGCATCCCTGACGCTCCAAGAAATGTGCAATGTCTTCCAAAGCTCTGCGCGAGCCGTCACCGGAGGCGCCTGCAGCTGAAGTCTGGTACTTGCCTATAAGTGCGACATGGCGGAAATTGGACGTCATCACGAAATTACATCATTAAAATCATTCCATGCTCGATGACCGTGCCAAGTTGTTGCTGAAAGCCCTGGTCGAGCGTTACATCGCTGATGGGCAGCCTGTGGGATCGCGGACGCTTTCTCGTGCGTCCGGCTTGGATTTGTCTCCCGCCACGATTCGAAACGTCATGGCGGACCTCGAAGAGCTGGGGTTGATTGCAAGTCCACATACCTCCGCAGGCCGCATTCCCACCGCGCGTGGATACCGTCTGTTTGTGGACACGATGCTGACAGTGCAGCGGGAGTCGGTCATGCCGGCGCAGCTGGCTCCAGAGCAGCCCCAAAAGGTCATCGCCAACGCCGCACAGCTGTTGTCCAACCTCTCCCAGTTCGTCGGTGTGGTAATGGCACCTCGGCGTACTTCGGTATTTCGCCACATAGAGTTCCTGCGACTCTCTGAAAAGCGCTTTCTCGTCATCATCGTGTCGCCGGAAGGTGACGTACAGAATCGTGTGATCTTCACCGAGGTGGATCACTCCCAGTCGCAACTGGTCGAAGCCTCCAACTTTCTGAATGCACATTACGCCGGGCTCGCAATGGAGCAGGTGCGAGAGCGTTTGAAGTCCGAGGTCGATGTGCTGCGCGGAGAGATCGCATCGCTCATGCAAGCAGCAGTCAACGTAGGTTCGGAAGCACTCTCCGAGGCGCAGGACGAGGTGGTAATTTCTGGCGAGCGCAACCTGCTCTCCGTCAGTGATTTCTCCAGCGACATGGGTAACTTGCGCAGGGCATTCGACTTGTTCGAGCAGAAGACGCAGATCCTTCGCCTTCTGGATATCTCAAGCCAAGCGGAAGGGGTGCGCATCTACATCGGCGGCGAGAGCCAGGTCGTGCCTTTTGAAGAGCTCTCGATCGTCAGCTCCCCTTATGAGGTGGACGGCAAGGTGGTGGGGACTTTGGGTGTGATTGGTCCTACGCGCATGCCATACGACCGCATGATCCAGATCGTGGATATCACTTCCAAGCTGGTGTCCAACGCACTCAGTCACCGCAAGTAAGCCCCTACAATACGGCGCTTGCTCCGTTGTATAGCGCTGGAGCATGGATGGGGGCGTTAGCTCAGTTGGTTAGAGCAGAGGACTCATAATCCTTTGGTCGTTGGTTCAAGTCCAACACGCCCTACCACCCTTGCTTGCAGGGTGGACCCGTCAACAAATGACGTGTTTTGTGATCCAAATCGCTCAGTTTGTTTTTGGAGCCTTCATCGTGCATTACAATCTCGGCTCGCGTTGAATTGACTGTCTGTTTGCGGTGCCTGACTCAGGAAAGCAATCAGAAAAAAGCAAATTTCAAGGGTCGCCAAGAAATCATGCTATAATTCAAAGCTTAGCGGCTGTAGCTCAGCTGGATAGAGTACTTGGCTACGAACCAAGGGGTCGTGGGTTCGATTCCTGCCAGCCGCACCAATGTTTAAAGCCTGCAATCGCAAGATTGCAGGCTTTTTCATTTGTCCAAGCGCTTTGCGCTGATTGGAGAGTTCTGGCGATGAGCAAGGCTTTTACCAAGGAAACCGATAGCGCCGACGATGACGAAGGATTGGCACTGCCTCCTTTGCCGCCGGGTGGCAAAAACTACATCACCCCATCAGGCTATGCACGCCTGAGGGCAGAGCTGTTGGATCTCATCGACAACGAGCGGCCCAAGATCGTGGATGTGGTGCACTGGGCGGCCAGCAATGGAGACCGGTCTGAAAACGGCGACTACCTCTATGGCAAGAAGCGCCTACGCGAAATTGATCGGCGCATCCGTTTTTTGACCAAGCGGCTGGAGATCGCTGAGGTAGTGGACCCGAGTTTGCATGCGGGCAGTCAACAGGTCTTCTTTGGGGCCACCGTCACCTATTCCGATGACGAGGACGGTGAACGCACGATCACCATCATGGGCATCGACGAGGCCGACAGCCGTATGGGGCAAGTCAGCTGGATTTCGCCTGTGGCGCGTGCTCTGTTGAAAGCTCGCGTTGGGGATGAGGTACAGCTGCCCACGCCGGGTGGGGTGCGCCATTTGGAGGTGGTGGAGGTGCAGTACCCACCTCGTAGTGTCGCTAACTAACCTGTTTGCGCACAAGCGGCGGCCTGCGTGCCAGTTGTAAAGACCTCAGAGCTTGATGCGCAGCCCTGAGGTGTCAGGGCTGCGGCGTGATCCTTGCCGCGCGCAGCACCGCCTGCGTACGCCGCAGGTTGCGCAATGCCAGCTCAAGGTGGGCTTGGTCGCGAACTGCCACGATGAATCGCAAATCCGTGGTGTCCAGGGCCGCCTCATCGTCCATATCCACATGGGTGATATCGGCCTCTGAATTGGCAAGCTCTGCCGCCACGCGCGCCAGCACCCCCTTGCCGTTGTTCACGGTGACTACCACGCCCGTTTCGAACATGCGAGTGGGCTCGTCCGACCAGTCCACGGCAATGAAGCGTTCGCTGTCTTTGTGCTGAAGCCGTTTGGCAACACTGCAATGTGCGTTGTGCACCACCAGCCCCTCACCGCGGCCCAGATAACCGACGATGCTGTCGCCTGGCACTGGGCGGCAGCAGGTGGCGTATTGCACGGAAGCATTCTCGCTGCCGTCCAGCGTGACGGCCCCTTGCGACAGGTTTTCGTGGGATGTGTAGCGCTCACGGGTCATGAGCAGGGCGTCCGGACGGTGGCCATGCTCTGACATCAACACCATCAGCCGCTTGGCGACGATGCTGGCAATGCGTTTGCCCAGACCCAGATCGGTCATCAGCTCGCTGCGCGTGCGGTTGCCGGTAAAGCGCAGCAGTTTGTCCCACAGCGGTTGGGTCTCGGCGTTGACGGGGGGCAGTTGTTCGAGGCCTTCCGCGCGAATCGCCTGGGTCAACAGTTTTTCGCCCAGCCCTTCAGACTCGGTTTGGGCCAAGGTTTTGAGGTAGTGACGGATCTTGGACCGCGCACGGCCCGTACGCACAAAACCCAGCCACGCAGGGTTGGGTGTGGAAACCGGGGCAGTAATGATCTCGACCACGTCACCGTTTTTCAGTTCCGTGCGCAGCGGGACCTGCTCGTTATTGATTTTCGCGGCGGTGGTACGGTCGCCCACGTTGCTGTGAATCGCGTAGGCGAAATCCACTACCGTGGCACCACGCGGCAAGGCCATGATCTGGCTCTTGGGAGTGAAGACATACACCGCATCGGGAAAGAGGTCCACCTTGACGTGGTCCCAGAACTCCGCCGCATCCCGCGTTTCGTTCTGGATGTCCAGCAGGGACTGCAGCCACTTGGTTCCCAGGCGCTCAGCGGCAGTGCCTTCTCCGTCCTGGGCCTTGTACAGCCAGTGCGCTGCCACGCCGGCTTCGGCAATCACATGCATCTCGTCGGTGCGCATCTGGAACTCGATGTTCACGCCCGAGGGGCCAACCAGCGTGGTGTGCAGCGACTGGTAGCCGTTGAGTTTGGCAATCGCGATGTGGTCTTTGAACTTACCGGGCACTGGCTTGTACATCTGGTGCAAAACACCCAGCGCCGTGTAGCAATCGGTCACGGTAGGCACAATGACCCGAAAGCCGTAGATGTCCGTCACCTGGGCAAAGCTCAGGTGCTTGAGGTCCATCTTTTGATAGATGGCGTACAGCGTTTTCTCGCGCCCAGCCAGGCGCACCTTCATGCCGATCTTGGAGAACGCAGCATCCACTTCAGCCTGCACTTTTTGAACCAGATCGCGTCGGCGGTTGCGGGATTTGTTGACCGCTTTGGCCAGCGTGGCGTAGCGCCAGGGGTGCAGGTGCCGGAAGGCCAGATCCTGCAGTTCGCGATAGGTCTGGTTCAGGCCGAGGCGGTGGGCAATAGGGGCATAGATTTCCAGCGTCTCGGACGAGATGCGGCCCCATTTGCTGCGCGGCATGTCCGACAGCGTGCGCATGTTGTGGGTGCGGTCGGCCAGTTTGATGAGGATGACGCGCACATCCCGCGCCATGGCCAGCAGCATTTTGCGAAACGACTCGGCCTGGTTCTCTTCGCGGGTGTTGAACTGGAGCTTGTCCAGCTTGGTGAGGCCGTCCACCAGCTCGGCCACGGGGGCGCCAAACCGGTCGATCAGGTCGGCCTTGGTCACACCACAGTCTTCCATCGCGTCGTGCAGCAGCGCCGCCATCAGCGCCTGGGCGTCAAGCTTCCAGGCCGCGCACTGTGCGGCGACCGCAATGGGGTGGGTGATGTAAGGCTCGCCACTGTTACGCAATTGCCCCAGGTGGGCTTCGTCGGCAAAGCGGTACGCCTGGCGCACCTGTTCGATGCTGGTGGCGTCCAGGTAGTCCAGGCTGTCGGTCAGTGCGGCGAAGCTGGCCGCAGCCGCATTGGCGGCCGCAGCGGCTGCCGAAAGATTGCCTGTCGGGGCCGGTTCACCGGGCCGGGGCTGCGTTGCAGAAGGTGAGTTGAGCACCGCGTTCATGCCTTAAATGTAGCGCGGGACAGCGCCAGAGGACTTTTGGGCAAAAAAAAGCACCGCTGGCGCGGTGCTTTTGGATGGGCTTTGCCCAGAAAAACGTTCAACCGGGAACCTTCTTGAGCATCTCCAAGCCCACTTTGCCTTCGGCGATCTCACGCAGGGCGGTCACTGCCGGCTTGTTGCGGCTTTCAATGCGGGGAGCGTGGCCCTGGCTCAGCATGCGAGCGCGGTACGTGGCGGCCAGCACGAGCTGGAAGCGGTTGGGGATCTTTTCCAGACAGTCTTCTACGGTGATGCGTGCCATCGTTTACTCCGGGGATTCAGGTGATATTGAGCGACTGGAAGGTGTCAGCACGGGCGCGGCGCTGGGCGGCGTACTTGAGTCGCTGGGCGTGAACTACGGCTTTCAGGTCGAAAAGCGCGCGCTCAAACAACTCGTTGATTATAACGAAGTCGAATTTGCTGACCTGCGCCATCTCTTCGGCCGCATTTTTGAGGCGGACCTCGATCACCTCTGGCGTGTCTTCGCCACGCCGCTCCAGGCGAGAGCGCAGCTCTTCCCAACTGGGCGGCAGGATGAAGACCAGCACGGCGTTGGCGAAGGCCTCCCTGATCTGCAGTGCACCCTGGAAGTCGATTTCCAGGATCACATCCGAGCCCTGGGCAATGCGCTCTTCGATGGCTTTCTTGGAGGTACCGTAACGATTGCCGTGCACATGCGCCCACTCCACGAAGGCATTGCTCTGCACCATCGCGTCAAACTCAGATTGCGACGCGAAGTAGTAGTCGCGGCCGTGTTTCTCCTGGCCGCGCGGTGCGCGGGTGGTGTGTGAGACCGAGAGGTGAACGTGCGAATCCAGCTCCAGCAATGCCTTGACCAGGCTGGACTTGCCGGCACCACTGGGGGCTGCCACTACGATGAGATTTCCAGGATAGTCCATGGTTGATGTGCGCCAGGCGCTATCAAAAAATGAGTGTTATTCGATATTTTGCACTTGCTCGCGCATCTGCTCGATCAGCACCTTCATGTCCACGCTGATGCGGGTAAGGTCGAGCGCGGCAGATTTGGAGCCCAGGGTATTGGCTTCGCGGTGCAGCTCCTGGATCAGGAAGTCGAGGCGCTTGCCCACTTCGCCGCCTTTTTTCAGCAGGCGCTCAATTTCGTCCAGGTGCGAATCCAGCCGCGTGATCTCTTCGGCCACGTCGATGCGGATGGCAAAGGCGGTGGCTTCGGTCAACGCGCGGTCACGGGCGGCCTCGGGCAGTGTGGATCCGTCGGTGAGGGCCATCGCCTCCTTCCAGCGCTCCATAAAGCGCTGGCGTTGCTGCTCCACCAGCAGCGGAACCATGGGGACGGCCTGTGCGGCCAAGGCCCGCAACTGCTTGACGCGATCCAGCAGCATGGTCGCCAAGCGCTTGCCTTCGCGTTCGCGGGCGGCCAGCAAGGCGGTCAGGGCTTCTTCGGCCAGGGCGGGCACGGCCTCGCTCCAGTCTTCGCTGCCCGAGTGTGCGTTGGCGCACAGGCGCAAGGCGTCCGCCACCGTAAGGGGTGCGGCGCTGGGCAGCCAGGCCCGGACGGAGTCTTGCAGAGAGTTCAGGCGCTGCAGCAGCCTTGCCGGTGGGTCTTGCAGGCTGTTGCCATCGTCGCTGTCGAGGGCCGCCCGCACTTCGACCTTGCCGCGCTTCAGGCGCGCTGTGAGCAGTGCGCGCAGCGTGGGCTCCATGGCGCGCAGCTCGTCGGGCAGACGGAACGACAGGTCCAGAAAGCGGCTGTTGACGGATCGGATTTCCAGCCCCAGCCTGCGCGTCTGGGGGGCGCGGGCGTCGGTTTCAGCGCCAGTGGCAGATGCGCCATGCTGTGCGCTGGCGTATCCGGTCATGCTGTAAACTGCCATTGGACTTTTTGATGGTTGCTTGCGATCCGGCGATTATCCGGGTTCCGCCTTACCCCCGAATCATCTTCGCAAAATATGTCAAAAATCAAACCGGCCCCCTTGCCGCCCGATACCGCAATTGGCGGCTACCGCGTGGTGCGCCGGTTGTCCTCCGGTGGTTTTGGTGTGGTCTATCTGGCCCTCGACGCCGAAGGCCAGCAGGTCGCCATCAAGGAGTACCTCCCTTCGTCCCTGGCCACGCGCGCTCCTGGCGAGCTGCTGCCGAAGGTGCCACCCGAAAAGCTCTCGCTGTACCGCCTGGGGCTCAAGAGCTTCTTTGAAGAGGGCCGCTCGCTGGCCCAGATCTCGCACGCCTCCGTGGTGAGCGTGCTCAATTTCTTCCGCGAGAACGAAACCGTTTACATGGTGATGAACTACCTGGAGGGCGCGACCCTGCAGGACTTCATCATCACCGCCCGCGACCTCAAGACACAGAAGGTGTTCCGCGAGTCCACCATCCGCTCGTTGTTCGACGAAGTGCTGCGCGGCCTGCGCATCGTGCACCAGCACAAGATGCTGCACCTGGACATCAAGCCCGCCAACATCTTCATCACCGACGACAACAAGGCCGTGATGATCGACTTCGGCGCGGCGCGCGAAGTGCTGAGCAAGGAAGGCAATTTCATCCGCCCCATGTACACCCCCGGCTTTGCTGCGCCCGAGATGTACCGGCGCGATTCGCAGATGGGGCCGTGGACCGACATCTACGCCATCGGCGCCTGCATTTACGCTTGCATGCAGGGCTTTCCGCCCAACGAGGCGCCGCAGCGCGTGGACAAGGACCGCCTGTCGCTCGCCCTGACCAAGTTGCGTGGCGTGTATTCTGACAACCTGATCGAGGTGGTGGAGTGGTGCATGGCGCTCGACCCGCTGTCCCGCCCCCAGTCGGTGTTTGCCTTGCAAAAAGAGCTCAGCCGCGAGGGTGAGCGCCGCTACACCAAGCTCACGGTGGCCGAGAAGATGCGGCTGCAATTGGACACCCTTGTGTCTGACACCAAGAAAAATGTGCAGAAGGTGGGTGAAGCCACCGGTATCGGAGCCAAGCCCAAATGAACCGGACGCACGCAATGCGGGTTCGGGCGAGGTACATATCCACGGATGGCGCCCGGGTGCATCCTTGTTTGCGTGAGTCCTTATGAAGTTCTCGGTATTCCAGATCAGCCGCCGTGGCGGCCGCGAGAAGAACGAAGACCGCATGGGCTATTGCTACACGCGCGAATCGGGCCTGTTTGTGTTGGCCGATGGCATGGGCGGCCACCCCGAGGGCGAAGTGGCTGCGCAGATTGCGCTGCAGACCATCTCGGCGTTGTTCCAGCGCCAGGCCAAGCCCCAGCTCAAGGATGTGCAGGAGTTCCTGTCTGGCGCGTTGCTCGCGGCGCACCACCAGATCCTGCGCTACGCCACAGAAAAAGGCATGCTCGACACACCGCGCACCACCCTGGTTGCGGCGGTGTTGCAGGCCGGTACCGCCACCTGGATCCACTGTGGCGATTCGCGCCTGTACATGGTGCGCGATGGCGATCTGCTGACCCGCACGCGGGACCACTCGTACATGGAACTGCGCAACACGCCGCCGCCCGGGCTGGAGCGCATCAACCGCAACGTGTTGTTCACCTGCCTGGGTTCGCCCACCAAGCCCATCTACGACATTACCGGCCCCGTGTACCTCGAGCAGGGCGACCGCATTCTGTTGTGCTCCGACGGCCTCTGGGGCACGCTCAGCGACGACGAAATCGCCAAGCAGCTGGGCCGCAACACCGTATCGCACGCCGTGCCCGAGCTGGTGGAAGACGCCCTGCGCAAAGCCGGAGACAGCAGCGACAACGTGACGGTGGTGGCCCTGGAGTGGGAGACGCCGGATGCGTTCGAGTCCACCCAAGGCGTGTCCACCGACAGCATCAGCGACGACGTGTTCGCCTCCACCATCCAGGCCGGTCCGCTCGATGGGCTGGTGGATGACCTGGACGATGCGGCCATCGAGCGCTCGATTGCCGAAATCAACGAGGCGATTCGCCGCTCTGCGGCCCGCAAAGCCTGACGGACGTGATGGGCCCGGCCGGGGCTGCGCAGCCTCGTGCATTGAGCTGATGCCTGTCAGTTGAACTGTTCCGTTTTCTGGCGTGCGCTTTGGGTCACGCATGGAAGGCATTTTTTGGACCCCCAAGAACCATGACCACATTCACCCGCACCGGCAACCGCGCCGCCAACCAACTGCGTCCTGTGCGCATCACCCGCCACTACACCATGCACGCCGAGGGTTCGGTGCTGATCGAGTTTGGCAACACCAAGTTGCTCTGCACCGCCTCAGTGGAGGAGCGCGTGCCCCCGCACAAGCGCGGCAGTGGCGAAGGCTGGGTCACGGCGGAATACGGCATGCTGCCGCGCGCCACCCACACCCGAAGCGACCGCGAGGCCGCAAGGGGCAAGCAGACAGGCCGCACGCAAGAGATTCAGCGCCTGATTGGCCGCAGCCTGCGCGCCGTGTTTGACCTCAAACTGCTGGGCGAGCGCACCATCCAGCTCGACTGCGACGTGATCCAGGCCGATGGTGGCACGCGCACCGCTGCCATCACCGGCGCTTGGGTGGCTGCGCAGGATGCGGTCAACCAGTTGCTGGCCAGCGGCAAGATCACCCAGTCGCCGCTGCTGCAGCCCGTGGCGGCGATCTCGGTCGGCATCGTGCAGGGCACACCGCTGCTGGACCTGGAATATGTGGAAGACGTGGATTGCGACACCGACATGAACGTGGTGATGACCGGCGCGGGCCACTATGTGGAGGTGCAGGGCACGGCCGAGGGCGTGGCCTTTACCCGTGCCGAGATGGATCAACTGCTGGGCCTGGCCGAACAGGGCATTGCCCAACTGGTGCAGCTGCAGCAGCAGGCGTTGCAAAATAATCCTTAATTGATAGCTGCTGGCGCATATTCCACTAGCGCTTGTGGCCGTTTTGACCATGAAAATTGTTCTAGCATCCAACAACCGCGGCAAGCTGGCCGAGTTGCAGGCCATGTTTGCGCCCTTGGGCGTGGAGCTGGTGCGCCAAGCCGATCTGGGCGTGGGCGAGGCCGAGGAGCCCTTTCGCACCTTTGTCGAAAACGCCTTGGCCAAGGCACGGTTTGCGTCGGAGCACACAGGCCTGCCGGCGCTGGCCGACGATGCTGGCATGTGCGTGGATGCCTTTGGCGGCCTGCCCGGCGTGGACACCGCTTACTACTGCACCCAGTTCGGCTACGAGAAAAGCGATGACAACAACGTGCGTGCCCTGCTGGAGCAGCTGCAAGGCGTGACCAACCGCCGCGCCGCCATGGTCAGCACCCTGGTCGCCGTGCGCAGCCCGCAAGACCCCGAACCGTTGATCGCCGTGGGCCGCGTGGTGGGCGAGATCACCACCGAACCCCGGGGTAGCAATGGCTTTGGCTTCGATCCCGTGATGTTCATCCCCGAGTTCGGCAAGACCTTTGCCGAGTTGCCCGTGGAGGTGAAAAACGCACACAGCCACCGGGGCCGCTCGGCCGCGCAAATGCTGGCATTGATGCGCGAGCGCTGGTTGTAGAAGGGTGCTGACCGTGGTTCATATCCCGATCACGCCCCAGGGCGACACCGAGCCAGCGGTGGTGCGCGACATCCAGCACTACATGCGCCCGGGCCTGCTGCAGCTGCCCAGCCTGCCGCCGCTGTCGCTGTACGTGCACTTGCCCTGGTGCCTCAAGAAATGCCCGTACTGCGACTTCAACTCGCATGAGTTCCGCGCGGGTTCCGGCACCGGGGGCGAGGTGCCCGAGCAGCGCTACATCGACGCCCTGATGGCCGACCTGGAGGCCGCGCTGCCCCTGGTCTGGGGGCGGTCCGTGCACAGCATCTTCATCGGTGGCGGCACGCCCAGCCTGTTCTCGCCCGCAGCCATCGACCGGCTGATCGGCGACATCCGCGCCCGCCTGCGGCTGGAGCCCGATTGCGAGATCACGATGGAGGCCAACCCCGGCACGTTCGAGAAAGACCGGTTTCGCGCCTTCCGCGCGGCGGGCGTCACCCGCCTGTCGGTGGGGGTGCAGAGCTTCAACGACCAGCACCTGAAGGCCCTGGGCCGCGTGCACGACCGCGCCCAGGCGATGGCGGCGGTGGAGGAGGCTGCTGCGTCCTTCGACACCTTCAACCTCGACATCATGTACGCGCTGCCGGGCCAGACGCTGCCAGAGCTGGAGCAGGACCTGCAGACCGCGCTGGCCTTCAAGCCGCCGCACATTTCCATCTACCACCTCACCATCGAGCCCAACACCTACTTCGCCAAGTTCCCCCCGGCCATCCCCGAGGACGATCAGGCCTACGCCATGCTCGACCGCATCACCGAGATGACGGGCCAGGCGGGCATGACCCGCTACGAAATCTCGGCCTACGCGCAGCCGGGCCACCAGTGTTTTCACAACACCAACTACTGGCAGTTTGGCGACTATCTGGGCATCGGCGCGGGCGCGCACAGCAAGCTGAGCTTTGCCCACCGCGTGGTACGGCAGGTGCGCTTTCGGGACCCGGCGCGCTACATGGACAACGCCCTGGCGGGCCATGCCGTGGCCCAGGACGACGAGGTGCGCCGCGCCGATCTGCCGTTCGAGTACATGCTCAACGCCCTGCGCCTGCGCGAGGGCTTTGCGCTGCAGGACTTCATGGCCCGCACAGGCCTGCCGCTGACCGCGATCGCCAAGGGGCTGGAGGCAGCCGAGCGCAAGGGCCTGATCGAACGCGACATGGCGCGCGTGCGGCCTACCGAGCGGGGTTTTGACTTTCTGAGCGATCTGCAGGAACTGTTTCTGGCGGACTGACCGCTCGGGTTTCAGTCACCCCTCATCGGCAGCGCAACCTCCGCTCAGCCGCACTTTGCGGCGAGGATGCGGCCGGTGCTGTCCACTTCGAGGTTCAGCCGCTGGGTGTCGTATTCCTTGGTGATGATCTGCCCAGGGCGCAGGATGCGCGCCGTCTGCGCGCCCGAGCGCTGACGGGCAGATTCAACAACCGATGCGGTGCTGTTTTGCCCCACGACGAACTGTGCAGGCTGGGCGTTGCACACGCTGGCGGGGAGTGATCCAGACCCTGCGGCGGCCGAGCCCGCCGACGGCGCGGGTGTCTGCCCATAACCCGCGCAACCGGTGACGGCCGCTCCCAGGGCCAAGCAGCAGGCGACGGCAAAAGGGGTGCGGGTCTTCTTCATCATGGCGGAAGGCTCCTGAGTTCAAAACGCCCACCATAGCGGAACGCAGGTGCCATGGGGTTTCCGTAGCAATATGGGCCGGTTTCCAGCCGTAACGGGCTGTTGCCTGCATCCGTCTTTACTGGAGCGGGTTCTTGATTTGTATCAAGATGTGTTGCGCAAGGGCAACATGCTCACCAGCTGGTCGCAGGCCCACCACTCCTCGACGGGTTGCCGTAAGCACGGTTCCGCACAATGGAGCGTCCGCCATTGTGTGTTGTGTGTTGGCAGCGGCGGGCCCGTGCCATCTGGGGCTGCGTGATGCGCGGGCCTGTGTCGACGTCGCCGTACCGAACCTTCTGACCATGCCTGACGATTCCCGCCTTCGCCTCATCCGTGCCCTGGGCGACACCCTGGATGGTCTGGACGTGGCGCTGTGCGCGTTTGACGACAGCGACCGCACGCTGGCCTGGAACAGCACCTTCTTCAAGTTCTTTCCAGAGCACGCGGGGCATGTGTACGTAGGCGAGCCCTACGAGGCCAATCTGCGCCGCTTCTACACCCAGCGGCTGGATGCCCAGGAGCTGCCCAACATCGAGCGCTACATCACGGCCGGGGTCGAGCGGCACCGGGCACAGACCCGGCCTTACAGCTTTGAGCACCGCGGGCTGCGCGTCCATGTGTCGTCGTTGCCTATCGATGGCGTGGGGCGGGTGCGTGTGTGGCGTGCCGAGGCGCTAACGGCTCAGAGCGCATCCACTGACATGTCTGCGCAGTCCAGCGCCAACATCCACGAACCCGGCTACCTGCGCAGTCCAGTGATCGAAAGCACCGAGCTGTTTGACCGCATTCCCGATGGGCTGATGATCTGCGCTGAAGACCAGCGCATCCAGTGGGTCAACCAGCCTTTCATGCAGATGTACCACCTGCCGGACCGCGCTGCCGCAGTGGGCCTGGCGTTTGACGAGGTGTACCGCCATGCATGGTCCGTCGGGGGCGAGGGCGACATGGCACCGTTTTACGACGGGCTATCGACCTTGCAGGAGCACATGCGTTTTGCCGGAGCGCCGTTTGAAGTGCCCTTGCCACGCAGCGGCTGGAGCCGCGTCATCGCCAAGCAGGGCAGCGACGGCACCGTGTTCTACGCCCATGTGGACATCACCGAGCTCAAGCGCCAGCAGCGCTTGCTGGCGCAGGCCGAACGCAGCGCCCGCGACAGCGAGGCGCAATTGCGGGAGAAATCCATCCTGCTTGAAGCCACGCTGGAGCACATGGACCAGGGCGTGGCCAAGATCAGTGCCGCGGGGGTAGTCGAGCTGTGCAACCGCCGGGCCATGGAACTGCTGGACCTGCCAGCCGAGCTGATGGCATCCAAGCCCACGCTGGTGAATGTGCTGGCCTACCTGCGGGCTCGTGGCGAGTTCCAGGGCGCATCGCAAGAAGTGCAGGACCTGCTGCGGCACAGCAATGGCGGGGTCGATCAGCCCCAGGTGTATGACCGTCCCCGGCCCGACGGCCGCATTCTGGAGGTCCAGACCGTGCCGATCAAAGGCGGCGGCGCGCTGCGCACTTTTACCGACGTCACCCAGCGCAAGCAGGCCGAGCAGCAGATCCGCCATGTGGCAGAGCACGACGGCCTGACGGGCTTGCTCAACCGCACCGCCTTTTTGCAAGCATTGCAGGCCGCAGCCACCGACGTGCACCGGTCGGGCCGTGGTTTCGCAGTCTTGTACGTGGATCTCGATGGGTTCAAACCCGTCAATGACCGCTACGGGCACGCCGTGGGTGACCAGTTGCTGGTGTGGGTGGCCCAGCAACTGACGCAGGCCGCGCGCGAGGACGATGTGGTGGCGCGCCTGGGCGGCGATGAGTTCGCGCTGCTGCAGCAGGGGGTATCGGACGGTGACAGCGCGTACCGCCTGGCCGACCGGCTGGTGCAAGCCCTGGGCCAGCCCACCGAGATTGAAGCGCACGCGCTACAAATTGGCGCGTCCATCGGCATTGTCCTCTCGCCCGGCGACGGCACCGAGGCCGAAGAACTCCTGCGCAAGGCCGATTCCGCGATGTACCTGGCCAAGGCCACGGGGCGGGGCTGCGCAAGGATTTACGGAACATAAGCGCCGATAGCTCGGGTACTGAATCCATATCCCTTACTGCTGCTGATCGACAGAGCTTGGAGGAATGGGTCCTGTCCTACATGGCCTCAGTAGTCACCGTCCTAACATTGGTCCGTCGATCCCCTCGACATCCCTCCCGCTTGCATCGCGCAAGTGTTCAGCCCGCAATTTGCGGGCTTTTTTTTTGCCCGCCCTAAGGCATCAACACAGGGATGAAAAAGCGACTGCGCAGTAGGCCTTTTGCCGAGCCGCAAAGCCCCCTTGTCCATCTGTCGGCACCATTGCGGTACGGGCGATGCCGTCATCACCCAGCCATCCCAGCGCGCTACATCAAAAGAATGATTCTGTACAAACCCGGCACGCAGTTTCTCTACAAAGGCAGAACGGTGAGCGTGGACTACGTCATCATCAAACGCACCGGTCTGTGGATTCGGTTGGCGCACAGCGAAGAGGTGTGCCGTCCTGAAGACTTGACCCCCATTGCACCGCAGGGAGCGGGGCTGACGAGGTAGAAATAAGACTGCACGCAGAGCGCAGGCGTGGTCCGGCTCGCTACCGAGATGGTTATCTGAGCTGCCGGGACAGCCACAGCAGCCCCCAGACGATGGCCACCAGCTGAACCAGGTTGACGCAGAGCGCTGCCGTATGCACACGACGAAAGTGTTGAATCGCCCCGTCGCTGCTGGCCTCGATCTTTGCGCCGAGTTGCTGCATGGCCTGCAACAAATGCTTGCGCAGCAGCGAGACGATGCAGGCATTGACCGCCACGCCGAGGGCAAAGGGATACCTGCCCCAAAGCGCATAGCTGACAAACGCCCCCAGCGACGCCCAGAACGCTGCACGGTAGTACACGTTGAAAAACCCCCGAACGAACCACGCGTCCAGTGGGGTGTCATGTTTCAGCGTCAGAAGTGGCAGGCCGCCCATCAAGAAGTAGGCGGTGGTGACCAGCAGCGCCACCGTGAAGAAGAACGAGGCGTAGAGGGCGGACAACAACATCTTTCACTCCGTGAAAAGGCTGACCACTTCAGCAGGCAGCTGGCTCACACCAACTCCTACATCCTGCCCATGGATGCGGCAAGGCCCAGCTAAACACAGTCTAGGGGGCAGACGTATTCTTGTGAACCGAGTTGGGGGAGGGTTTTCGGCAACAGACATGTTGCCGTGCGGGCCTGGGCGCACATCTCGCGGGTAGAACTGTGCCGGGCCAAGAACTGGCGGAGACTGTGAGATTCGAACTCACGGACGGTTGCCCGTCGGCAGTTTTCAAGACTGCTGGTTTAAACCACTCACCCAAGTCTCCGGGAGGGAAGGCGCGAATTCTAGCTGACTGCGGGTGCTGATTTCTTTTGCAGCAGGCCGCGGGTCTCGATGAACTTCACCACGTCGGCCACGCCCGCCAGGGTCTTGAGGTTGGTCATTACGAATGGCTTGAGGCCCTGGGCGTTGGCGCGCATGCGGGTGGTGTCGGCGTGCATCACCTCCAGGTTGGCGCCCACGTGGGGGGCCAGGTCGGTCTTGTTGATGACGAACAGGTCGCTTTTGGTGATGCCGGGGCCGCCCTTGCGCGGGATTTTTTCACCGGCGGCCACGTCGATCACGTAGATGGTGAGGTCGCTCAGCTCGGGGCTGAAGGTGGCGGCCAGGTTGTCGCCACCGCTTTCCACAAACACGATGTCGGCGTTGGGGAACTTGCCCAGCATGCGGTCGATGGCCTCCAGGTTGATGGAGCAGTCTTCGCGGATGGCAGTGTGGGGGCAGCCGCCGGTTTCCACGCCCAGGATGCGTTCGGCGGGCAGGGCGCCGCTCACGGTGAGCAGGCGCTGGTCTTCCTTGGTGTAGATGTCGTTGGTGATGGCCACCAGGTCGTAGTCATCGCGCATGGCCTTGCACAGCATTTCGAGCAGCGTGGTCTTGCCGGAGCCCACGGGGCCGCCGATGCCGACGCGCAAAGGGGGCAGTGGTTTGGTGCGGTTCGGGATGTGGTGCAGGTTGCTGGTGGTCATGATCGGAAGAGGCGGGAGTATTGGGTTTCGTGCTGTGCCGACAGGATGGCGAGCATGGGCGAGAAGGCCTGGCGCTCGCTGTCCATGAGGCCGATGGCGTGGTCTGCAGCAGGGGGAATGGCGTCGGCCAGGCGCGCCAGGATGCGCTGCCCTGCGCTTTGGCCCAGCTGCATGGACTTGAGTGCGGCTTGCACCATGTTTTCCGCCCAGCCAAAGCCGTAGGCCAACAGCACATCGCGCACGGGGGCCTGGGTGGTGGACGCGGCAAGGGCAAAGGCCACGGGGTAGGTGGGGGGCAGGGCGGCCAGGTGGCGAACGGCGGGCATCAGGGCCTCGTCGCCTTGGTATTGGTTGCGCAGCCATTCGGCCATGGAGCGGCCCATCTGCTCGGTCTGCAGCCGCAGCTCGCTCGTCTCGCGGGTGTGCTGCACCCAGTCGTTGAGTTCGCGTACATGGGCCCAGTCGGCGCGGCGCCAGGCGCCCACTGCCTTGGCGATCAGCGCCATGTCGCCGCGTGCCTGCGTGATGTGGAGCTGGTCCAGCAGCCAGTCGCCCACGGCGACCTCGCTGGCGAGGCCTGCGTTCTCAATGGCGCTTTCCAGCCCTTCGGAGTATGAGAACCCGCCCACGGGCAGCGCGGGGGAGGCCAGCCACATCAGCTGCAAGAAGCTGGCGGCGGGCAGGGGCGTGGGGCGGTCCAGGCGCATGGAGCGGGGAGTCAGTGGTCGTGGTTGCAGTCGGGGCCGTGCACATGCTCTTGGGCGACCACGGGGATGGACACGGTGCGCCCACGGGCAGGGACTGCGCTGGGGGCAACGGGGGCAACTGCATGGTTGTGATCGTGGCTATGCCCATGTTCGTGGGTATGGCCATGTGAATGGTCATGGGAGTGGTCGTGACCATGGTGATGGTCGTGCCCCTTTCCATGTCCATGTTCCCCATGGCTGTGCCCGCCGCCATGCCCTGCCGCATAAGCACCGCCTTCAGGCTCAAACGCCATGTTCTGCTCGGTCACGATCAGGTGCATGGCGCGCAGCATGTCGGCCAGCACATGGTCGGGTTCGATCTTGAGGTGGTCAGGCTGCAGCTCGATAGGCACATGGCGGTTGCCCAGGTGGTAGGCGGCGCGGGTCAGGTCAAACGGCGTGCCGTGGTGTTGGCAGTGGGTGATGACCAGCACGGGCTGGGGCGCTGCAATCACGCGGACCATGGAGCCGTCTTCGGCCACCAGCACATCGCCGCCACGCACCAGGGTGCCGCGTGGCAGGAAGATACCCAGTTCACGCCCGGCGGAGTCGGTAGCGGCAAAGCGGCTTTTCTGGCGTACGTCCCAGTCCAGTTCAACGGTGGTGGCGCGTTTGAGCAGGACGGGCGCGAGGCCTTGGCCTTGGGGGAGGAGTTTGGAAACCTGGATCATTGCAAAAGAGGATTTCGGTGCCGGCAAGGCGAGGTCCACATTGTGGCCTTGGCTGCGGGGTGGCACGGGTGGCTCTACAGCGCGCGGCTCATGTACCGGCTGTGGGGGTCAAGCTGGTAGCTGCCGAACGGCGCGCAGTCAGTAAAGCCGTAGCGCAGGTAGAGCTGGTGAGCGGGTTCAAAGAAGGGCAGGGTGCCCGTTTCCAGGCTGATGCGCTGGTAGCCCAGATCCACGGCCTGGCCCAGGATGTGTTCAAGGATGGCTCGGCCCACGCCGAGGCCGCGCAGGGACTCTGCGGCACGCATGGATTTGAGCTCGACGTGGTCGGCGCTCAGGTGTTTGAGGGCGCCGGTGCCCACCAGCCGACCGGGCGCGGGTTCGGTGGCGTCCGGCAGCCATGCCGTCCAGAAGCGGATATCGGGGCGGCGCAGCTGGTCCATGTCCAGCGCATGCACGCTCTCGGGCGGCGAGGTCGCGCGCATGTCCTGCAGATGCTCTTCCATGAAGGTGGCAATGCGCGGGTCGCTCAGGTCGTCCAGGCGCAGGGAGAGGCTGTCCAGCAAGCTGCTCATCGTGGGGGAGTGTCAGAACAAAAAGTAGCGCTGCGCCATGGGCAGCAGGGTGGCGGGCTCGCAGGTGAGCAGCTGGCCGTCGGCGCGCACGGTGTAGGTTTGCGCGTCCACCTCCATTTTGGGCGTGTAGCTGTTGTGCACCATGTGCTGTTTGCGCACGCCACGGATGTTGCGCACGGCGCTGAGCTGCTTGCGCAGGCCAAAGCGTTCGCCAATGCCCGCGTTCAGCCCCGCTTGCGACACAAAGGTGAGCGAGGTCTTGGCAATGGCACCGCCAAACGCGCCGAACATGGGGCGGTAGTGCACGGGCTGGGGTGTGGGGATGGAGGCATTGGGGTCGCCCATGGCGGCCATCGCGATCAGGCCGCCCTTCAAGATGAGCGCGGGTTTGACGCCGAAGAACGCAGGCTTCCAGATCACGATGTCGGCCCACTTACCGACCTCCAGTGAGCCCACCTCGTGGGCAATGCCGTGCGCAATGGCGGGGTTGATCGTGTACTTGGCCACGTAGCGCTTGATGCGGAAGTTGTCGTTGCGCTGCAGGATTTCGGCCAGCTCGTCGCGCCCTGCGGTGGGGGCCAGCCAGCCGCGCTGCACCTTCATCTTGTGCGCGGTCTGCCAGGTGCGCAGGATGACTTCGCCCACGCGGCCCATGGCCTGGCTGTCGCTGCTCATCATGCTGATGGCGCCCAGGTCGTGCAGGATGTCTTCGGCGGCGATGGTTTCCTTGCGGATGCGGCTTTCGGCAAAGGCCAGGTCTTCGGCAATGCTGGCGTCGAGGTGGTGGCACACCATGAGCATGTCCACATGCTCGTCCAGCGTGTTCTGGGTGTAGGGCATGGTGGGGTTGGTGGACGATGGCAAAAAGTTGTCCTCACCCACAACGCGCAGGATGTCGGGCGCGTGCCCGCCGCCCGCGCCTTCGGTGTGGAAGGCGCAAATGCCGCGCCCGCCCACGGCGGCGATGGTGTTCTCCACAAAGCCTGATTCGTTGAGCGTGTCAGAGTGGATGGCGACCTGCGTGTCGGTCTCGTCCGCCACATCCAGGCAGTTGCTGATGGCCGAGGGCGTGGTGCCCCAGTCTTCGTGCAGCTTGAGGCCGATGGCCCCGGCGTTGATCTGCTCGTGCAGCGCATCGGGCAGGCTGGCGTTGCCCTTGCCGAGAAAGCCCAGGTTCATCGGGAAGGCGTCGGCGGCCTGCAGCATGCGCTCCATGTTGAAGGGGCCGGACGTGCAGGTGGTGGCCAGCGTGCCGGTGGCGGGGCCAGTGCCGCCGCCCAGCATGGTGGTCACGCCGCTGGCCAGGGCTTCTTCCACCTGCTGCGGGCAGATGAAGTGGATGTGGCTGTCGATGCCGCCCGCGGTGACGATGTTGCCCTCGCAGCTGATGACCTCGGTGCCGGGGCCGATGATGATGTCCACGCCCGGTTGCGTGTCGGGGTTGCCGGCCTTGCCGATGGCGGCGATGCGGCCCGCGCGCAGGCCGATGTCGGCCTTGAAGATGCCGGTGTGGTCTACCACCAGGGCGTTGGTCAGCACTGTGTCCACCGCGCCTTGTGCGTTGCTGCGCTGGCTCTGTGCCATACCGTCGCGAATCGTCTTGCCGCCGCCAAACTTCACCTCTTCGCCGTAGCTGCCTGCGCGCAGGGTGTGGTCGGCCTCGACTTCGAGAATGAGTTCGGTGTCGGCCAGGCGCACGCGGTCGCCCACCGTGGGGCCGAACATCTCGGCGTAGGCGCGTCGTCCAATGGTTGCCATGTGAGGGGTGCTCCGCAAGAACGGTTTACTCTATTTTTGATAGCTGCTGGGGCAATTGATACCGGCGCTATCGGCCAATTGGGCTTGAATTTGCTACAGCGGGCCCTGGGTCAGGCCCTGAAAGCCGAACACGCGGCGCTCGCCCGCGTAGTCCACCAGCTCTACGGTGCGCTCCTGGCCGGGCTCAAAGCGCACGGCGGTGCCCGACGCAATGTTCAGCCGCATGCCGCGCGCAGCCGCACGGTCAAAGCCTAGGGCGTTGTTGGTCTCGGCAAAGTGGTAGTGCGAGCCGACCTGGATGGGGCGGTCGGCCATGTTGCGCACCACCAGCGTGAGCGTGCGGCGGCCGGTGTTGAGCAGGTGTTCGCCGGGTTCGGTGAAGAGTTCGCCTGGGATCATGTTCAGTTCTCCATCCTTGGATTTACTCTCTCTCCCCTCGCGGGAGAGGGCCGGGGAGAGGGGGTGTGCGATGTGAGCAGTGCGCCAGTTTTACCGCCTCTCCCCCACCCCTCTCCCGCGAGGGGAGAGGGGCTTGTGGGCTTGTCAAACGCAGAGCGGACTTGTGCCATCACGCCATCTGCAGCAGCAGTGCGCCGCCGAATGCCGCCACGCCCGCACCGGCGGCGCGTGCCAGCCACACCTGCCGGTGGCGCAGTGCCCAGCCCGCTGCCAGGCCCGCGCTGTGCAGCAGCACGGTGGCGGTCAGCATGCCTGCCAAGGTCAACCAGGCGCTGTCGCTGCCCGCCAATTCGTAGCCGTGCGCCACGCCGTGGAAGACGGCAAACACGCCCACACCCAGCGCTGCCACCAGCCCGGGCACCCGCAAGCGCGACACCACGAGCAGGCCCGTGACCAGCAGCGATGCGGCAATCATCGGCTCCACCGCAGGCAGCGCCACACCCTGCAGGCCCAGCACGGCGCCCACCAGCAGCATGGCCGCAAAGCCCACGGGGCCCCACAGCAGGTCGCGCCCCGCGCTGCGGGCGGCCAGGGCGCTCCACAGGCCCACGGCCACCATGGCGGCCAAGTGGTCCAGACCGAACAGGGGGTGGGCAAAGCCGCTCAGAAAACTGTTGTGGATGTGCGATTCAGCACCGGTATGGGCGCTGGCGCTAGTGCCTATTGCGCTGGCAGCTATGAAAAGAAGAGCGGCTGTGTGGCGGTGTGAGAGGGCGATGCGCATGGTGGCTCCACAGAGAGAAGAGGGGGAAAGGGATCAGACGATCGGCTGGTGCACGGTGACCAGCTTGGTGCCGTCGGGGAACGTGGCCTCGACCTGGATGTCCGGAATCATCTCGGGGATGCCTTCCATCACGTCCGCGCGGGTCAGCACGGTGCGGCCTTCGCTCATGAGCTGCGCCACGGTCTTGCCGTCGCGCGCGCCTTCCATCACGGCGGCACTGATCAGGGCGACGGCCTCGGGGTAGTTGAGCTTCAGCCCCCGGGCCTTGCGGCGCTCGGCCAGCAGGGCAGCAGTGAAGATCAGCAGCTTGTCTTTCTCACGAGGGGTCAGTTCCATGTCGTTCTGCTCAATGTAAGGAGGGGTGGGCTCGTGTGGCGGGTTGTCCAGGCCGGACACACGGGGCAATCGTCATCGATGGCCATGCGGTCCGAAGGGCAGCGGATTCATCATAGGCAGCAAGCCCCGTGCCCGCCATACGCCAGAGGGCGAAGGTGCACTGGACATGAAGCCGACCCGTGGCATGGAAACTGCACTTGCAGGGGCTGTCGCCGCCCTTTGCCCATGCCCCCCTCCACCGCCTTCCTTGCCCCGCCCGACGCGAATTCGGCCCCTGTGCCAGGGCCGGATGCCGACGCGCAGGCGCCTCAGCAGGTGGTCAAGGTCCGGCGCGACTACAACAGCTGGGTGGCCACCGAGACCATGGAGGACTACGCGCTGCGCTACACGCCCCAGCGTTTTCGCAAGTGGTCCGAATGGCGGGTGGCCAACACGGCCTTCGGCGCGGCATCCTTTCTGATCCTCGAAGCCGTGGGCGCCACGCTGCTGGTGCAGTACGGCTTCATCAATGCCTTCTGGGCCATCGTGGCCACGGGGCTCATCATCTTTCTGGCGGGGCTGCCCATCAGCGTGTATGCGGCACGGTACGGGGTGGACATGGACCTGCTCACGCGCGGCGCGGGCTTTGGCTACATCGGCTCCACGCTCACCTCGCTGATCTACGCCAGCTTCACCTTCATCTTCTTCGCGCTCGAAGCCGCCGTGATGGCCTATGCGCTGGAGCTGGCGCTCGACATTCCACCCACCTGGGGGTACCTGATCTGCGCCATTGTGGTGATTCCACTGGTCACGCACGGCGTGTCGGCCATCAGCCGCCTGCAGGTGTGGACGCAGCCGCTGTGGCTGCTGATGCTGGTGGTACCGTTTGTGTACGTGCTGGTGCGCGATCCTGGTGCGTTTTCTGGGGTGGTGCACTACGGTGGTGAATTGGCGCGCGGTGCCACGTTCCAATTGCCCTTGTTTGGTGCGGCGCTCACCGTGGGTATTGCGCTCATTACCCAGATGGGGGAGCAGGCTGACTACCTGCGTTTCATGCCCGCCCGCACCGCCACCACGCGTGGCCGCTGGTGGCTGGGGGTGTTGGTGGGCGGGCCAGGCTGGGTGGTGCTGGGCGTGCTCAAGATGCTGGGCGGCGCGCTGCTGGCCTGGCTGGCGCTCACGCATATGGTGCCCGCCGAGCGCGCGGTGGACCCGAACCAGATGTACCTGGTGGCCTACGAATACGTCTTCCCGCACTATGGGTGGGCGGTGGCGGCCACGGCGCTGTTTGTGGTGGTTTCGCAGATGAAGATCAACGTGACCAACGCCTATGCAGGGTCGTTGGCATGGTCCAACTTTTTCTCGCGCCTCACGCACAGCCACCCGGGGCGAGTGGTGTGGGTGGTGTTCAACACGCTGATCGCCTTCATGCTGATGGAGATGAACGTGTTCCGCGCCATGGGCGAGGTGCTGGGGCTGTACTCCAACATCGCCATCGCCTGGATCATGTCGGTGGTGGCGGACCTCGTCATCAACAAGCCGCTGGGGCTGTCGCCCAAGGGTATCGAGTTCAAGCGCGCGCACCTGTACGACATCAACCCGGTGGGCGTGGGATCGATGGCGCTGGCGTCTGTGCTGTCCATCAGTGCGCACCTGGGGCTGTTTGGCCCGCTGCCGCAGGCGTTCTCGGCCGTCATTGCGATGGCGGTGGCCTTTGTGACTGCGCCGTTGATCGCCTGGGCCACGCGCGGCAAGTACTACATCGCGCGGCAGAGCGAGACGGTGGCTGTGCCTGTGGCGGGGCCTGTGCCTGGCGCGCGGGCTGCCGACATGGGCAGCTACCAGCGCTTCACTGTGCAGCGTTGCGTGATCTGCGAACGCGAATACGAAGCGCCTGACATGGCCCAGTGCCCCGCTTACCGGGGCGCCATCTGCTCGCTGTGCTGCACACTGGACGCGCGCTGCGGCGACCTGTGCAAGCCCCATGCGAGCATGGCGGTGCAGTGGTCGGCCGCGCTGCGCTGGGTGCTGCCGCGTGCCATCTGGCGCTATCTGGACACGGGCCTGGGCCACTTCCTGCTGCTGATGCTGGTGATTGCGCCGCTGCTGGCGTCGGTGATGGGGCTGCTGTACCACCAGGAGCTCAACACCATTGCCCAGGCCGCTACCGACACCGAGGTGATGGCGGCCCCTGAAGTGGCGCTGCGCTCGGGCCTGCTCAAGGCCTATCTCGCGCTGCTGGTCATCTCGGGCATCGTGGCGTGGTGGCTGGTGCTGGCGCACAAGAGCCGCCAGGTGGCGCAGGAGGAATCCAACCGCCAGACGGGCCTGCTGGTGCGCGAGATCGAGCTGCACCGCCAGACCGACGAAGCGTTGCAGACGGCGCGCAGCGTGGCCGAGGCCGCGCAGCAGCAGGCCGAGGAAGCCCGCTTGCGGGCCGACCAGGCCAACCAGGCCAAGAGCCGCTACATCAGCGCCATCAGCCACGAGATCCGCACGCCGCTCAACTCCATCCTGGGCTACGCGCAGCTCATGGGAGAGGACGCGGGCGTGCCGCCGCACCGCAAGCAGGCGGTGCACGTGATCCGGCGCGGGGGTGAACATTTGTTGTCGCTCATCGAGGGCACGCTGGACATCGCGCGCATCGAGTCGGGCAAGCTCACGCTGGACGTAGCGCCCATGCGTTTTGCCGACGGTCTGCACGAGATGGCCAGCCTGTTCGAGCTGCAGGCCGCCGCCAAGGGCCTGGCGTTCACGTTCGACGTGCAAGGGGTGATTCCGGAGGTGGTGCGCGCCGACGACAAGCGGCTGCGCCAGATCCTCATCAACCTGCTGGGCAATGCCGTCAAGTTCACCGCGCAGGGCACCGTCACCCTGCGCGTGCGCTATGCGCGCGAAATGGCGCGCATCGAGGTGCAGGACACCGGGCCCGGCCTCACGACCGAGGAGATCGAGCGCATCTTCGAGCCCTTCGCGCGCGGGGGATCGGGCGGCGGTAGCACCGCTGCCGCGCCGGGAGCAGGGCTGGGCCTGACCATTGCCAAGATGCTCACTGCGCTCATGGGCGGCGAGCTGACGGTGAGCAGCACCCCGGGCGTGGGTTCGGTGTTCCATGTCAAGCTGTTCCTGCCCGAGGTGCATGGCGATGCACTGGGCAAGGCTGCAACGCCGGCGGCACTGGCTGCCCATGGCCAACGCCAGCGCAAGGGCTACGCGGGCCAGCGCCGCCGCATCCTCGTGGTGGACAACGAAGAGCCCGACCGCGAGCTGCTGGTGCAGCTGCTGGAGCCGCTGGGCTTTGAGCTGCGCCAGGCTGCCAGCGGCCACGACGCGCTGGACCTGCTGGCCACCGGGTACCGTCCGCACGTGATCTTCATGGACCTGGCCATGCCGGGCATCGACGGGTGGGAGACGCTGCGGCGCGTGCGGCAGATGCACCTGCCCCACGTGCAATGTGCAATTGTTTCCGCCAATGCTTTCGACAAGGCGCTCGACAACGACGTGGACATCCGCCCCGAAGACTTCATCGTCAAGCCCGTGCGCCATAGCGAGCTGCTGGACTGGCTCGAACGCCGCCTGGGCCTGCAGTGGCTATACGACGAGGCCATCACGGCGCCCGCGGGTGCTGAACCCGCCGTGGCGTCTGCGGCGCCCGCACCCCTCACATACCCCGATGCCGCTGCGTTGCTGGCTCTGGCGCAGGCGGTGTCCTTGGGCTACTACCGAGGCATTCTCAACACGCTGGACGACATTGAGCGCAGCCAGCCCGCACACAGCGCTTTTGTCGGCACCATGCGGCAACTGGCCAAGCAATTCCAGTTCGATGCCATGGGCCAGATCCTGGAGCAGGCACCCTCGTGATGACCACTGCCAACCCCTTTTCCTCTCACCCCCCCACAGCACCCGCCAGCGCGCTGGACCGCAGCGACAGCGATGTGGTGCTGATCGTGGACGATGTGCCCGACAACCTGGCCGTACTGCACGACGCGCTGGATGAATCGGGCTACACCGTGCTCGTGGCCATGCATGGCGAGGCGGCGCTGCAGCGTGCGGCCCAGGCCCTGCCCGACATTGTGTTGCTCGACGCCATGATGCCGGGCATGGACGGCTTTGAAGTCGCCCGGCGCCTCAAGGCATCACCTGCCACGGCGCACATCCCTATCATCTTCATGACCGGCCTCACCGAGACCGAGCACCTGGTCGCCGCGCTGGAGGCGGGCGGCGTGGACTACGTCACCAAGCCCATCAAGCCGCGCGAGGTGATGGCCCGCATGGGCGTGCACCTGGGCGCAGCCCGCAAGGCCCGGCAGGACGCGCGTCAGGCGCGCGAGGCGCGCAACGCGCTGGATGCGTTTGGCTACGCCAGCATCACCGTGCGCGCAGCGGACGGGCGCATCGTGTGGCAGACCCCGCTGGCGCGCGAGCTGCTGCAAAGCTACTTTGGCGAAGTGGGGCCGGACGGCGCGCCCACCCCCTTTGGCCAATGGGCGCCCGAGCCCGTGCAGGCCTGGCTGCGCCGCCACGTGCTGGCCGACAACGCGGCCGAGCTGCTGGAGGCTTCGCTGGCCGAGCCGCCGCGCCTGGCGGTCGAGCAGGGCGCACGCCGCCTCACCTTCCGCCTGCACCAGCAGGCGGGCGACAGCGCAGGCGGTGGCGACTGGCTCATCGTGATGCGCGAGGTGTCCGACGCGAAGATCATCGAGTCCATGAGCCTGTCTTTCAAGCTCACGGCGCGCGAGGCCGAGGTGCTGTACTGGGTCGTCAAGGGCAAGATCAACCGGGACATCGGCGACATCCTGGGGGCCAGCCCCGCCACGGTCAAAAAGCACCTGGAACGCGTGTTTGCCAAGCTGGGCGTGGAAACTCGCACCGCAGCCGCCGCCATGGCCATGAACCGCATCCGGCAACTGCATCCCCAGTTCGAGGGCTGATCGCGGCTTCATCGCCAGGGAGGCGCAAAAAACACGTTGACCAACCAATGTTGCAGCGCAATAATCGCGCACCTTCATTTTCGGAGCCCCAGCGTGGAAAGTGCCAGTTGTTGCAGTGAAACCCAGCAAGCCGTGACGGCTGCTGCCTGCCAGGCCTCCTGACGCCCGCTCCCGGGCCGTGGGTTGCCTTGTGCAAGCCCCGGCTCCGTCCCTCCCAGCCCCCTGTTGTACCTGTGTGCCCATTGGGGCAGCTTTGGCCTTTTTGGCCATGGTGGTGTGGGTGGCTCTCCCGTCTTGCCGCTTCGTTGCATCTGTGCCGTCCGCACAGGCCATGCCCCCTTCGCCGGGGCGTTGCCCGCGTGCCGTGACGGCACCTTTCGGCATATCTCTGCGTCTGCGTGCTCCGTCCTGCCTGCCAAGGACGACGGCCATGCGTTTTTTTGTTGTAGACCTGCCCAGCCTTTTCCAGCGTGCGGTGGCGCCTGGCGCTGCCAGCGCTGAACCGGGGGCACAGCTGCCCTCAGGCGCGCAGGGGCCGGCCCGTGCGGCGGCGGACAGCCTGCAAACCGTGGCCGACCTGGATGGCGCCACCCTGTGGCCCACGCACCGCATTCGCTGCTACCTGCACAGCCAGCCGCCAGCGCGCGCATCGCACCGCCGCGCGCGGCAGTCCTGAGAGGCTGAGAGTCTTTTGCCCATGCCCGCCTTGCACGCCAAAACACCGCTGCCCATCGTTGCAAATGCGCGCCATAGCCCGCGCTATGGCTGTGCTTTGCGCCTCGATCAGGGGCGTTTTGACGCACCTTTCGGGCTCGGGCAAAAAACCCTCAGCCTCTGAACCCGGCCACGACCGGCCCTGTACCCCAACCATCCCCCAGGAGGCCCCATGGATCCAGACCCGCGCTGGCGCTCTGAAGCGCCACCCCACACCACCCCCTTGAACTTTGCATACCGGGCCCTGGGCCGGAGGCGATGGCTTGCGTGACCGCGTGAGCCGCATCCTCTGGCCGTTGCGGGCCAGAAGGAGTGACTCACCATGTTCCGTTTCATCCACATTTCTGCGCACACGGCACCACAGCCCGTGACGCGCAACGCCGTCCGCGTTGGCTGCTAGGGAGACCGCCATGAGCTTCCTGCACCACCTGTTCGACCGCTTTTTGCACACCCGCCATGTCACCCGCCACTTTGCGCGGCGGCTGATTCTGGACACGCTCACGCTGGGCCGCGCGCCCACCCCCTCCACGTCGCCCGACCTGCTCAGCCGCGAACTGCAGCGCGCCGCCAGCGATGAGCTGCCCGCACTGATCGAGCGCCTGCAGTCCGACCCTGCAGGCCTGAGCGATGCCCAGGCTGCCGCCGCCCTGGCCCAGCACGGCCCCAACGAGGTGGAGCACGAAAAGCCGCTGCCCGCCTGGCTGCACCTGTGGCACTGCTACAAGAACCCGTTCAACGTGCTGCTCACGGTGCTGGCACTGATCTCGTACCTCACCGAAGACCACGAGGCCACCGTCGTGATTCTGGCAATGGTGGTGCTCTCCACGCTGCTGCGGTTTGTGCAGGAGGGCCGCTCCAACCGCGCGGCCGAGCGTCTCAAGTCGCTGGTCAGCAACACCGCCACGGTGCTGCGCCGCAGCGGCGCGGAGGGCGAAGGCAAGGCAGCCACGCCGCGCGAGCTGCCCATCCACCAGCTGGTGCCGGGCGATCACATCGTGCTGTCGGCGGGCGACATGATCCCGTCGGACTGCCGCGTGCTCACGGCCAAGGACCTGTTCGTGAGCCAGTCGGCCATGACGGGCGAATCGCTGCCGGTCGAAAAATTTGCCGAGCGCAACCAGCCCGGCACCAGTGCGCTGGACGCGACCAACCTGCTGTTCATGGGCACCAACGTGGTGTCGGGCTCGGCCACGGCGCTGGTGGTGGCCACGGGCAACCACACCTACTTTGGCACGCTGGCCACGCGCGTCACGGCCACCGACCGCACGCCCACCGCGTTCCAGGCAGGCGTCAACAGCGTGAGCTGGCTGCTGATCCGCTTTGCACTCGTCATGGTGCCTATCGTGCTGGTGGTCAACGGCTTTACCAAAGGCGACTGGCTGGAGGCCTTTTTGTTCGCGCTGTCGGTGGCCGTGGGCCTCACGCCCGAGATGCTGCCCATGATCGTGACCAGCACGCTGGCCAAGGGCGCTGTGCTGCTGTCGCGCAAGAAGGTGGTGGTCAAGCGGCTGGACGCGATCCAGAACTTTGGCGCCATGGACGTACTGTGCACCGACAAGACGGGCACGCTCACGCAGGACAAGATCTTTCTGGAGCGCCACACCGACGTGTTCGGCCACAACAGTGACGAGGTGCTGGCCTTTGCTTACCTCAACAGCCACTACCAGAGCGGCCTCAAGAACCTGCTGGACCACGCCGTGCTGGAGCATGTGGAGCTGCAGACCGACCTGCGCCTGGCGCAGGACTACCGCAAGGTTGATGAGGTGCCGTTCGACTTCGTGCGCCGGCGCATGTCGGTCATCGTGAGCGAGCGCAACGACCACCACGAGCTGATCTGCAAGGGCGCGGTGGAAGAGATGCTGGACGTGTGCACCCAGGTCCGCGTGGTGGAAGACACCGGCGTGCAAGACCTGCCGCTGGACGCCACCCTGCGCGCACGGGTGCTGGAGGTGACGCGCGGCCTGAACAACGAGGGCCTGCGCGTGGTGGCGGTGGCCATGAGGGAGACGCCGCCCCACCAGACGGTGTACAGCGTGGCCGATGAGTCGGGCCTCACGCTGATCGGCTACGTGGCGTTTCTGGACCCACCGAAGGAATCCACCGCCCCCGCGCTCAAGGCGCTGGCCGCGCACGGCGTGGCCGTGAAGGTGCTGACCGGTGACAACGAGCTGGTGACGCTCAAGGTCTGCCGCGAGGTGGGCCTGGCCGTGCAGGGCGTGCTGCTGGGCAAGGACGTGGATGCCATGGACGACGCCGCCTTGGCGCGTGCGGCCGACACCCACAACGTGTTTGCCAAGCTCTCGCCGCTGCACAAGGAACGGCTGGTGCGCGCGTTGCGCGCGGGCGGTCATGTGGTGGGCTTCATGGGCGACGGCATCAACGATGCGCCCGCGCTGCGTGCGGCCGACATCGGAATCAGCGTGGACAGCGCGGTGGACATTGCCAAGGAGGCGGCCGACATCATCTTGCTGGAGAAAAGCCTGATGGTGCTGGAAGAGGGCGTGATGGAGGGCCGCAAGACCTTCAGCAACATGCTCAAGTACATCCGCATGACGGCCAGCTCCAACTTCGGCAACGTGTTCTCGGTGCTGGTGGCCAGCGCGTTCCTGCCCTTCTTGCCCATGCTGCCGCTGCACCTGCTGGTGCAGAACCTGCTGTACGACCTGTCGCAGATCGCCATCCCGTTCGACAACGTGGACGAGGAGCTCATCCGCAACCCGCTGAAGTGGAACCCGGGCGACATCGGCCGCTTCATGGTGTTCTTCGGGCCCATCAGCTCGGTGTTCGACATCACCACCTTCGCCGTCATGTGGCAAGTGTTTGGTGCCAACAACGTCGGGGCGCAGACGCTGTTCCAGTCGGGCTGGTTCGTGGTGGGGCTGCTCACGCAGACGCTGATCGTGCACATGATCCGCACGCCCAAGCTGCCCTTTGTGCAAAGCGTGGCGTCGGTGCCGCTGCTCACGGCCACGGTGCTCATCATGGCGGTGGGCATCTTCATCCCCATGGGGCCGTTGGCCGGTCACTTCAAGCTGCAGGCGCTGCCGCTGGCTTACTTTCCGTGGCTGGTGGGCATCTTGGCGGGCTACGTGCTGCTGACGACGGTGATGAAGCGCTGGTACGTGCGGCGCTACGGCTGGCAGTAGGGGCGGCGTGAGAGCCGCGCCCGGTTCATCGCGCCAGGGCCTGCTCCAGCTGCTGCTTGTTCATCCGGGACCGGCCCCGGATGTTCGCGCGCCTGGCGTCTTCGTACAGCTGCTCGCGCGTGCGGCCTTGCGGGCCGCGGTGCGAGTTTTTGCCGCCGCGCACAGGGGCCGGCGTGGCTTTCAGGGTTTGGGGGTTGGCCGTGCGGGCTTCGCCGTGTTGCGCGCGCTCCTTGTTCACGGTGCGTGCGGCAATCTCTTCGGCGGTCCTTTCGCTCTCACCGCGTTCCAGCAGGCTGTCCTTGATGTGTTCGTACTGGCGCTCGCGTTTGGCGCTCCAGGCGGCACGTGGCATGGGGGCTCCTTTCCGATCAACAGGTGGGCTTTTCAGCTTAGACCCGTGACCTGGCGGAGCGGTCAGTGCATCGTGACGGCGGGTGTAGGACAGGCCCGCTGGGCCGCCCGGAGGGCGCCGCAGCCACTCTGGGCGCTTCTTTTGAGCAAAATTGGCTGCAAGCGCTAGTGCATCATGCGCTGGCAGCTATCTTTTTTGTAGTGTTCTACATGCCCAGGGACTTGAGCAGCGCATCCGTGTCGTCCTGGCCGGCGGGCGGTGGGGCGGGCACGGGCGGGGCCTCTTGCGACTGGGCCATCAGTGCGTCCGGGTCGGGCGCTTCCTGCGCTTCGAAGTCGTAGAGCTTGATGAACTCGGTGCGGTCGATGGCGAGTTCGAGGTAGAAGATGTTGTTGTTGCTGGTGTAGAAGGTCACGCGCCGCGCCTCGGGCTTGTCGAGGTTGGCGTCCACCGACAGCTGCACCTGCTTGTTCAGCACCAGCATCTTGGGCTGGTTCTGTGTGATGTGGGTCTGCAGCTCGCGCCGCACCTTGCCGGTGAAGTCACCCACCACCTGGTTCATCAGCTCGCCCATCACGTTGCTGACCTCGTCGGACGTGTACGAGCTGACCAGGTCGTCCTTGGACATGCCCATGTTCAGCAGGTAGTTGGCGTACAGCTCCATCGCCGCCTGGCCCGAGAAATTGATGATCACCAGCCCCGAGAAGCCGCCGTCAAACAGCACAAAGCAGCCAATGTCGGGTTTCAGGCAGGTCTTGCTGATGCGCTGCACCATGCCGGAATAGTGGATCTGGCTGTGTGTGGCCACGCCCAGCACGCGGGTGACGGAGTTGCACAGGCTGATCAAAAGGTCTTCGGTGCCGTAGACGGTGGATTTTTCGGGGAGGCTCATGGTGGGCAATGGCAAATACAACTGGTGCACAGCATAGGCGATGATGCCCCCATAAACCAGAGTACAGGCCCTGCCGTGGCGACGATCCCCCCGTGGTATCCCCGTGATTGACTTTCGACGGGGCTGGGATATCGTGCTTCCCATCCAAAAAAAGAGAGGGGTGCCCGATGGGCAATGTCTATTTCTATGGCCTGACCGACTTCCGGGCCATCGCCACCGGGGCGGCCGTGCTGGCCAGTGGCGGCGGCGGCAGTTACCACGACGCCTGCGCCATCGTGCAGCAGCTGGCAGACCAGGGCTACTCCGGCACGGTGCAGGTGCAGGACTACGACGGCGCCACCAACGCCTGTGTGCTGGCCATTATGGGCTCGCCCGACGCGGCCGACAACCTCACCCTCACGGCGGTGCAGAACTCTATCGACAACACTGTGGCCGTGATGCAGGCGTACACCGGCATGCAGCCGGGCGCCTTCATCCCGGTGGAGATCGGGCCCATCAATTCGCTGGTGCCGCTGATCGGCGCGGCCTTGTCGGGCGGCAGCATCTGGGTGGTCAATGGCGACGGCGCGGGCCGCGCGGTGCCCGAGCTGCCCCAGACCACCTTCACCGCCCCCTCCGGGCCCGCGCCCAGCCCAGCTGTGCTGGCCAGCGATGCGTCCACGCTGGTAGCGGCGGAGTATGCGGTGCTGGGCTCTGCCACGGCGTCGGGCATCGAGTCGCTGGCGGGCGGGGTGGTGGGTGGTTTTGGCGGGTACTCGGGCATTGCGATGTGGCCCTCCAATGCGGGCAATCAGTTCGCGTTGTCGGGCAGCTACATCCCGGGCACGCTGGAGCAGGCACGCCAGCTAGGCCTGCAGCTCTTGCAGGCGGTCACGCCGCTCAGCACCCAGGCCGTGGCGGCGGGTATCCAGAACCTCACCGGCCGTGCGGCGCGGGCCGTGGTCACCAACTTTTTCATGACCGCGGTCACCCAGTCCACCTCCAGCGCGTCGCTGGACTCGGGCATCATCCGGCTGGACAATGCGCCAGACCCGGCCCAGAGCACCGAGACGCATTACCTGTACAACCTCAACGAGAACCTGATCATGTATTCGGCGGCGAGCACCACCCCCGACATCATCGCGCCCGACTCGATCTGCTACTACTCCGAGAGCACAGGGCGCGGGTTCTCCAACGCCAGCGACGACCTGGCCCAGTATTTCGATGCCAAAGCGGGCCGCAGCACCGGCAACCAGGTGAGCGTGATTGCGGTGCAGACGGCGCCCCAGCTCTACAACACTCCCGGTGTGGTGGCCTCCTTTGCGGCGCTGCTGCGCAATATCGGTTACGCGGGCGGCATGCCCCCCGCCTGATTCCTGAAGCCCGCGCCGACGCACGAGAGAAACGGAACGCTGTGAAAAAAGGTGGTCATGGCCATGGGTGAGGCGGACCTGAACAAGGAGCGGCTGGAGCTGGCCCTGGAGGCCGCCGGGCTTGACCTGTGGGAGAACGACCTCATCACCGGCAACGTCACGCGCAAGGCGACCAAGACGTTTGAAGAGCTGGGGTTCACCGAAGACGAAATCGTCTCGGGCGTGCAGGATATCTATGGCCTGTTCCACCCCGACGACATCGACACCGTGCGCCGGGCCGTGGCCGACCACCTGACGGGCGTCACGCCCCAGTACCGGTGCGAGTTCAGGCTGCGGTCCAAGAGTGGCGAGTGGATCTGGTTTGCCAACTACGGCCGCATCATGGACGGCCACAGCGACACGCCTGGCAAGCGCTTGATCGGCGTCACGTTCAACATCCACGACCGCAAGTGCCGCGAGACCGAAATCGCCCAGATCAACCAGCAGCTCACCGAGCAGAACCGTCTGCTGCAACAGCTCAACGCCACGCTGGAGCGGCTGGCCGCCAACGACTCGCTCACGGGCCTGTCCAACCGCCGCACGCTCATGGAGCTGGGCGCCAAGGAGGCCAAACGCACCGAACGCTTCGGCCACCCGATGTCCTTGCTGGTGGCGGACATCGACCTGTTCAAGTCCGTCAACGACATGTACGGCCACCTGGCCGGGGACCGTGTGATCTGCGCCGTGGCCCAGGTGTGCGCGGCGCGCAAGCGCAGCGGAGTGGACATCGTTGCGCGGTTTGGGGGCGAGGAGTTCGTCATCGTGCTGCCCGAGACCGATGGCCCCAGCGCGCTGCAAGTGGCGGAGTCACTGCGCCGCGAGGTCGAGACCCTGCTGGTGTGCGTGGGCGACGAAGGGCAGGAGGTGGCCGTCACCGTGAGCATTGGCGTAGCCACCCTGTACAAGGGCTCGGGGATGAATTTTGAAGAGCTGGTGAACCGTGCCGACCAGGCCCTCTACCAGGCCAAGGGCACGGGGCGCAACGCCGTCTATTGCGCCGACCTACCGCCCGAACAAGGGGGCGTGGTCGAGCAGGCGTCGCTCGACCTGGGGGGCCAAATCTCTCAGCCCTGAGGCCCGCGCGCGGCCTGGTGGATCGCCGCCCGGATGCGCGGGTAGGTGCCGCAGCGGCAGGCATTGCCCGACATGGCGGCGTCGATGTCGGCATCGGTGGGCTGCGGGGTTTTCTTCAGCAGCGCGCAGGCCGACATCAGCTGCCCGCTCTGGCAGTAGCCGCATTGCGCCACATCCACGGCCGTCCACGCCGTGCGCAGCGCGGTGGCTTCTGGGCCCTGCATGCCCTCGATGGTGGTCACCTGGGCATTGCCTACGGCCGACAGGGGCGTGATGCATGCGCGCACCGGTTCGCCGTTCAGGTGCACGGTGCAGGCGCCACACAGCGCCATGCCGCAGCCAAACTTGGTGCCGTTCATCTGCAGCTCGCCGCGCAGCACCCACAGCAGGGGCGTGTCAGGTTCAGCGTTGACGGCGACGGGTTGGCCGTTGAGGTTCAGGGTCGTGGTCATGGGGGCTCCGGTGCGTCGGGTCAGCTGAGCTTGAGCGGCAGCGCGCGCAGGCGCTGGCCGGTCAGGGCAAACAATGCATTGGCCACGGCGGGGGCGATGGGCGGCACGCCGGGCTCACCCACGCCCTCGGGGGGCTCGGCGCTGGCGATGATGTGGGTCTCCACGCGGGGGCAGTCGGCCATGCGCAGCAGGGGGTAGTCGTGCAGGTTGCTCTGCTGCACCTGGCCGTCTTTGATGGTCACTTCGCCCCACAGCGCCGCCGTGAGGCCGTAGACCACGGCGCTTTCCATCTGCTGGGCAATGAGGTTGGGGTTGATGGCCGCGCCGCAGTCGATCACGCACACCACGCGGTGCACGCGGATGGCCTTGTCGGCACCCACCGACACCTCGGCCACCTGCGCCACGATGGAGCCGAACGACTGGTGCAGCGCCACGCCGCGCGCCCGTTGCACGCCCGACGCATCGGGCGGCAAGGGCTGGCCCCAGCCCGCCAGCTCGGCCGCCTTTTGCAGGACCGTCAGGTGGCGCGGGTGTTTTTGCAGCAGCGCGGCGCGGAAGGCCACCGGGTCCTTCTTGGCGGCGTGGGCTGCTTCGTCCACAAAACTCTCTTTGAAGAACGCCTGGTGCGAATGCCCCACCGAGCGCCAGAAGCCCACGGGCAGCGGCAGGTCGATGATCTCGTGGGCGATGCGTGCGTGGGGCCACTCGTAGGGCTGGTCGAACGCACCTTCGGACGAGGTCTTGTCAGGCCCGGCGCCTGGCAGGCCAAAGGTGCGGGACAGCACCTGCGGCACGATGGCCTGGCCGGCCGACACGTTGTGCCAGGCCACCAGCTGGCCCTGTGCGTCTAGCCCGGCCTTGAACCGCGCCACGCAAGCGGGGCGGTAGAAGTCGTGCTGCATGTCCTGCTCGCGGGACCACAGCGTCTGCACCGGCGCACCGCCCGCAGTCTTGGCAATGGCGGCGGCCTGGGCCACGTAGTCCACCTCCAGCCGCCGGCCAAAGCCGCCGCCCAGCAGCAGCTGGTGCACGGTCACCTTGTCCTCGTCGATGCCCAGGGCCTTGGCGGCCGCCATGCGCGCCAGGCCCGGCACCTGGGTAGATGTCCACACGCTGGCCACGCCGTCCTTGAACTGCACCGTGCAGTTGATGGGCTCCATGGTGGCGTGGGCCAGGTAGGGCGCACGGTAGTCGGCGGTGAGGGTGGTCGCTGCGCCTTGCAGGGCTTGGTCCACATCGCCCACGCTGTGGTAACCAAAGCCCTGGGCCTGGTCCAGCGCCTGGGTCAGCTGGGTCATGACGGCGGCGCTCGACAGCGTGGCGGCGGGGCCGTGGTCCCACTGCACGGTGACTGCGGCGGCGGCCTTCTTGGCGTGCCAGGGCGTGTCGGCAATCACGGCCACGCCGCCAGTGCCGCCGTGGTACGGCGCGACGGCCAGCACCTGCTTCACCCCGGGCATTTTCTGTGCGGCTGCGCCATCGAACCGGGCCACTTTGCCGCCCCGCGTGGGGCACATCACCACGCTGGCGTGCAGCAGGCCGGGCGGGTGGGCGTCGATGCCAAACACCGCACTGCCATCGAGCTTGGAGGGCGCCTCGATACGGGTGAGCGGTTTGCCGATCAGCTTGAATTCAGCGGGCTCCTTGAGCGTGACCTTGCCCGGTGGCGGCTGCTGCGCCGCCAGTGCTGCCAGTTCGCCAAACGTGGCGCGCTGGCCTGCTGCATGTTCCACCACGCCGGCGTTGGCCTTGCATTCGGCGGCCTGCACCTTCCACTGCACGGCGGCTGCATTGATGAGCATGGCGCGGGCGTGCGCACCGGCCTCGCGCATGGGGCGCCACAGGTCCTTGATGCTGCTGGAGCCACCCGTCATCATCACGCCCACCTCGCGCATGGTTTTGGCCGTCAGCCAGCCTGCCACGGCCTTGATGGATCCGTCGTTGTCGGGGTGGAACGGCAGGCCGTCCACCACCGTGGCCAGGTTGTTGTAGATGTCGTCGATGGGCGCCATCTCCAGCCGCACCTGGGCCCAGTCGGCGTCCAGCTCTTCCGCCAGGATGGCGGCCAGCCCGGTGTGCGCGCCCTGGCCCATTTCGGACTTGGCCATCATCACCGTCACCGTGTTGTCGGCCGCTACCTTGAGCCAGCCATTGAGTGCCACCTGGCCCGTGGCCTGGGGCAGGGGCTGCGCGGTGTGCAGCCGCTGGCGCGGGGGCACCACGCCCCAGCCGATGACCAGCGCGCCCGCCGTTGCGGCGCCGCCGAGGAGCACTGTGCGTCGTTTCACCATGGGTTGTCCTTGCCGTTGCGGAGGACCTGCGGGTGCGTCCAGCCGTTGGGCTGCCATCCTATCGCCGTGCGCGGGTGGACGCTGTACGCCCATGTCGGCTACGCGACGCAGCGCGGCAGGCGGATGGGGCGCAGGCCGATACGGGCGAAGGCGAAAAAAAGCCCTGCCGGGTACGCCGGGCAGGGCGGGGCCTGTGGTCTGGGGCCGGTGGGGTGCGGGCCGCTGCAGGGCCGGGCCGTCAGGCCGTCTTGCAGTCGGCGAGCACGGGCGCTTGGGCAGCGGGCTGCCGGTCCAGCCAGGCGATGTACGCCGTGAGCGCCAGTGCGCTCAGCGTGACAGCAGCCGCCACCAGCGGAATGGCCTGCAGCGACCACCCGGCCGTGATGACCGCGCCGCCCAGCCAGGCCCCGATGGCATTGCCCAGGTTGAATGCACCGATGTTGAGTGTGGACGCCAGGCTGGGTGCATCGCCCGCCTGCGACACCACGCGCGCCTGCAGTGGCGTACCCGCTGCGAACGACACCATGCCCCACACCACCACGGTGAGGATGGCGGGCCACAGCCACGCGCTGGTGAACGAAAACGCCGCCAGCACCCCCGCCAGCACGGCGAAGATGCCCATCAGCGAGGGCAGCAGCTTCCAGTCTGCCAGGCGGCCGCCCAGCAGGTTGCCAATGGTCAGGCCCACGCCGCACAGCAGCAGCACGCCGCTCACGTTCTGGGGCGATACGCCGGTCACGTCGCGCAGGATGGGTGTGATGTAGGTGAACAGCGTGAACATGCTGGTGGAGGCCAGCACGCTCACCGCCAGCGCCAGCCACACCTGGCGGATGCGCAGCACGCGGAACTCGCCCAGCGCGCTGCCGCTGATCTGGTGGCGCAGGTGCGGCACCCAGCGCACCACGGCAGCCACGGCCAGCACCCCAATCACCACCACCGCCCAGAAGGTGGAGCGCCAGCCCAGGTGCTGGCCCAGCAGCGTACCCAGCGGCACGCCCAGCACGTTGGCCAGCGTGAGCCCGGTGAACATCAGCGCCATGGCCTGGGCGCGCTTGTGCGGCTCCACCACGCTGGCCGCCACCACGGCGCCAATGCCAAAAAACGCCGCGTGGCAGAACGAGGTGACCACACGCGCCACCATCAGCCACGCATAACTGGGCGCCAACGCGCAGCCCACATTGCCGATGATGAACAGCACCATCAGCCAGGTCAGCGTGGTCTTGCGCGGCCAGCGCGCGGTGGCCACCGCCAGCAGCGGCCCACCCACGGCCACGCCCAGGGCGTAGGCCGACACCAGCATGCCGGCGGCGGGGATGGAGACGGACAGGTCACCCGCCACTTCGGGCAGCAGCCCCAGGATCACGAATTCGGTGGTGCCAATGCCAAAAGCGGCAATGGCCAGGGCCAGCAAAGGGAGGTTCATGGAGCGCAGCGGGGCAGAAGGGCGGCAACCGGGCCCATGGAGGCCTGGCACGCGAAGATTAGGGAAAACCCGCAGACTCTACGGAGACTCCACAACCTTCGCTGGTCAAGGTTTTTGAATGAAAAGGGCCGGTGGCGCTAGTGATATATGCGGCATCAGCTATCTTTTTGATAGTAATCGCGTTGCCGACTCCGGCTCCCTTGTTGCGCCTGTCGTTGGCAGTGAGATGCCACACAACGGCCCCGTGGGGAGCAGCCCCGCAGCGGTGCGTGTACGCCACCCGGCGTATTTCGCCAACGGGCCCCGCTCTCCAGAATCCATTCCATCGCCCGATCGAATGCGGCTCCACACCGGGGCCCGCCGGGCGAAGCGGTTTGATTGATTCCCTGATTGAAACCACCACCGGAGAAGCACACATGCAACGTCGTTATTCCCTCAAGGCCCTCGCGGCCGTCGCTACGCTCGCTGGCCTGTCTGCGCTGCCAGCCCACGCCCAGGACACGATCAAGGTCGGCATCCTGCACAGCCTGTCGGGCACCATGGCCATCTCTGAGACCGTGCTGAAAGACACCGTGCTCATGGCGATCGACGAGATCAATGCCAAGGGCGGAGTGCTGGGCAAGAAGCTCGAGCCCGTGGTGGTGGACCCGGCCTCCAACTGGCCGCTGTTTGCCGAAAAGACCAAGCAGCTGCTGGGCCAGGACAAGGTCTCGGTCATCTTCGGCTGCTGGACCTCGGTGTCGCGCAAGTCGGTGCTGCCTGTGGTCGAGGAAATGAACGGCCTGCTGTTCTATCCCGTGCAGTATGAAGGCGAGGAACTGTCCAAGAACGTGTTCTACACCGGCGCCGCGCCCAACCAGCAGGCCATCCCTGCGGTGGACTACCTGATGAGCAAGGACGGCGGCGGTGCCAAGCGCTGGGTGCTGCTGGGCACCGACTACGTGTACCCCCGCACCACCAACAAGATCCTGCGCGCCTACCTCAAGAGCAAGGGCGTGAAGGATTCGGACATCGATGAAAAGTACACCCCCTTCGGCCACTCTGACTACCAGACCATCGTGGCTGACATCAAGAAGTTCAGCCAGGGCGGCAAGACGGCCGTGGTCTCCACCATCAATGGCGACTCCAACGTGCCCTTCTACAAGGAACTGGGCAACGCCGGCCTGAAGGCCAAGGATGTGCCTGTGGTGGCCTTCTCGGTGGGTGAAGAAGAACTGCGCGGCGTGGACACCAAGCCGCTGGTGGGCCACCTGGCCGCCTGGAACTACTTCCAATCCATCAAGAGCCCTGAGAACACCGCCTTCATCAAGAAGTGGAGCGACTACGCCAAGGCCAAGGGCATTGCCGGCCACAAGGACAAGCCGCTCACCAACGACCCGATGGAAGCCACCTACATCGGCATCAACATGTGGAAGCAAGCGGTTGAAAAGGCCAAGAGCACCGATGTGGACAAGGTGATCGCCGCCATGGCCGGCCAGACCTTCAAGGCGCCGTCGGGCATCGTGAGCAAGATGGACGAGAAGAACCACCACCTGCACAAGAGCGTGTTCATCGGCGAGATCAAGGCCGACGGCCAGTTCAACGTGGTGTGGAAGACCCCCGGCCCCGTGAAGGCCAAGCCATGGAGCCCTTACATCGAAGGCAACGACAAGAAGAAGGACGAGCCTGAAAAGAAGTGACACCCCTCTGAGGCGCTAGCGCGCCTTCACCCCCTCTCTCACGCTGCGCGTGGGAGGGGGGACGCCCCCAGCGCGGCGGGGCGGCCCTTGCGCGGGGGCCCTGGTCTAGGCCCTGCCCTCTGCATGGGCCTTTGCATATTGACCGACTGGCCCCTCCATGATTTTCTCTTTCATACCTCGCCTCTTTGTCTGCCTTTTGCTTTACGCAACTGCGCAGGCACATGCACTCACCGCCGAGCAGGCCCTGGCCATGGCCGCTGGCGACACCGACGACCGCGTGGCCGCCGTGCAGCAGGCCGTGGTCGACCCCAGCGAGCGCACCGCTGCCTTTTTGCAGGCACTTGCCGATGATGCGGTGAAGGTCGCCGGTGGCAAGGCGCTGATCGTGCGGGACGACAAGGGCATCGACCCCGTCACCGGCGCCGAGGTGCCGCTGCCTGCCGATGCCGAAGACATCATCAACAACAACCGCATGCGCGGCGAGATCGACACGGCCCTTGCGGGCCTGGCGCTTTTTGGCAAGGACGAAGCCCAGCGCATGGCAGCCGCCAAGGCACTGACCAAAGAGCCTGACGGAGGTCGCCTGCCGCTGCTCGATAAAGCCCTGGCGCAGGAAACCAGCGACAAGATCAAGGCCCAACTGCAGCTGGCGCGCGCTGCCACCTTGCTGGGCAGTGACGACGCATCGCAACGCATCGCTGCCGCGCAGGCCCTGTCGGCCAGCGCCACGCCCGACACGCGCCTGCTGCTGAACGAGCGCGTGGCGGTGGAGGAAGACGCCAAGGTCAAGGCTGCCCTGCAGGCCGCGCTGCGCACGCTGGACGACCAACTGGCCTGGGGCGAGCGCCTGGGCGCTGCGTTTTCGGGCATCAGCCTGGGCTCCATCCTGCTGCTGGTGGCCTTGGGCCTGGCCATCACCTACGGCCTCATGGGCGTGATCAACATGGCCCATGGCGAGCTGATGATGATCGGCGCCTACGCCACCTACGTGGTGCAGGGCGTGTTCCAGAAGTTCTTTCCAGGCGCGTTCGATTGGTACCTGGTGGCTGCGGTGCCGCTGGCCTTTCTCACATCGGCCCTCGTGGGCGCTGTGCTGGAGCGTGGCGTGCTGCGCTTTCTGTACGGCCGCCCGCTGGAGACACTGCTGGCCACCTGGGGCATCAGCCTGGTGCTGATGCAGCTGGTGCGCAGCCTGTTTGGCGCGCAGAACGTAGGCGTGGAAAACCCCGCGTGGATGAGCGGTGGCGTGCAGGTGCTTTCCAACCTCACGCTGCCTTACAACCGCCTCGTCATCATCGGCTTTGCCATCGCGGTGCTGCTGGGCATGGGCTATCTGATTGGCCGCACGCGCCTCGGCCTTTTCGTGCGCGGCGTGACTCAAAACCGGCCCATTGCCTCGTGCATGGGCGTGAACACCGCGCGCATTGACACCATGGCTTTTGCCCTGGGCTCAGGCATTGCCGGCCTGGCTGGCTGCGCGCTGAGCCAGGTGGGCAATGTGGGGCCCGACCTGGGCCAGAGCTACATCGTCGACGCCTTCATGGTGGTGGTGCTGGGTGGCGTGGGCCAGCTGGCGGGCACGGTGTATGCCGCGCTGGGCCTGGGCATTTTGAACAAGTTCCTTGAAGGCTGGGCAGGCGCCGTGCTGGCCAAGATTGCGGTGCTGGTGTTCATCATCATCTTCATCCAGAAGCGGCCCCAAGGCATCTTCGCGGTCAAAGGGCGTACGGCCGACTGAAGCACCAGAGACGACAGATCATGACTACGCCAACCTCTCCCAACCTCCAATTGCCCGCACCGGCGCCGCTGCTCACGCGCGGCGGCTGGTCGGCCTTCATCGTGGCGCTCATCGTGGTGTGCGCCGTCGCACCGGTGCTCAACCTGTGGGTGCCTGCAGGCAGCGTGTTCCACCTGTCGGACTACGCCGTGGCGCTGCTCGGCAAGATCATGTGCTACGCCATCTGCGCGCTGGCCATGGACCTGATCTGGGGCTACACCGGCATCCTGAGCCTGGGCCACGGCCTGTTCTTTGCGCTGGGTGGCTACGTGATGGGCATGTACCTCATGCGCCAGATCGGCCGCGACGGCAATTACAAGAGCGACCTGCCGGACTTCATGGTATTCCTGGACTGGAAAGAGCTGCCCTGGCACTGGGCGCTGTCTGACAGCTTCATCGCCACGCTGATTCTCATCGTGGCGGTGCCGGGCGTGATTGCGTTCGTGTTCGGTTACTTCGCCTTCCGCTCGCGCATCAAGGGTGTGTACTTTTCCATCATCACGCAGGCCATGACGTATGCGGCCATGCTGCTGTTCTTCCGCAATGAGACGGGCTTTGGCGGCAACAACGGCTTCACTGATTTCAAGCGCATCCTGGGCATGCCCATCGCCACGCAGAACATGCGCATGACGCTGTTTGTGCTGACGGGCGTCACGTTGCTGGGCTTCTTTTTGCTGGCGCGCTGGCTGGTGCGCAGCAAGTTTGGCCGCGTGCTGCAGGCCGTGCGCGATGCCGAGAGCCGCGTCATGTTCTCGGGCTACTCGCCGCTGCCCTACAAGCTCACCATCTGGACCATCAGCGCCATGATGTGCGGCGTGGCGGGCGCGCTGTATGTGCCCCAGGTCGGCATCATCAACCCCGGCGAAATGAGTGCTGCCAACTCCATCGAGATCGCCGTGTGGGCTGCGGTGGGCGGCCGCGCGACGCTCATCGGGCCCATCGTGGGCGCGTTCATCGTCAACGGTGCCAAGAGCTGGCTCACGGTGACGGCGCCGGAGTTCTGGCTGTACTTTCTGGGCGCACTGTTCATTGCCGTGACGCTGTTCCTGCCCGATGGTGTGGTGGGCCTGGTCAAGAAGCTCAAAGCAAAAATGACAACCACGAAGGGAGCTGCGCAATGACGCCCGATCTGATGGAAGAAGGCGCGCGGCGGCTGCAAAAGACGCTGGCGCCCGCTGTGCTGGGCCAGACTGAGTCGGGCGGCCGCGCGGCAGGCTTCTCGCGCGTGGCGGTGCCGGGCGAGGTGGACGTGACCCATGGCCGCATCCTGTACCTGGAAGACGTGCATGTCAGCTTTGACGGCTTCAAGGCCATCAACGGCCTGAGCCTGGACATCGCCCCGGGCGAGCTGCGCTGCATCATCGGCCCCAACGGCGCGGGCAAGACGACGATGATGGACATCATCACTGGCAAGACGCGGCCTGACAAAGGCACGGTGTTCTTCGGCTCCACCATCGACCTGCTGCGCCACAACGAGCCCGAGATCGCCAGCCTGGGCATTGGCCGCAAGTTCCAGAAGCCCACGGTGTTCGAGCAGCTCAGCGTGTTTGAGAACCTGGAGCTGGCGCTCAAGACCCCCAAGGGCGTGAAGTCCAGCATGTTCTTTCGGCTCGACTCCGCGCAGTCGGACCGTCTGGCCGAGATCCTGCACACCATTCACCTGGCCGACAGCGTCACACGCCAGTCGGGCAACCTGAGCCACGGGCAAAAGCAGTGGCTGGAGATTGGCATGCTGCTGATGCAGGACCCCAAGCTGCTGCTGCTGGACGAACCGGTGGCGGGCATGACGGACGAAGAAACCGCGCGCACGGCCGAGCTGTTCCTCACGCTCAAGGGCAAACACTCGCTCATGGTGGTGGAGCACGACATGGGTTTCATCCGCACCATCTCCGAAAAAGTGACGGTGCTGTGCGATGGCTCGGTGCTGGCCGAAGGCGCGCTCGACCAGGTGCAGGCCGACGAGCGCGTGATCGAGGTGTACCTCGGCCGGTGAAGGTTTTCACTATCAAAAGTATAGCTGCCAGCGCATATTGAACCAGCGCTTGCGGCCCAAAACACTCCAATTCACCATGCTCACCGTCCAGAACATCAACCAGTACTACGGCGGCTCCCACATCCTGCGTGACGTGAGCCTCACCGCCACCCCGGGCAAGGTCACCGTGCTGCTCGGCCGCAACGGCGTGGGCAAGACCACGCTGCTCAAAAGCCTGATGGGCCTGGTGCCCATCAAAAGCGGCTCCATCCAGTTTGATGGCAAGCCCATCGACAAAGCCACGCCCTACGACCGGGCGCGCGCCGGCATCGGCTTTGTGCCCCAAGGCCGCGAAATCTTCGGCCGCCTCACCGTGGAAGAAAACCTGCGCATGGGCCTGGCCTACAAAAGCGGCTCCACCCCCGTGCCGCCGCACTTGTACGAACTGTTCCCCGTGCTCAAGCAAATGCTCAAGCGCCGGGGCGGTGACCTGTCCGGCGGCCAACAGCAGCAGCTGGCCATCGCCCGCGCCTTGGCCCCCGGCCCGCGTTTGCTGATCCTGGACGAGCCCACCGAAGGCATCCAGCCCAGCATCATCAAGGACATCGGCCGCGTGATCCGCATGCTGGCGGACCAGGGTGAGATGGCGATCCTGCTGTGCGAGCAGTACTACGACTTTGCGCAGGAGCTGGCCGACGAGTACTTGGTGATGGAGCGCGGCGAGGTCATAGCGCGCGGCCCGGGTAGCGAGATGGAAGCCAAGGGCATTCGCAACCTCGTGGCGATCTGAAGGCTCAGAGGCGTTGCGCTGCAGCGGTGGCAAGGGCCGGACTGCGCCAGCGCGACACACTCTCCATGATCAGCACCGTGCACACCATCCAGGTGCCGCCCAGCAGCCAGCCTGCCAGCACGTCGCTGGCGTAGTGCACCTGCAGCACCACGCGGCTCCAGCCGGTGGTGAAGATCAGCGCACCGGCCAGCATCACCGCAGGCCGGTGCCATGCACGGGGTAGCAGCCGCGTGACCAGGTAGGCCAGCATGGCGTAGGCCACCATCGATGCGCTGCTGTGCCCGCTGGGAAAGCTGTAGCCGCTGGCCTCCGCAATGCCATGCGTGTGCTCGGGCCGCACGCGCTCGAACAGATTCTTCAGCACCTTGGTCAGCGCGCCGTTGCCCGCCATGGCCACCAGCCAGCCGGTGGCCAGCAGGCGGTGCCGGCGCAGCCATAGCGCGGCAGCCACACCTAGCGCCACGGCGGTCAGCACCCAGGTGTCGCCCAGGTGGGTGAGGGTGGCAAACCACTGCAGCACGGCGGCCGATGCCTGTGCTTGCAGGCTGGCGGCCAGTGCGTCGTCCAGTGCGCCCCAGTAACCTTGGGCGCTTCCGCTTTCGGCCAGCTCTGCCAGGGTGGCACCCGCCAGCACCAGCGTGCAGGCCGAGGCCGCCATGGCCGCCACCAATACCCAGCGGGCCTGGGGCGGAAACACGCGGCCCAGCGGCGCGCCCACATGCTGCCGCAGGCTGCGCAAGCCCGTCAACGCAGCGCTGCCCAGCAGGGCAAAAGCCACTGCGCCAGTCATCCACCAGCCCAAGGGGTGCTGCGCCAGCAGGGCTCCTATGTCGTTGGCCGCCAGGGCGCTGGAGGTCGTGGTCATGGAGATCGCGCGTCCTTTCTCTTTTGGGGCACCCGCAACGTGCAGGGGCTCAGTGACAGAAGCCGGGGTTGTACTGAAGTTCCCAGCATCCCGCCGTGCGGTGGGTGTATTGGGGCCTGCGAACCTGCCCACAGCGCGGTTGTCGGCGCTGGCTGACAGGCGCAAGGGGTGGTGACCGGCTGCACCGCGCGTGATGGTTTGTCAGCATGAAGTGCCCTGCAGTCCGTACGGGCTTGCCGGTGGTGGGGTGGCCTGTGGGTCTGCCCGGCCGCTGCGATTTGTTCTGCGCGCTGTGGGGTTGCTCTTGTTTGTTGCAGAGTTTTTGCATGACACCTTCGGAACACACCCTTCCCCCCCAGCCCCGTGGCCCCATCCACCTGGTGGTGCCTCGGCGGCCCGGTGCCGACCTGGACCTGCTGCGCGCCAAGCTGGAGGGCGTGCCCGCCTTGCAGACGCACGATGTGGTCTGGCATGTGCCCGACCGCCGTGCAGACATCGTGCAGCTGGCCGAGCGTGCTGCCCAGGCCGCGCAGGATGACGGCGGGCTGTTGGTGGCCGCCGGGGGCGACGGCACCATCAACGCCGTGGCGTCGGCCGCGCTGCGCGCCGGGGTACCGCTGGGGGTGGTGCCCATGGGCACCTTCAACTATTTCAGCCGCGAGCACGGTCTGGCGCTGGACCCGGAAACCGCCGTGCAGGACCTGCTGCAGGCCCTGCATGCGGGCGACCTGCGGCCGGTGCAGGTGGGGTTTGTGAACCGCCGCATGTTTGTGGTCAACGCCAGCGTGGGCCTGTACCCCAAGATGCTGGCCGACCGCGAAATGGCATCGCGCCGCTTTGGCCGCAAGCGCTGGGTGGCCGTGGCTGCTGCGGTGTGGAGCCTGTTCCGCCCTGCGTCGGGCCGCCGCTGGCGCGTGGTGATGAAGACGCACCAGGGCGCCGAGGCGCAGCAGGAAGAGCACCTGGTCACCACCCTGTTTGTGGGCAACAACCCCTTGCAGTTGGACCGCATGGGCCTGCCGCAGGCGCAGAAGGTGGCCGATGGTGGGCACCTGGCCGTGGTCATGCTCAAGCCGCAAGGGCGCTGGGCCATCGCCCGCACGGTGTGGAATGCCGCCACCGGCCAGCTCGACAAGGACAACGCGGTGGTCAGCATGGCTTGTTCCGAGCTGTCCGTCGCACCCGCCAGCTGGCGCCCACCGCAGGTCAAGGTGGCGTTTGACGGCGAGCGGGAGTGGATGGCACCACCCTTGCATTTCCGCATCAGTGCGCGGCCGCTGTGGCTGGTGGCGCCGAGTCAACTTGCGCGTGACGGTGCATCGCAGACCCCACCGCCTGAAGAAGCCACTGCTTTCGTCCCTGCCGACACGCCCGCGCCGGGCGCCACTCCCGCGCCCGGCCTGCTGCCTGCTTGATGGAGTGACCCTTGCACCAGCCCACCCCGCGCCACCCCCTGCCATGACGGTTCTGATGCACCTGTCCGACCTGCACTTCGGTGCGCACGACCCGGTGGTGTGCGCCGCTGTGCAGCGGCTGGCGCAACGCCTGGGCGTGGCGATGGTGGTGGTGTCGGGCGACCTCACGCAGCGCGCCACGGCCGAGCAGTTTGAACAGGCCGCCCGGTTTGTGCAGGGCCTGCATGCGCGCAGCAGTCTGGTGCTGGCGGGCAACCACGACCTGCCCCTGTTCGCGTGGTGGATGCGCTGGGGCCGTTCGTACGAGCGGTTCTCCGAACAGTTCGGCATGGACCAGGAGCCCGTGCGGCAGATGGGGGCGTTCTACGTGGTGGGCGTGAACACCACACGCGCCTGGCGGCACGAGCGCGGCAGCCTGTCGTCCGCGCAGATCGAGCATGTGGCGCTGCTCCTGGCGCGGGCGCCCCCTGGCGCATGGCGGATCGTGGCCAGCCACCACCCCCTGGTGGCCCGCGACGCCGAGGACCGCGACCACCGCCCCCACCGTGCAGACGAAGCCGTGGAGCGCTGGCGCATTGCCGGTGCGCAAATGCTGCTGTCCGGCCACGTGCACCAGCCCCGCCTGCTGCAGCCCTTGCCCGGGCTGTGGGCCAGCAGCGCAGGCACGGCGGTGTCGCACCGCCTGCGGCACGGCAGCCCCAACAGCCTGGTGGTGCTTAGCACCGAGGCATCGGGCGCCGCACCGGACGGTCAGGCAAGGGTGGCGGCCCGCTGGGACTATGACGGTGCCGTGGGCGAGTTTGTGTGCGTGGACCGGGTGAGCGCTGGGTAAAGGTGGGAAATCCGCCGATTGCTACACAAGTAATAGCTATCAGCGCATGTGGTTCTAGCGCTTGAAGTCAAAAACACTCCAAATCACCCTCTGACAGTGCTGGAACGCTGCTCGCGTCCTCCGCACATCAGTTTTTTGATGGTGAGGAGTTGCCATGGCGCTCACTGTTGCTGCTTTGCCCGGAGTGTTTTCACCGGTTGACCAGCCGTGGGGCGGCGCCTATTCTGGGTGGCGAAGGGCAGGCATTGCCTCTTGAACAGGTTATTACCCCCACCCACAAAAGCCCGGCCGCTCCACGCCCCTGACCTCCATGCACAAAGAATTCCACCACGACGCCGTGCGCCGCCTGCAGGCGCTGATCGAACGCGAAACCGGCAAGCCCCTGGGCGAGGCGGCCCAGGCCGAGATGGCAGACATCCTGCACGGCATGGAGAACCCCGAGGGCGCAGCTGCCAACGGCCTGGAGGTAGCGCCGCGCGAGGTGACCATCTTGCTGGCCGACCTGCGCGGGTTCACGGCGCTGTCGGGCTCACAGCCTGCGTCAGTGGTCATTGCGGCGCTCAACCGCTGCCTGGCACGGCTGTCGGAGGTGGTGTTCAAGTACCAGGGCACCATCGACAAGTTCATGGGCGATTCGATCATGGTGCTGTTTGGCGCGCCGGTGGCCCGCGATGACGATGTGGACCGCGCGCTGCTGTGTGCGGTGGAGATGCAGATCGCCATGCGCGAGCTGAACCTTGCCCACATGACCGAGCGCCTGCCTGAGGTGTTTCTGGGCATCGGCGTGAACACGGGCACCGTGATGGCCGGGCGTTTTGGATCCGACGTGTATTCCGAATACACCGTGATCGGCGAGGCGGTGAACCTGGCCTCCCGCATCGAGGCGCTGAGCCTGCGCGGCCAGGTGCTGATCAGCGACTCCACCTACCAGCGCTGCTGGGGGCTGGTGTCGGCGTCAGCGCCGATGCAGGTGTTCGTCAAAGGGCGCACGCAGCCCGTCAGCCTGCGCGAGCTGATCGCCATCCCGTCGCACAAGCTCAAGGTGCCCCGCCAGGAGTTCCGCCGCAGCCACCGCGTGGACGCGCGCTTGCCCTGCCTGTGCCAGCGCATGCAGGACAAGATCGTGGTGCCCCACATCGTGCACGGCGCCATCCGCGACATCGGCTACCACGGCCTGCTGGTGGAGCTGATCGAGCCGCTGGAACCCCACAGCGAGATCAAGCTGGAGTTCGAGCTGCCGCTGGTGGACTACCGTGTGGCCGATGTGTACGCCCGCGTCGTCACCCTCAAACAGGAGGGCGATGAATGGGTGGCCGGGCTGGAGTTCACCTCCATCAGCGCTGAGTGCCGCGCCAAGGTGCAGATGTTTGTGCAGCTGCTGGTGGCCCACTGAGGCGCGCGCACACCGGCGCACACCGCACCGCGAGCCGTTCAGCACCCCAGCATGCTGGCGAAATCGTTCAGGTCCTGGGCATGCAAGTCATTGCCCGGCTGCGGCGACACATCCTTGGGCTGTGCCATGCCAAACTCGTGCGGCCGTTCGATGTACGCCGTGCGCAGGCCGCAGCCCCGCGCAGCAGCGAGGTCGTCGTGGTGCGCGGCCACCAGCGCCACCTGCTGCGGCGGCAGGTCAAACACCCGCGCCACGCCCCGGTAGGTGTCGGGGTGGGGCTTGTAGGCCTTGAACACCTCGGCGCTCAGTACGCAGTCCCAGGGCAGCCCGGCGCGCTTGGCCATGTCGGTCAGCAGGCCGATGTTGCCGTTCGATAGCGTGGTGATGGTGTAGCGCTGCTTGAGCCGCGTCAGGCCCTGCACGCTGTCGGGCCAGGCATGGAGCCGGTGCCACACGCGGTTGAGGTGCTGGCGCTCGGCCTCGCCCAGGTGGCTCAGCCCAAAGCGCGGCAGGATCTCGTCCAGGATCTGCCGGTGCAAGGCATCGATCAGCGTCCAGCCCTGTTCGCCGCGCATCACCTGCGCCATGGCGGGCTGGTAGCCCGCGCGCCACGCCAGTGCAAACGCATCGGCATCCACCTGGGGATAGAGTGCCCGCACCTCGCGCGCAATGCTGCCGTGCCAGTCCACCACGGTGCCAAAGATGTCGAAGGCCAGCACCTGCACCTGGGCAAAGGGATGGTCGGCAGGCAGGGCAGTGGGGTTGGTGGATGGGAGGGTATTCATGCGTTCATCGTAGAGGCGGCGGCAAGCCCTCGTCCCCACTGCGGCATTGCCGCCACACTGCGCACAAAGGGCTGGAGTGTTGCCCGCAGCTTGCGCTACATTGGCTGCGGGCTGGCCTTTCTGTCAGCCACGTCGCTCGGACGGTTCCGGGCGCTTACGTGAAAGTCACACCGCATGTCTGCATCGCAGGGCAAGCGCCGTTTTGCGCGCATCGATCGCCTCCCTCCCTACGTCTTCAATATCACGGCCGAGCTCAAGCTCGCCGCCCGCCGCCGGGGCGAAGACATCATCGACATGAGCATGGGCAACCCCGACGGGGCCACACCACCGCACATCGTCGCCAAGCTCACTGAAGTGGCCCAGCGGCCCGACACCCACGGCTACAGCGCCAGCAAAGGCATCCCGCGCCTGCGTCGCGCCATCAGCCACTGGTACAAGGACCGCTACGCGGTGGACATCAACCCCGACACCGAGGCCATCGTCACCATCGGCTCCAAGGAGGGCCTGGCCCACCTGATGCTGGCCACGCTGGACCGGGGCGACACCGTGCTGGTGCCCGACCCCAGCTACCCCATCCACATCTACGGCGCGGTGATTGCCGGTGCCGACATCCGCAGCGTGCCCGTGGCGCCCGACGTGGACTTTTTTGCCGAGCTGGAAAAGGCCATTCGCGGCAGCTACCCCAAGCCCAAGATGATGATCTTCGGCTTCCCCAGCAACCCCACGGCGCAGTGCGTGGATCTGGGCTTCTTCGAGCGCGTGATCGCCCTGGCCAAGAAGCACGACATCCTGGTGGTCCACGACCTGGCCTACGCCGACATCGTGTATGACGGCTACCGCGCCCCCAGCATCATGGAAGTGCCCGGCGCCAAGGATGTGGCGGTGGAGTTCTTCACGCTCAGCAAAAGCTACAACATGGCCGGCTGGCGCGTGGGCTTCATGGTGGGCAACCCCGACCTGGTGGCGGCCCTGGCCCGCATCAAGAGCTACCACGACTACGGCACCTTCACGCCCCTGCAGGTGGCTGCGATTGCCGCGCTGGAGGGCGACCAGCAATGCGTGAAAGACATCGCCGCCCAGTACCAGCGCCGCCGCGACGTGCTCTACAAGGGCCTCACCGAAGCGGGCTGGGCGGTGGACTGCCCCAAGGCCAGCATGTACATTTGGGCCCGAATCCCCGAGCCCTACCGCGCGCTGGGCTCGCTGGAGTTTGCGCGGCAGCTGCTGGACAAGGCCAAGGTGTGCGTGTCGCCTGGCATTGGGTTTGGCGACCAGGGGGATGAGTACGTGCGCTTCGCGCTGATCGAGAACGAGGCGCGGATTCGGCAGGCGGTGCGGGGGATTCGCGCCATGTTCAAAGCGGATGGGTTGTTGAAGGTGCCTGCGGCAATTGCCCCAGCCACCTGAGTCCCTGGACGTGCACGGCCGCGTGCGTGCCCATTGAGTGCAGGGCGTTTGGTACGCCCTGCGGTCGCGGAATTAAGGCGGGGCCAGCGCCGCTTGGCAGCGTGCGTTTCGATACCCATTTTCAACGTCTGCTTACCGGTATCACGTCGGTTGCGATCTAGACTGGTGGGTATGCACTTGCTGGACTACAACCCCGACGATCTCGACGTCACCATCTCTGAGTTGCTGGTTGCCACCAGTGACTCTGCGGATCCCGATCTGCCCGATGTGGTGCCCACCGTTTTAAGGATGCTGCGCACACGTCTGGGCATGGACGTCGCTTTTGTATCCCAGATCGCCAACGGCCGCCGCGTGATAGAGGCAGTGGATTGCGCGCCAGGCTTTTCTCCCGTCCATGCTGGCCAATCAGATCCGGTCGAGGAAAGTTGGTGCCAATACGTGGTCGACGGCCGCCTGCCGGAGAAGATCGCAGATGCCAAGCCGCTGATTGCGCAGGGCCAAGCGCCAGATCCGGGCTTTCCCATCGGGACCCATCTGAGCACTCCGGTGCGCCTGCCTGGCGGCGAGATATACGGCACGCTGTGCTGCTTCAGTCGCACGGTGAACGCGGATGCGGACATTCAACGACTGCGCTACACAGCCAACCTGATTGCAGAGAAACTGTCCCCCGGAACGAACGGATAAAGGCCACCACGACCACTGGCTCGTGAAGACTTGCTCCGCACTTCAGGCACGTAAGCCCGCCTTGTAATCCTTGGCAGGCATTGCCAGTGCGAACGAAGCGGCGCCCACGTTCACATCGCCCAAATCCTGGGCGCCTCCCCCTCTAGCTTCCACAACACCTCCCGCCAAGCCACCCGCACGGCCTTGAGCAGTTGCATCGCTGGCTCCACCTGCGGCGCCAGCACGCGCACCACCACCATGCGGTCATTGGGGCTGGTGGCGCCTGCGGTGGCTTTGACCTGGGGGTGTTGATCCATCACTGCGCGGGCGGTGTCCAAGGCTGCGTCGCGGCGCGTGCGGTCGAGCGGCGTGCCTGCGGCAAAGAACATGCTGGCCATGCAGCGGTGGCCTGCCAGGCCCAAGGGGCTGCTCAGCAGCCGGTCATCGGTGGCATCGATCACGCCACGCTCCAGCCACAGGCCGGGCACTTCCAGGTGCTGGGTGAAGCGGCCTTGTTCAAACAGCTGGCCCGCATGGGGCAGGCCGAGCGCGGTCACGTCCCAGGCGATGCATTCGGCGCCGGGGGCGAGGTTCAGCGTGAGGTGGTTTTCAGCGTGGCAGGCGCTGTAGCACAGGGCTTCGAGTGGTAGCCATTCCAGGCGCGCACCTTCGGCCAGGGTGAGGTGGCTGCGCTGCAGCGCCAGCGGGCCAGTGGAGCGGTAAAAGCGCGTGGCCCCGGGTGTGGTGACCAGGCCGTGGGCGCCGGGGCCCACGGTGGTGGTGATGTCCAGTGTGTCGCCGCCCACCAGGCCACCAGGTGGATGCACCAGCACGTTGTGGCAGATGGCGTCGCCCTCGGGGTACAGGCTTTGCAGGATGCGCAGCGGCCCGTTGTGCTCGTAGCGGGCGACGGTGCGGGCGTCGTGTTCTGCCGTGTAGTCGAGCTGGAGGCGGGCGTGCCAGGGCATGGGGTGATGGTCTGCTACGAAATGAGTAGCTGATTATGCCCTGCAGGCAAGCGGTAGAGGCCTGCGGGTGGGACACGTGCCACCCGTTTTCTCTACGCTGTTTGGCGTACGGGTGTCTGCGCAGGCGCCTCCACGGGGGCTGTGGGTTCGGCTGTGTACCAGCTGCGCAGCTTGCCGGGGTTGAGCAGGCCTTGCGGGTCAAAGCGGCGCTTCATGCCCACCACGGCCGGGTCCAGGTTGTTCTGCTTGCCGTCTTCCACGATGTACACGTGCGGGTTGTTGATTTGCACACCATGGTCGCGGTAGATCTGCATGATCTGGTTCAGGCGCTCCTCGGTGGTGTAGCGGATGATCTGCAGGCCGCTGCAGTTGAAGGCGCCTTCCTTCGTACGCAAGAACTCCAGGTGCATCATTACCTCGCCCTTCAGCGCGGCCTCCAGCGCCTTCACCTGCTTGAGGCGGTGCATGGGGTTAAAGCCGCTCTGGATGTAGGTCAGGCCCTTGTCCACCTTGAGGGCGTGCAGGGTGGTGTGGTTCCAGGTGTATTCGAGCAGCGTCTTGTGGCTGCTGGCCACTTCATCGGCCGTCTTGCGGTAGGTGACCTGGCCGCCGTGCTGCGCCACCATGTCGCGCATGCCCGCCTCGGAATGCGGGGCCACCAGCAGCAGCACCGCGTGCTGGTTGGCGGGCAGGTGCTCGGCCAGGCTGGTGAAGTACTGCGGGATGGGGGCGGCAACGAAGCACACCTCTTTTTTCTCCAACCCGGGCGCGCTGCCAAAGCGGTCGGCAAACTCCAGCGCAGCGTCAAACTGCTCGAAGGTGGCGATGCACTCGGTCCACTCCACAGCGGGTGTCAGTGCTACCTCCAGTTCCAGCACGATGCCGTTGGTGCCGTAGGTGTGGTGCAGCAGCATGGCCTCTGGTCCGCGCAGTTCGATGACCTGGGGCTCGGGCTCTACCGTCATCGCACGCACGGCCAGCACATTGCCGGGCGCGGCCAGCGGGCCGTGGTTGATGGAGCCCGCACCGCCAAAGCCGCCGCCAAACAGCCCGCCCAGCGTGGCGCTGCGGTAGGTGCTGGGCAGCCAGCGCAGTTCTTGCCCGTGGGGCTTGGCCTGCGCGTCAAAGTCTGCCAGCCGGATGCCCGACTGCGCGCGGCCCACGCCGCCGCGCACCCAGCCAAAGGCGTTGTAGCCCGACAGGTCCAGGATCACGCCGCCATGCAGCGGTGTGCTTTGGCCGTAGTTGCCGGTGCCGCTGCCGCGTACGGTGAGGGGAATGCCAGCACTGGCGCAGGCCGCTACCACCTGGCGGATTTCTGCTTCGGTGCGCGGGCGCACGGCGATGTCGCCGCGCTTGCCTGCCAGGTCTCGCTTGAGCACGGGGCTGAACCAGGCAAAGTCCTGTGAGAGGCGGCCCACGCGCAGCGGGTCGGCAATCCAGTCCAGGTCGGGCAGCAGGTCGGGCAGTTGTTGGGCGGTGGTGGTCATGTCGGTATCTCCTTGGCAGCTGGTGGCCGTTTTAGGCAAAAGGAAGCCCGTGCCGCGCGCCAGTGGCTGCGCGCGGTGTGTTGGCGATGGGGGTGAAAGGTCTAGGGCACCGCTCAACAAGCCTCTCGCGCCCGGCGCATCCCAGGCTCAGGACGGTCTGCAGCGTTGCAAATCCTCGCGATAGCTACGGCTATCGCTGTGGTTTGCGCCTTGCAGCCCATCCCGACCCAGGGCCCGCCGCATCGCGGAGGCTTGTTCAGCGTCGCCCTAGTCGTGCGACGTTTCGCTGGCGTGCCAGCCGCCCAGGGCGACGCGGGTGAGCCAGGCCATCAGCACGAACAAGGCGACGCCAGTGAGCGAAATCAGCAGCAGTGCAGCAAACATGCGCGGGATGTTGAGCTGAAAGCCTGCCTGCAGGATCTGGTACGCCAGCCCTGCACCCTGACCCCCGGTGCCCGCCACAAACTCCGCCACCACCGCGCCGATGAGCGCCAGGCCGCTGGAGATGCGCAGCCCGCCAAAGAAGTAGGGCAGCGCGCTGGGGATGCGCAGGCGCAGCAGCGTCTGCAGCCGCGTGGCGCGGTTGAGCTGGAAGTAGCTTTGCAGGTCAGGCTCCACGCTGCGCAGGCCCAGCGTGGTGTTGCTGATGATGGGGAACAGGGCCACCAGTGCGGCGCAGATCACCATCGATGCCGTCGGGTCCTTCACCCAGATGATGATGAGGGGCGCCACGGCCACGATGGGCGTGACCTGCAGCAGCACGGCGTAGGGAAACAGCGCCGTCTCGATGCGTTTGCTCTGCACAAACAGGAACGAGATCAGCACCCCCGCGACGGTGGCCACCACAAAGGCCAGCACCGTGATCTTGACGGTGACCCACAGCGAGCCGCCGAGGGCCGCCCAGTCGGTGAACAGCGTCTTCATCATCAGGATGGGCGAGGGCACCAGGTAGGGCGGCAGCTCCATGGCCGTGACCAGCCCCTGCCACAGTGCGATCAGCACCAGGCCGACGAGCACGGGGTACACCACGCGCTGCACGCGGGGCTGGGCCATGAGCGGCGGGCGTTTGGGCGTGGTCTTGGTGGCAGGTTTGGCAGCGGCTGGTGCAGGCGCTGAGCGCGGGGCGGCTGCAGGGTGCGCGGTGACCGCGGGCGACGCCATGCGTGCGGAAGGGAAGGGGGTGCTCATGCCACGGTCTCCTCGGTGTCCACGCTGGCGCGCAGCAGGCTGTCCTGCAGCAGCTTGGCGTAGCGGCTGAATTCGGGCGACACCATGAAGTCGGCCGTGCGGGGGTAGGGCGCGTCGATGCGGAACTCTTCGACCACGCGGCCGGGGCGCGCGGCCATCATGACCACACGGCTGGAGAGGAACACCGCTTCGTGGATCGAGTGCGTCACAAAGATCACGGTGAGCTTCTTCTTGCGCCACAAGTCGAGCAGGTCGGCGTCGAGCTTGTGGCGCGTGATCTCGTCGAGCGCACCAAAGGGCTCGTCCATCAGCAGCAGGTCGGGCTGGGTGACCAGGCCGCGCGCGATGGACACGCGCATCTGCATGCCGCCCGACAGCGCCCGGGGCAGGGCGTTGGCAAATTTGGACAAACCCACCAGCGCCAGCGCTTCGGTCACGCGCGCATCGGCCTCGGCACGCGGCACGCCTGCCAGGTCCAGCGGCAGGCGTACGTTGGTTTGCACACTGGCCCAGGGCATGAGCGTGGGTGACTGAAAGACAAACGCCATCTTCTTGCCGCTTTCGTCCAGCTGCGCCACGGGCTTGCGCCACAGGTGCAGGCGGCCGTCGGTAGGCTCCAGCAGGCCCGCCACCATTTTCAGCAGCGTGCTCTTGCCGCAGCCCGATGGGCCGAGCAGGGTGACGAATTCGCCTTCCTCAATGGTCAGGTCCACCGGCAGCAGGGCCTGCGTACCGTTGGGGTAGGTTTTTTCGGCGGAAAGCACCTCCACGGCGGGCGTGGAATGGGGCAGCGGTGCCTGGGCGTGTGCCGGCGGCGGAGATTCAGCGGGGGATGTCATGGTCGCCTTTCGATGGATGCGGCCGGGCGTGCGAGGGAGCGCACCGGCCGCTGTTTCAGGGCTGTCAGGGCTCAGGGCAGAACCTTGAGGTCTTTGACGAAGGCGGTGGTGTAGGTCTCGGTCAGCTTCACCTTGGCGGGGTCGATGAGCTTGGCGTCCACCAGGAAGTCGTAGCTGGCCTTGGCGCGCGCGTCGGTCATGATGCCGATGCCCATGGTGGCTGCGTCGCCCCCGGTGGCCATACCCATTTCCTTGAGCTTGGCCACGCTGTAGGCGAGCTGCTCGTCAGTCATGTTGGGGTTGTCTTTCTTGATGAGCGCGTTGGCGGGGGCGGGGTCGGCCAGGTAGCTCTTCCAGCCTTCCATCGACGCCTTCACAAACGAGGCCACGGCGGCGCTGCGGTCCTTCACCGTTTTTTCCATGCACGAGATGGTGGTGGCGTAGGCGGGGTAGCCCTGGTCGCTGAACATCAGCGTGTTGGCCTTGACGCCCGCTTTGGCAATCGCAAACGGCTCAGAGGTCAGGTAGCCCTGCTGGGCGCTGTTCTTGTCAGCCACAAAGGGCTGGATGTTGAAGGTGTAGGGGCGGGTCTGCGAATCGGTGAAGCCGTACTTGGCCTTGAGCCAGGGCCAGTAGCCGCGCTGGGCCGACGATGCGATCAGGATGGTCTTGCCCTTGAGGTCTTCGAACTTCTTCACGTCCTCGTGGGCGATGAGCACTTGCGGGTCCTTCTGGAACACAGCGGCCACGTTGACCACGGGCACGCCGCCCTCACGCATCTGGATCATTTGCAGGTCGCTCGATCCCATCACGCATTCGGCCTGGCCGGCGGCCATCATCTGCACGATGTTGACCTGTGGGCCGCCCATCTTGATGGTCACGTCCAGCCCGTACTTTTTGTACAGGCCTGTGGCCACCGCCTGGTAGAAGCCGCCATGCTCGGCCTGCGCGTACCAGTTGGTCATGTAGGTGAACTTCTCTTGCGCGTGGGCAGTGCTCGACATGGTGCCGACGGCGCCAACAGCGAGCAGCGCGGCTGCACCAAGTTTGGAAAGTCGGGAGGCGGTCTTCATCATGGTGGTACTCCGGTAGGGGGTGGAGGTGGAACGAAGGGACAACGAAGGGAAAGGCGCAAAGGATTGGCGGTAGCGTTCGCAGGTTTCAGGCCAGTGCGGACGGGTGCTCGATGTGGCCGGTGTGATGGGCGCGGCCCCAGGTGGGCTTAGCGCGCGGCGCCCACTGCAGTTTGTGCAGTTCGGTGATGGCGGCGGCCCAGCTCACGGCCAGCGATTCGAGGATGGCGTGGCCCTGCTCGGCCGTGGCGGGCAGCGGGTCGCCAATGATTCCGCTGGGGCCGAAGTCGCGCGCACTCCAGGCGCAGGCAGGGCGGCCGTCGGGCGAGAGCAGGGGCGAATCAAAAACGGGCGGGTAGTTGACTATTGCACGCTCCATGTGCACGGTGTCGGGGGCCAGGGCCAGCATCAGTGCGGTTTCGCCATGACCGGCGTGCATGGCCAGGCGTTTTTCCTTGTCGGAGAGGAACTTGCCCGCCACATGTGGCACCCGCCAGGTGAAGCTGGGCACCACGATGAAGTCGCCATGGCGCAGCCGCAGCTCGCGGGCACACATCTCCATCACCTGCGGCTGGCCGCCATGGCCATTGACGAACAGCAGCTTGCGAAAGCCCGCGCGGTATACCGACTCGCCCACCTCGTTCATGGTGGCCAGCAGGGTCTCGCCGCTCAGCGTGACGGTACCCGGGAAGTGCAGGTGCTCTTCGGACTTGCCGTAGGTGATGGGGGCCATCGCAAACGCGGGCACATCATCCGGCAGGCGCGCGAGTGCATGGCCCACCACGCCCGCGCTGATGACGGTGTCCACCGCACACGGCAGGTGTGGGCCGTGCTGCTCGGTCGCGCCGGTGGGCAGCACGATGACGGTGTTTTCCTTGTCGGGCAGGTCTGCGATCTCGGTCCAGCTCAGGTAGGGCAGGTAGCGGTGGGGCGGGTTGTAGCCGTGCAGCATGAAAGACTTTCGTGTAGGTGTTGGGGGTGGATCAGCGCTGTGGCAGATAGGCCGTGGCTTCGACCTCAATCAGGATGTCGGGCGTGGGCAACATGCCGCTCACTTCCACCACGGTGGATGCGGGGGGCTCGCCGGGGAAGAACAGCTTGCGCACGCGGCTGTACTGCGGGAAGTGGTCCAGGTTCTTGAAGTACTGCACCAGCTTGAACACGTCGGACATCTGGCCGCCTGTGGCCTCGATGGTCTGGCGGATGCGGTCGAGCACGTACCAGCTCTGCGCGAGGATGGGGCCCTCTTTGATGTCGCTGCTGAACTCGCCCGTACGGCCAATCAGCGTGGCCGCTTCGTCGGGGATGTCGGCATAGCCGCGCACGATGCGGCTGGCGGCGGGGTCCACGGCGATGATCCCGCTGAGGTAGATGAAGTCGCCTGCGCGGCGCCATGCGGCATAGCGGGCCAGGGGCTGGGCGATGCCGGGCGCAGGCAAGGTTGCGGATGCGGGGCTCATGCGAGGCTCCTTGCGGTTTGGGTGGTGGGCACATGCCAGGCGGCTGGTGCGTGGCCGCTGGCGACGCGGCCCTGGCGCAGCACCACGCGGCCCTGCGCGCCTTGTGTGCGCGATGGAAAGCCCCAGTGGTCGGCCTGGGTGAAGACCAGCAGGTCAGCCACCGCACCGGGCTGCAGCGGCAGCGCGGTGGGGCCAGTGCTGCCGGAGCGCAGCCAGTCGGTGCGGCACAGGGATTCGCTCCATTGGTCAAAGGGTGCCTCCAGCTGCGCCGCCAGCACGCCCGTGGCCAAGGCCTCCAGCGGGTCGAAGCTGCCCACAGGGCAGAACGGGTCTTGCACGTTGTCGCTGGCCACCAGCACCGGGATGCCGCGTGCACGGGCCTCCTTCACCAGCGTCAGGCCACGCTGGCGCGGCGTGCGGCCGGTGGTGGCGTCCTGCAGCAGCAGGTTGGTGATGGGCAGCGTGACCAGTGTGATGGGGCTTTGCGCGACGGCGTCGAGCGTGGCGAGGGCGGTGGCCTCGTCCTGTGCCGCCAGCGCGCAGGTGTGCCCGCAGACCACATGGCCTTCAAAGCGCAGATCCTTGAGCAGTGCAGCGGTGGTCGCCAAGCCCTGGGCGCCGGGGTGCAGCTCTTCGTCCACATGCAGGTCCACGTTCAGGCCGTGGTGTTGTGCGGCTTCGAACAGGTGGCGCAGCGCCTGCGGGTCCCAGTTGGTGGAATGCACAAAGCCGCCCAGCAAGGCACCAGGGCCGCTGGCGGCCACGGTGGCGGCAAGCTGCATGGCGGCGCTGCGGTCCTTATACAGATGCAAGGGGATCAGGCTTACGCGCTCCAGCGTGATGCGGTCGGCCCAGTCATGGGCCAGTGCGCGCAACACGTTCCAGGCCAGTGGCTGTGCGTCGGGCTCCCACCAGTCGCAGTGGGTGCGCAGGTGCACGGTGCCCGCGTCATAGGCCCATTGCAGCGCGCGGCTGGCGCGGGCGTGGATGTCGGCTTCGGTCCAGCTTTGCCGGTCCACCATCATGGCCTCGATGGCGCCCAGCAGGCCGGGCTGGACCACGCCCATGCGGGGCAGGGTGAAGGCCTTGTCAAGGTGGGTGTGCGCATCCACCAAGCCGGGCAGCACCAGTGCGCCTGCTACGTCCCACACCGTGCCGTGGGGCGCTGGCTGGGTGCCATGGGGCAGCACCTGCACGATGCGGCCTTGGGCCAGGTGCAGGTCGGCCAGTGCGGGGTGGTGGCCCTGCTGCGGCCATGCGGAAGGCAGCAGCCAGCGCGGCAACCTTGCGCGCAGGATGTGGTCGGGAGTGCTGGATGCGTGCATGCCGTGGCCCTTAGAAATTGGTCTTATGCAAAGCGCGCCATGGCCTGGCCCACACGGGCCTTGAAGGCTGCCAGCCGGGGTGGGGTGGCCACGTTCATGTGGTAGTAGGCGTGGTAGTCCACCCGCGCCTTGCCGCCAGTGAGCAGGCGCATGTAGCGTGTGATGGACTTGCGCGGTGGGTCGCCCATGAACAGGGCCGTCCAGCGGGGGCGGCCGTAGGTGACCACGGCGGAGATGCGCTTGATGTGGGTGAGTGAGGGCTTGACGTTGTGCGGGTCGCTGATGTCAAAGGCCACGCCGGGCATGAGCACGCGGTCAAAAAAACCTTTGAGCATCGCCGGCATGCCAAAGCACCAGGTGGGAAAGCAGAACACCACCGCCTCGGCCCAGAGCAAGCGGTCCACATAGCCCTGCACGGGCAACTGGTTGCTGGGCACCTCGTGGTAGCCCAGGCGCTCCTCGCGGGTCATCACGGGGTTGAAGCCCTCGGCGTACAGGTCGCAGTCGTCCACCTCATGGCCCGCGCCGCGCAGCTGCTGCACCACCTCGGTGTGCAGTGCGGCGTTGTAGCTGGTTTCTACGGGGTGGCAATAAATCACGAGGATGCGCATGGCGGGTGTCCTTCGGGTGCGTGGGATGGACCTAGATGTCCAGGGTGAGCGTGGCGCTGTGGCTGCGTGCGCAGCACACGGCGAGGTGGGTGGCTTGCTCTGCGGCGCTCAGGCAGCTGTCGCGGTGGTCGGGTTCGCCGTCCAGCCAGCGGGTCACGCAGGTGCCGCACACGCCCTGCTCGCACAGGGTTTCCAGCGGCACGCCTGCGAGCTGCAGCACGTCGGCCATGCTCTCGCCGGGGCCAACAGGCAAGCGCATCTGACTGCGCTGCAGGATCAGCTCGAACGTGTGTTCTGTGCGGGTGGCGCTGGCGGTGTCGGGGGCTGTCTGCATTGTTTGACCATGTGATTTGATCGATTGGTCAAACTATTGCAAAGGCTGTGCCAGCCACAAAAACCCGTCAAACGTCTTTGTGGTGGATCAACGCGGCCTGAAAGCGGCTTTTGACGCCGCGTGCTGGTGCAAATTGCCCGGGATTCGCCCCTCGGGCACCCGAGGGATGCCCAGAATGGGGCGGGGGCCTTAGTCTGGTGCGAGGCCGCAGCCCAGCAGCACAAAGCTGGTGAGTTCGCGCACGATGGGCTCGCGGTCGATGGGGTCGTCGGGCGCCAGGCCCAGCATGATGTGCACCTGCACGCCGTAGTCGGCGTAGTGCTGCGTCATGCCCCAGATCTGCATCAGCAAAACCTTGGCGTCCACCTTGCGCATGCGGCCTTCGGCAATCCAGCGGTTGATGAGGTCCACCTTCTGCTGGGTGGACTTGACGGCCACCGGCCAGTACTTGCCCAGGTTGCGCCCACCGCCCAGCACCTCGGTGGTGAAGATGCGCGACAGGCCCGGGTTGTCCAGTGCGTAGTCGAGCTTTTTGCGCACATAGCTGCTCAACACCTTCTTGGGATCGTCGCTGTTGCTGTCAAAGATGAAGGCGCCCGACCAGCCGTTGAGCACCGAGTACAGCAGCTCTTCATACAGCTCTTCCTTGCTGCTGATGTAGTAGTGCAGCTGGGGCTTGGTCAGCCCGGCGCGCTCGGCAATGGCCTTGGTGGATGCCCCCTTGAAACCATGGCGGCTGAACTCGGCAATGGCCGCGTCGCGGATAGCGCCCAGGATGCGTTCGCGCCCCTGTTTGGCGCGGCTGAGCAGCGCGCCGGAGGCGGCTTCGGCTTCGGATTCGGTCATGGCTTTGGTGCGAGGCATGGGGGGATTGCAGAGTGTGCGCCGCAGATTCTGCCCGCGCAGGAGTGGGTCAGACTTTCCAGAACCCGATATGGGGTGCGCTGGCTTCTTCGACCAGCGCCGGGCCGATGCATTCGATGGCGTGGGGCGAGGCTGCAAACACGTCACGGCACGACAGCTCGGCATCGCGCTGCTCGGCCCGCGCGCCCCGGAATACGCGCAGGCGCTCGGCGTCAATGCCAAACACCACGCGCCCAATGCCCGACCAGAAGATGGCGCCCGCACACATCACGCAGGGCTCGGCCGACGAATACAGCGTGGCCTTGGCCAGGGCATCGCGCCCCACGCGCGGACTGAGCTGGCGCACCGCATTCGTCTCGGCGTGGCCCGTGCAGTCGCCGGTCTCGGTGGTGTTGCAGTAAGCCTCGGCCAGTAGGCGCCCTTCGGCACTGATCACCACCGCGCCAAACGGGCGGTTGCCGCGCGCGCGGGCCGTGCACGACCACGCGATGGCCTGGCGCAGGTAGGTGCCGTCGGTGTCGTTGATGGGGGTGGGGTCGTCAAAGCTGGCTGGGGGTGCAGACATGAGCGCGTGCATGGTGTAGGTGTCTCCGTCGATGGTGGGTGGGTGGCTGTCGTTGTGCAACGCCGGACTGTCTGCACGCCCGCCGTTGTGGTGCAGGGCGCTATGCATTTGGCATGCCAATCACAATCAGTGACATGTATGAATGGCTTTTGATGCGCTGCACACAAGCGCTCTCACCCTGCGTGGACACACAAGCAAGGAGCCGTGGGCATTCTTCTTGCATCGGTTTTGGCAAGAGTAGAAGCGTTCACTGCGTTGCCCCCTGTGTGATCCTGCACGGGGCGATGCCAGTCGGAAATTGCTCTTGAAGCCCGCTGTGCACACAGCGGTGTGCGTTGACACATCGTGGCTTCAAGGGTTGAAAGGACGGCCGCCGCAGGCGGTGTCACCCACTCTTGAAGCACCCAGCGGGAGGGCCTTTCTTCCTTCCACTTGCCTTCAGGAGAACTGCATGACCACTACTGCTGCCTACGACCTCGCCGAGCTGCAAAAAGAAACGCGCATGGGCGCGATGGGCTCGGAAACCGCGAGCCGCGAGATCCGCCGCATCGACCTCAGCCACTTTGCTCAGCGCAAGACCGAGATTGCCGACCAGCTATGGGACGCCGCCGTCGATGTCGGCTTTTTCCAGATCGTGAACCACGGCATTGACCTGGCCGAGGTGCACAACGCCTTTGCGATGACCGAGCGCTTCTTTGCGCTGCCGGATGGCGTGAAGGCGCAGTACCCGCTCAAGAAAGCGCTGAATGTGGGCTGGGAGAGCCGCGCGCAGGTGCGCCCCTCCACCGGCACGCCGGACCAGAAGGAGTCGTACCAGATCACCCGCCCGCACATGGCCGGCCTGTGGCCCACTGACGAGGAGCTGGCAGGCTTTCAGGCCACCATGCTTGCGTTTGAGGGCCGGTGCTGGCAGGTGGCCATGCAGGTGCTGTCGTGCTTTGCGTGGAAGCTGGAGTTTGACGAGGCCTTCTTTGCCCGCGCGCACGACCCTGCGCAGGCCAGTTACCAAAGCACCTTGCGCCTGCTGCACTACTTTGCGACCCCGCCCGAGCAGCAAGCCCACCTGGGCCTGTGGCGCGCCGGGGCGCATACCGACTTTGATTGCCTGACCCTGCTCTTTCAGCGCCAGGGCCAGGGTGGCCTGCAGGTGTGCCCGGGCAAGGAGATGGACACCCAAGCCTGGACCTCGGTGGAGCCCGACGAGCAGGCCATCACCTGCAACATCGGGGACATGCTGATGCGCTGGAGCGACGACCAGCTGCCCAGCAACTTCCACCGTGTAAAGAACCCTCTGCCCGGCGAGTACATGGGGCCGCGCTACAGCATCGCCTTCTTTGCCCAGGCCAACCGCGACGCCATCATCGAAGGGCCCGGCAAGAAGTACCCGGCGATTGCCGCGGGCGACTACCTGAACCAGCGGGTGGCGGCCAACTTCAAGGCTTATTGACGCGTGACTTGGGAGGCAGGGGTGGGCGCTTGTCCGCCCCGCCGATGCCTGGGTGGGCGGGTGCCGTCGATGGCGCGGCCAGGCTAGGGGCAGGCTCAAGCGACGTGGCGCGGTACACCCACAGCGCTTATCCGGAACACGTTGTCCTCCGGGTCCGCCAGCACCGCCTGCCATTGGCTGTAGTACGTGGCGTAAGGTGGCTTGATGACCTGTCCGCCCAGAGCTTTGGCCTTTTCGGTGGCAGCCTCCACGGCGTCCGGTGTGTCCAGCATGAAGGTGGCATAGCCCGTCACGCCGCGTGGTGACGGCAAGGCTGCGCCAGGCTGCCGGTCGGCCAGGCCCAGCAGGGCATAGGCCTCGGGGGCATTGAAGCCGAGCTGGAAGTGCTCGGTCTCCACCGCCCGGTAGATGGCCGAGCGCGTCCCCGACGCCTCGGGCAACTGCAGCAGGGCTTGATAGAACTGCAGTTGTGCCTCGATGTCCTGGCACAACAGGTTGAACCAGAGCCTCATGCCATCACCGCCGCGCTGGCCGGGGTGGTGGATGTGGTGGTCTGACCCAGGCCATAGGTCTTGCGGTACATGGCCTGCAAGTGCTCGCCCACGGTGCAGGGTGCAAAGCGCGGCGACTCACCGGCAGGCACACAGGTGGGGACGGGGATCACCTGGGCCTCGTAGTCGGGCGTGTAGAAAAACGGAATGGAGTGGCGCGGTGCGCCCCCGCTGTGCACGTTGCGCACGCGATGCGGGTTGGACCGGTACAGCCCGTTGGTCCAGCGCGGAATCATGTCGCCCAGGTTCACCACCAGCGCGCCCTCGATGGGTGTGGCGGCCACCCATTCGCCGGTGGATAGCTTCACCTCCAGACCGCCATGGTGATCCTGGGCCAGCAGGGTGATGGCACCCCAGTCCGTGTGCTCGCCTGCGCCAAAGGTGAGTGCATCGGCGCTTTCAGGATGCGGCGGGTAGCGCAGCAGCCGCAGCGTGAGCATGGGGCTCTGGTGCGTGTGGTCGAAGTAGTCCTCGGGCAGGTCGAGCGAGAGTGCCAGCAGCTGCATCAGCCGCATGGCCAGTTGCCGCATGGCGGCGATGTAGGTGTGGCTCTGGGTGGCCAGCTCGGGCAACCCCTCCGGCCACTGGTTGCTGCCGTAGGAGTGGTAGCCACGCTGCACGTACGGATGTTCGGCAGCGTAGTCCAGCCCGCAGTAGAAGCTCTCTTTGAGGTCCGGGCGCGCATTTGCGTCCAGGGTCTGCCCGCCCAGGCTTTCGTAGCCCCGAATGGCGGGTGAGTGGTGCAGCGAAATCGCTTCCTTGGATGCCAGCGGCAGGTCGAAGAACTGCTGCGCCAATTCAAACTGGCGTGCAATGACGTCCAGCGGCACCCCGTGGTCGCGCACGTAGAAGAACCCTGCGCCCATGCAGGCCTGGCGCAGTTGGTCGGCCACAGCCATCACGGCAGGGCTGCGCGGCGCGCCTGGCTGCAGGGCGCCGCTGAGGTCGATGAGGGGGATGCCCATGGATTTCCCCGGGTCAGGCTTTGAGCTTGCGGTCGGCGGCCGGGGGCAGGAAGCGGTCGGTCCAGATGTCGGCCACCGCCAGGCTGCTCTTGAGGCCGAAGGCCGCCACGGTCTCATCGATGGTGGCCTGCAGGCGCGCAGGGGTGGCAGCGCCCCAGCCGTTGGTGCGTGTCTCAGCGGTCTTCATGGTGCCGTCCACGATGAGCTGCAGGCGTTCGAACTCGATCTCTTCATGGGCCAAGGGCTCGCGGGCCTTGATGGCGGCAGCGCCGGCGCGCGGGTCGGCAATCGCATCGACCCAGCCGCGCGTGGTGGCCTTGACGAAGGCCTTCATGGCATCCGGGTTGTCCTGCATGCTCTTGGCGTTGGCGATCAGCCCGTTGCCGTAGGACTTGAGGCCGTAGTCCGAGAAGCGAAACACCGTGATCTGATCCGGCGTCAGGCCGCGCGCCTTCAGGTTGAGCAGACCGGTGAAGAAGAAGTACGCTGCTGCGTCAAAGTCACCTTTCACAAAGCGCGTGTCGCCAATGTCGGGCGCCACGTTCTCCCATTTCACGCCGCTGCCGTCAAAGCCTTGCGCCTTGGCAAAGGCAGGAAAGAGCTTGCGGGAGGCGTTGAAGGGCTGGCCCAGGATGGTCTTGCCCGCTAGGTCGGCGGGTTTATTGATGGCGCCATCTTTGCGCACCATGACCGAGTTGGGGTTCAGGTCGTACTGGATGGCGACCGCCGCCAGTTTGGATTGTGGGTTGGCGGTGTTGAACTCGATCATGGTCGAGAGGTCGGCCGACGCCACGTCATACGCACCGCCCGCCACCAGGCTGATGGCCGATGCAGACCCGTTGCCGGTGTCGATGGTGACGTCCAGGCCCGCATCCTTGTAGTAGCCGCGCTGCTGCGCCAGCAAAAAGCCCGCGCCCGAGGCCTCAACCTTCCAGCCCAGGTTGAACTTGAACTTTTGCAGATTGCCCTGGGCGCGCACAAACGGTGTGGCAGACAGCAGGGCGGCGGCGCCAGTGGCGCGGATGAGGGAACGGCGTTGCATGGTGGAGCACTCCTGGTCGTTGGCGGATAACCACGGGGGAGTGAAAAGCCAGGCTTCACACCCCTCCGGACGGGGTGCATGCAATCAACCGACAGGGCGCTGGGGCTGCAAGGTGGGGCAGCGGCCTCCTGAAGACGCACAGTCCTGCTCGCCCGTGGGTGGCGTCAGTCCATTGCATGCTTCAAGAGCAATTTCCGGGCGGTGGCCGCTGAACGCTTCTACTCTTGGCGTCGATGTATTTGCAGGATCTGTGCCATGCCAACCCAGCGAGAAACTATGTCTGGACGCCCCCGTGTGCCGCGCCATGGTGCGCGCTGCACCAGCGTCAGGCGTGCAGCGGCAACTGTGGTGCGGAGCGGGCTTAGAGCCTGTTCACGATCTCCCAGGGGTCGCGCAGCGGTCTTTGCGGGATGGGATGCAAGGCGCGGTGCGCAGTGGATAGCCCCGCTATCCACAAGCGCTGCAACGCCGCAGACCGCCCGCAAAGGCCACTGCCCGAAGGGTTGGAGCGAAATCGGGCGATTGGACGCCCTGGCTGCTTGCATGGGCATGAGCCCATGCGGCGCATCCGACGCATCCACTCATCCCGATTGCGCTCCAACGCGATCCCCTGCGAGATCGTAAACAGGCTCTTAAAGCCAGGGCTTGAGCCAGCCCAGCCCGTCGCTGGTGGCGTGGGCGGCAGCGCCACGCGCAGGGCGGTATTCGCAGCCAATCCAGCCGTCGTAGCCCAGGCTGTCCAGCAACTTGAACAGGTAGGTGTAGTTGATCTCGCCCACATCAGGCTCATGCCGCTCGGGCACGCCGGCAATCTGGAAGTGGCCGACGTTGCCGGTGGGCAGGTATTGGCGCACCTTCATGGCCAGGTCGCCTTCCACGATCTGGCAGTGGTACAGGTCCATCTGCACCTTCACGTTGGTGGCACCGATCTCGGCGATCAGCGCATGAGCCTGGTCCTGGCGGCTCAGGAAGAAGCCTGGCATGTCGCGGCCGTTGATGGGCTCCAGCAGGATCTGGATGCCGTGCGGTGCAGCCTGTTCGGCGGCGTGGCGCACGTTGGCGATGTAGGTGGCGCGCACGGTGGCTGCGTCCGCGCCCTGGGGCACCAGACCTGCCATCACGTGGATGCGGGGGCACTGCAGGGCCTTGGCGTAGTCGATGGCCTTGGCAATGCCTTCGCGGAACTCGGCCTCACGCCCCGGCAGGCAGGCCAGCCCACGTTCGCCCGCGTCCCAGTTGCCGGGCGGAGCGTTGAACAGCACCTGCTGCAGGCCGTTGGCTTGCAGGCGCGCGGCCAGTTCTTGCGTCGGGTAGGCGTAGGGAAACAGGTACTCCACCGCCTGGAAACCATCGCGGGCGGCGGCAGCAAAACGGTCGAGAAAGTCCACGTCGTTGTAGAGCATGGACAGGTTGGCAGCAAAGCGGGGCATGAAAGATTCCTGAGAAAAAGCGGTCAGCGGCGGGGTGCGGTTGTGAGCACCTGTGCCAGCCGGTCTTGGTAAAAGCGCGCCAGGCCCACCGTGCTGTGGCCGAGGGTGTCGGCGCTGGCAGGGATCACGTAGGCCTGTGCGTGCGGGATGCGGGCGATGGCTTTGTCCAGCACGCCCAGCTCGGGTGGGTTGCGCTCATCGTCTGCCGAGTTGATGGCCAGCACGCGCGCGGTGATGCGTTCCAGCCCAGGCTCGGGGTCGTAGTCGCGCGATGCTTCCCACTGATAGATGTGGTCGTTGGCATCGCCACGGAAAGGGGCCTTGAGGCGTTGCTCCACCAGCGCATCGGCTGCAGCGCGGCTTGGGGCCAGCTTTTGCAGACCTTGGTTGCCGCCGTTGGTGCCGGTGCCAAAGAACACCGACGCAAACTGCAGGCTGCGGGGCTGGCGGGTGTAGTTGCCGCCCTGCCATTCGGGGTCGTTGCGGATGGCATCGACCAGCAGGCGGCGCATCATCCAGTTGCGGCCCGACATGGCGGCGGGCAGCGACGCCATGGGCACGGCAATGTCCATGAAGTCGGGGTAGCGCTGGGCCCACACCCAGGTGTGCATGCCGCCCATGGAGTTGCCGATGATGGCGCGCACATGGCGCACGCCCAGGTGCTCGGTAAGCAGGCGGTACTGGGCCTGCACCATGTCGTCGTAGTTGTAGGCTGGGAAGGCGGCGCGCAGGCCGTCCGACGGCTTGCTGGAGCGGCCTGTGCCGATGGCGTCCGGCAGGATGATGAAGTGCTTGCGCGCATCCAGCGGCTGGCCGGGGCCAAACAGCGTGCCCGCAAAGCCGAGCGTGAGCATGCTCTCTGCCGAGCCATTGGTGCCATGCAGCACCAGCACGGGCTCTCCGGTGGGCTCACCCACGGTGGAGTAGGCCAGCTTGAGTTCGGGCAAAGTCTGGCCGGTGTGGAAGCGGAAGTCCTTGACGACCCACTCGCCGTGCTTGGGAGCGGGGTAGTCCGCAGCCGATGCGCCCCCTGTGGCCAGCACGCCCAGCAGCATGGGGGCGAAGGCTTTGTGCCAGAAAGAAAGGGTCATGGTTTGTCTCCTTGTGTGTGTTCTTTCATCCCCGCGCCTTGTGCGCAGCCAGCCCGTTACCCGTTACCAGTGGGATCCAAAGCTTTGCCGCAGCTCTTCAATCTGGGGCTCAGTCAGTGGCGCAGGGCGGGGCTGGCACAGCAGCCACAGGCGTGCGGTTTCTTCCAGCTCTTCCAGCACGGCCATGGCGGCGGCGGGCGTGTCGTGCCACACGTTGGGGCCCACGCGCGCCAGCATCACCGCGCGCACAGGGCTGCGCTGCGCCGCATAGCGGGTGATGGTCTGCGCCACCAGCGCGGCCGCTGCGGCATCACCAGGGCGGTGGTACGGGATGTGCGGCACGCGACCCACCTTCATGACGAAGTAGGGCGTGATGGGCGGCAGCAATTGCGTATCGGGCGACAGCTGGCCATCTGCAGCGGTGTCGGCTTGCAGCGAGCAGGCGACCAGATGTGTGCTGTGCGTGTGGATCACGCAGCGCGCTGGGGCTGCAGTCGAAGCCGAGGCCTCGTAAATCTGCCGGTGCAGCGCAATGGTCTTGCTGGCCCGGTCGCCCGCCACCTGCTGGCCCTGTGCGTCCAGGCGCGCCAGCCGCTGGGGTTGCAACGTGCCCAGGCAGGCATCGGTGGGGGTGATGAGGTAGCCATCGGCCAGGCGCACGCTGATGTTGCCTGCGGTGGCGTGCACATAGCCCCGCTTGAACAGGCTGCGGCCTACGCGGCAGATTTCGTCGCGGGCTTGGGCTTCATCCATGAAGGCGGGGGTAGAGGTCATGCCTGCAATTGTGCAAAAGCCTTGGTGAAAAAGTCGGTGCTGCCAAAGTTGCCCGACTTCAGCGTGATGTGCAGTCCGTCCTTCGCGTCGGGGGCCACGGCATGGCACCACGGCACGCCGGGGTCAATCTGCCCGCCAATGCGCATTTGCGTGATGCCCAGGGCCTGCACGCAGGCTCCCGAGGTTTCGCCACCCGCCACGATGAGCTGGCGCACACCGCGCTGCACCAGGCCGCGTGCAATGGCGGCAATGGTGTCTTCCACCATGGCTCCGGCTTTTTCAGAGCCCAGCTTGCCTTGAATGGCGCGCACAGCCGAGGGTTCGGCGGTGGAATACACCAGCACCGGGCCTTGGCCGATGTGGCCCTCAGCCCATGCCAGCGCCTCGGCGGCCACGTCCACGCCTGCGGCGATGCGCAGCGGGTCGATGGCCAGAGCGGGCTTACCCGCCTTGATGAAATCCATCACTTGCTGGTTGGTGGCTACCGAGCAGCTGCCGGACACGATGGCCTGCAGCCCTTGTGAAGCGGGCAGGCGGGCGGCCTCGTTGCTGGGCGTCACGCCAAAGTTGCCCGGCAGGCCAATGGCCACGCCCGAGCCAGCAGTCACCAGCGGCATGCTCTTGAGGGCAGGGCCCAGGCGCAGCAGGTCGGCGTTCGATACCGCATCCACCACGGCCATGCGCACGCCTTCGGCCTTCAGTTGGTCGATGCACGCGCGGATAGCGGCCTCGCCCTGTGCGACCACGCTGTGGTCGATCAGGCCCACGCGGCTCTCGGTCTGCGCCTGCAGCACGCGCACCAGGTTGGGGTCGGTCATGGGCGTGAGCGGGTGGTTCTGCATGCCGCTCTCGTTCAGCAGCACATCGCCCACAAACAGGTAGCCCTTGAACACGGTGCGCTTGTTGTCGGGAAATGCGGGCGTTGCGATGGTGAAGTCGGTGCCCAGGGCCTGCATCAGCGCATCGGTCACGGGGCCGATGTTGCCTGCGGCTGTGCTGTCAAAGGTGGAGCAGTATTTGAAGTAGATCTGCTCGGCACCTTGCGCCTGCAGCCACTTCAGCGCCTCAAGCGACTGGGCAATCGCTTCGTCTTTGGGGATGGTGCGCGACTTGAGTGCGACCACGATGGCATCTGCCTCGGTATCCAACGGCGCCTTGGGAACGCCCATGGCTTGCACCACGCGCATGCCGGCGCGCACCAGGTTGTTGGCCAAGTCGGTCGCGCCGGTGAAGTCGTCGGCAATGCAGCCCAGCAATGCACGTGCGCGTGTCATGCCTTGTCCTTCCCTTCGGGCAGAGTGATGCCCGGGAAGATCTTGATCACAGCGCTGTCATCTTCCTTGGCAAAGCCTGCGGTCGATGCCTGCATGAACATCTGGTGTGCGGTGGCCGCCAGCGGCAGGGGGAATTTGCTGGCACGGGCGGTGTCCAGCACCAGGCCCAGGTCCTTCACGAAGATATCGACGGCCGACAGCGGCGTGTAGTCGCCCGCCAGCACATGTGCCATGCGGTTTTCAAACATCCAGCTGTTGCCCGCGCTGTTCGTGATCACTTCATACAAGGCGCTGGCTTCCACACCCTCGCGCAGGCCCAGCGCCATGGCTTCGGCAGCCACGGCGATGTGCACACCGGCCAGCAGCTGGTTGATGATCTTGACCTTGCTGCCCGCGCCCGCCTTGTCGCCCAGGCGGTACACCTTACCGGCCATGCCGTCGAGCACGACGCCCGCAGCGGCATAGGCTTCTGGTTTGGCCGAGGTCATCATGGTCATCTGGCCCGATGCCGCCTTGGCGGCGCCGCCGGAGATGGGTGCGTCCACATAGTGCAGGCCCAGGGCGTTCAGGCGCGCTTCCAGTGCCACCGACCAGTTTGGGTCCACCGTGGAGCACATCACAAAGGTGCTGCCGGGGCGCATGGTGCTGGCTGCGCCGCTTTGGCCATCGTCGCCAAACAGCACGCTCTCGGTCTGCGCGGCGTTGACCACCACCGACACCACCACATCACTCACCGCTGCCAATGCAGCGGTGGTGGCGTGTGCCGTGCCGCCGTCGGCCACAAAGGCATCGGCCGCGCCGGGGCGCGCGTCGCACACGTGGATGGTGAAACCGTTGTTGCGCAGGGTCTTGGCAATGCCAGCGCCCATGGCGCCCAGGCCGATGATGCCGACGGTGGGTTGGGTCATAGTGGTGTCTTTCTAGAGCAAAGAGGAAAAATCAAGCAACGGCCACCCACAGCAGGGCAGTCAGGGCAAAGCCCGCCAGACCCAGCACGGTGGTCAGCACGGTCCAGGTGCGCAGGCCATCGCCCACGCTCAGGCCCAGGTAGCGGGTCACGATCCAGAAGCCCGAATCGTTGACGTGGGACAGACCCAGGCTGCCAAAGCCAATGGCAACCGTGAGCAGCGCCACTTGCAAGGGGGAATACCCGCCACCCGCCATCGCATCGGCCAGCAAACCGCAGGTGGTGATGATGGCCACGGTGGCCGAGCCCTGGGCGGCGCGCAGGGCCAGAGAGATGATGAACGCCAGCAGGATGAGCGGCAGATGGGTAGCGGTTAGGCTTTGCGACAGCGCAGCGCCAATACCGCTGGCCGTGAGCACCTTGGCAAACACGCCGCCCGCGCCCGTCACCAAAATCACGGTGGCAGCAGGGGGCAGGGCGGATTCCATGATGGCGTTGGTGCGCTCGCGGTTCCAGCCCTGGTTGCGGCCCAGCAGAAACATCGCCAGGCCCACGGCCACCATCAGCGCAAAGATGGGCGAGCCGATGAAGCCCAGCACGTTGCGCAGGTTGTCACCCTTGGGCAGCAGCGTGGCGCCGGTGGTGCCCGCCATGATGAGGGCCAGGGGGATGAGGATCAGCGCCATGATGGTGCCGACGCTTGGAGCGGCGCTTGCTTTGCTGGTCTTGCTGTCTTCGCTGTTGCCAAAGGCGGCAAACTGCTCAGCCGTGGTGGGCAGCATGGGGTAGCCCTTGCGATTGAGCCAGCCCGCCACGACCTGAGACAACGCCGCCAGCGGGATGCAGATGGCCAGGCCAATGATGGTGATCCAGCCAATGTCGCCCTTGACGATAGCTGCCCCGCCCACGATGCCGGGGTGCGGTGGCACCACCACGTGCGCAGCCAGCATGATGCCCGCTACGGGCAGGCCGAACTTGATGGGGTTGACGCCCGCCGCCTTGCAAAAGCCGTAGACGATGGGCACGAGGATGATGAAGCCCACGTCAAAAAACACCGGGATCGCCAGCACCAGCGCTGCAGCCGTGAGGGCCATGGGCACCCGTGTAGGCCCCAGCAGCTGTGTGAAGCGATTGGCCAGGCTGGCCGCACCGCCCGAGACCTCGATCATGCGCCCCAGCATGGAACCCAGCGCCACCAGGATGGCCACCGACCCTAGTGTGCCGCCCATGCCCGCAATCAGCGTGCTGATGATGTCGCCAATGGGCATGCCCGTGGCAAACGCCACCAGAAAGCTCACTAGCATCATCGCCACGAAAGCGTGGACCTGCCAGCGGATGATGAGCAACAGGAGCAGGCCAATGCTGCCGGCGCCGATGCCGAGAAGTGCGAGGGTGGACATGAACGGGGTATCTCCGGGATGGAAGGGGGGCAGGCCCAGATGGAGGCCGCTGAAAACGGCCTGTTGAGGAAGGCTGGGCGCACCCGGTTTGATGTGTTTATATGGTTATCATACAAATTATTGCGATCTGTACTCCTACGGGTTAACCCGCGTGTGCCAGTGCGTGGAGAGGGCAGGTGACGCGCTTTTGAGGCGTTTTAGTGCTCAAGCGCTAGTGCAATATGCCTGAGAAGCTACTAAATATGTAGCAAATCAACAATGCGACCGGGGCGCAAACCCCGCCGCCGCCACACCTCAAGCTTCGCTCGGATGCGCGCTACGCCACCAGCGTCAAAGCGTTTAAGCCCGTCGCGCAGGCATCACCGATGCAGCTCAGAACACCAGCGGTGCGGACGCCGCCACCAGCGGCTGGGCCAGTCGCGCGCCGTCCTGGGCCCAGAACGACAGGTCGGCCTGCTCGATGCGGGCCAATGCGTTCTTCATATGCTGCGCCGCAGCGGCGCGTGCAGCCACCGGGTCGCCCGCCTCGATGGCGCGCACGATGTGGGTGTGCTCGTGGGTCACCGCATCGGCAAAGTCGGTGCGCCGCGCCTCGTTGGCGCGGGTCACACGCGTGGCGCCTTTGAGAAACTGGGCCAGGTAGTCCAGCGTGCTGATCATGAACGGGTTGCCCGCCGCCTGGGCAATGGCGCGGTGGAAGAGCACGTCTTCTTCCACCCCGTCGCGGCCTGCGCGCACGGCGTCGGCAATGTGCTGCATGGCGGCGCGGATGGCGGCAATGTCTTCCTCGCTGCGGCGCAGGGCTGCCAGTTCTGCCACCTCGGCTTCGAGCGCTCGGCGCACTTCCACAATCTGCATCACCGCCTCGCGCGATGCCGCAAGGGGCACATCAAACTGCAACGGCTCGATGCCGGGCGCCAGCACATACACGCCGCTGCCCTGCCGTGAGTCCACCAGCCCCAGCGACTTGAGGCGCGAGATGGCCTCACGCACCACCGTGCGGCTGACCTGGAATTGCTGCGCCAGCACGGCCTCGGTGGGCAGCTTCTGCGCAGCCTGGATGCGGCCCGCGCGAATCTCGGCCTCCAGCGCGCTGGCCACCTGGTCGGAGAGCTTGGCGCTGGGTTTGACGGCGGAGAAGGGTGAAGACATGGAATGGGTGGCGCGGGCAGTGGGGGCGTGAACGCGTTGCCGGGTGGTGCGGGCAGGCGTTGGGCGCAATAGACTTTACCCGAAGGGCGCTGTGCCGGAAGGGTTTGTTGGCTGCTCTACTTGGGCGCCGGGCAGGAGTCGTCCAGCTTGGCCAGGCCCGCAAGCTTCTGCAGCCGGCTGCGGTTGTCCAGGCAGGCCTGGTACTGCACCTCGGCCGCCTTCTGCTGGGCCTGCGCCGCCGCCTTGGCGCGTTCGGTCTGCAGCTGGGCCACGCGCTCGCGGATTTGCGGCATCACGGCCAGTGCGGCCTTTTCGCCTTCCACGATGGCATTGGCGCGCTGGCTGAAGTCGGCGGCGCCGATGTCCAGCACCTGTGGGCGGACGATCACATCGGCCCGCGCCAGCTCGGCCTGGCCCAGCTTCTGGCCCATGATGGCAATCGACTGGTTGAGCGCGCCCAGCATGTTGCCGGGCGTCTGGCCCCGGGCCTTGTTGGAGATGTCCACCGCGATCACGATATCCGCGCCCAGCTGGCGTGCGGCATCCACCGGCACGGGGCTCACGATGCCGCCATCCACAAAGTGGTACTTGCCGATGGTGACGGGCTGGAACACGCCCGGCACGCTGCTCGATGCGCGCACGGCCTGGCCGGTGTTGCCGCGCGCAAACACGGTGCGCTCACCGTCCTCCAGCCGCGTGGCCACGACGACAAAGGGCTTGGCCATCTGCTCCAGCGGTTTGCGGCGCACCTGCTCGTTCACATAGTCTTCCAGCTTCTGCCCCAGCACCAGCCCGCCAGACGAGAGCTGCAGGTCGCGGATCTTGGCTTCGTCCAGCGCCACGGCCTTTTCCTGCATCTCGAAGGCATTCATGCCGCTGGCATACAGCGCGCCGACCACGCTGCCTGCGCTGGTGCCCGAGACCACGGCGGGCGCCAGGCCATTGGCCTCCAGCATCTTGATCACGCCAATGTGCGCAAAGCCCTTGGCCGCACCCCCGCCCAGGGCGATGCCGATGCGGATGGGGGGCGTGGCGGATGGGGTCGCTGCGACCGGTGTGGCATCGCCCGCCGCCGGCTGTGTTGGTGCGGTGCCGCCGCATGCGGCCAGACCTGCTGCGGCCCCAAGGGCCAGAAGGCGCAAAAGAATGGTCAAGCGCATGCGGTGTGATCCTGCTGTCGTCCAAACGGGGCGGGCAGTATAGCGGCAGGGTGCCGGGGCACCCGTTGATGGTGTCTCTTGCTACTGAAACAGAAGCTACTCGCGCTTGTCATACAAGCGCCAGAGCCCGCTACCGCCAGAAATCGCGGTGCAGGGCGGTGATCTCGTCCTGCAGTGCGGGCACCGGGCCCAGTACCTCGGTGGAGCGCTGGCCGCTGGCAAACACCGTGCGGCAGGGCAGGGCCAGGGTGGGGTTCTCGGGGTGGTCGCCCGTCAGGGCGAGCAGGGCGGTTTCTTCGGCGCCATACAGCACGCGGCCGATGCCCGCCCAGTAGATGGTGCCCGCACACATGGCGCAGGGCTCGAAGGTGGTGACCAGCGTGCACTGCGCCAGGTAGGCGCCGGGGTAGTTCGCCGCCGCCGTGCGGGCCAGCGTGCTCTCGGCGTGGTTCACGGTGTCGATATTGCCCTGCTCGGCCAGTACCGTCTCCCCATCGGGCGCAACGAGCAGCGCGCCGAAGGGGTGGCGGCCCATGTGCTTGGCGCGTTGGGCCACAGCGTTGGCGCGGCGCAGCAGCGTAGCTGCCTGGGCTTCGCTCAACACCGCCGGGTTATTCACCTTGAGAACCCCGGTGCGCCCAGCCCGTGGTGCGTCTTTCAATCCAGCTGAACAGCTCGTACATCACCATGGCCATGGCGCCCACGACCATCAGGCCCGCAAAGGCCAGGCCCATCTGCATGGACGAGCCTGCGCTGATCAGCAGGTAGCCAATGCCTTCGTTCGCAGCGGTCATTTCCGACACGGTGGTGCCCACAAAGGCCAGCGTGATGGCTACCTTGAGCGAGCCGTAGAAGTACGGCATGGAGCGTGGCAGCCCCACCTTGGTCAGCACGTCCCAGCGCTTGGCGCCCAGCACGCGCAGCACGTCTTCCAGCTCGGGCTCCAGCGTGGCCAGGCCCGTGGCGATGTTGACCATGATGGGGAAGAAGCTGATGAGGAAGGCCGTCAGGATGGCCGGGCCCACGCCGATGCCGAACCACACCACCAGGATGGGCACAAAGGCGGCCTTGGGCAGTGCATTGAAGGCCGTCATCAGCGGGTACACGGCGGCATAGGCGATGCGCGAGCTGCCGATCACAAAACCCAGCAGCACGCCAACGACGATAGCGATGCCAAAGCCCGCCATGGTGACCCAGAAGGTGCGCCAGGCATGGCCTGCGATGACGCCGCTGAACTCCACCAGCTGCACGCCGATGGCCCAGGGGCTGGGGAACAGGTATTCAGGGATGCTGAAGGCCGAGCAGATGATTTGCCACAGCAGGATGGTGGCGACGAGCAGGATCCAGGGGGACCAGCGCTCCACGGTTTTTTTGTGCATGGGGATGAGGCGCTTTCTTTGTTCTTATTGCTGGATGGGCGCGCCTGCTTTTCGCAGGGCACCGATGTGGCCGCGCAGCTCGTGCACGATGTCGGTGAACTCCTTGGTGTAGGTCACTTCCAGGTCGCGCGGGCGGGGCAGCTCGATCTCCTTGCGCACCACAAACCGGCCGGGGCTCTTGCTCATCACATACACCGTGTCGGCCAGGAAGACCGACTCGCGCAGGTCGTGCGTGACCAGGATCACGTTGAACTGCTGCTCGGTCCACAGGTCGCGCAGGATGCACCACAGCTCTTCGCGGGTGAAAGCGTCGAGCGCGCCGAACGGCTCGTCCAGCAGCAGCATCTTGGGCTCGTGGATCAGCGCGCGGCAGATGCTGGCGCGCTGCTGCATGCCGCCCGACAGCTGCCAGGGGAATTTGTCTTCATACCCCGCAAGGCCCACCTTTTGCAGCAGCTTGCGCGCGCGTTCTTCGTATTCCTTGCGCTTTTGCTTGAAGTGGCTGCGGTAGGGCTCAACGATTTCGAGCGGCAGCAGCACGTTGTCCACCGTGGTGCGCCAGGGCAGCAGCGAAGGCGCCTGGAAGGCCATGCCCGACACCTTGAGCGGCCCCGTCACCGGCTGGCCGTCGATGAGGATCTTGCCCATCGACGGCATCTTCAGCCCCGTGGCCAGCTTCATGAAGGTGGACTTGCCACAGCCCGAGGGGCCGACGATGGCGATGAACTCGCCGCGCCGCACCTGCAGGTCGATGGCTTCGACCGCAAACTGGTTCTTGGCGCGCAGCTCGTCGTTGTAGGCGAGCCAGACGTCTCGGAAGTCCACAAAATAGTTGTCAGCAGCCTGCATGGAAGTTTTTATGCTCAGAATGACCGCAAGCGCCGTGAATAATGCGCTTGCAGCTATCAAATTAATAGTATTTACTTCTTGGGCAGGATGTTCAGCTCGGCAGCGCTGGGCAAGAAGCTGGCGTTCCACACATCGTCGGCGTTCACACGGGTCTTGGTGTTGAACGCATCGGACACCTGCGACGCCATCAGCGAGAGGCGGCCGGGCTTGAGCTGGCCAAAGCCCTCGGCGCGCGCGTCGGGGCTGTTGATCACGGTGTCGATGGCCAGCTGCAGGCGGCGGGTTTCGAGCGGCACGTTCACGATGCCGTCGCGCGCCTTCACGTATTCGATGGACGCAGCGGGGTTGGCGATGACTTCCTTGGCGCCCTTGGTGAAGGCCGACAGGAACGCCTTGATGGCGCCCGGGTTCTCCTTGATGAGCTTGGGGCTGGCGATGATCACGTTGCCGTACAGCTTCACGCCAAAGTCGGCATAGGGCAGCACCACCACGTCGGCAGCCTTGGCGCCACGGGCTTCCAGGTTGAGCAGCGAGGTGAAGGTGAAGCCGGTGATGGCGTCCACGTCACCGCGCACCAGCATGGTTTCGCGCAGTGGCGGGTCCATGGCGGTCCAGGTCACGGCGCCGATGCCGTTGGCCTTCTGGAAGATGGGGAACGCGCGGCGGCCTGCGTCAAATACGGGGGCGCCCAGCTTCTTGCCTGCCAGGTCAGCGGGCTTGGTGATGCCGCTCTTTTTCAGCGCCATGACCGAGGCGGGTGTGTTGTTGTAGACCACCATCACCGCCACGGGCTTGTTCTGCGCGTCGGGGTTGTTGGCGTGGAACTCCATCACGGCGGCCAGGTCGGCAAACCCCATGTCGTATGTGCCCGATGCCACGCGCTGCACCGCACCGCCGGAGCCGTTGCCCGCGTCCACCGTCACGTCCAGGCCTGCGGCTTTGAAGTAGCCCTTGGCCACGGGTTGCAGGAACAGCGCCGCAGGGCCTTCAAAACGCCAGTCCAGCTGGAACTTGATGGGCGTGGTGGCCTGTGCCTGGGCCAGCGACGCGCTGCCGATCAGAGCCAGGGCGGCAGCGGTTTGCATGAACAGTCTTTTTTTCATTCGGGGCTCCTGTCGGGCAAGGGGAAATGCGGTGAGGGAAGGTGTTGGCCCCATCCAGGGGCCATGCACCTGCAGTCAGCAAAAACGATGCCCGGTTTGCGGATGCGGGTGTTTTGCCGTGCCCCATTGTTCACCGAAGTGGTGCATGCCAGCATGCTGGGTTTCCCGAAATGGTGCGAGTGCAGTGCAAGGGGTTGTCGCACGCATAAAAAAACGGGGCCCAGGGGCCCCGTTGACTCGGTGTGCAGGCCGGCCAGCGCAAGGCCGGCACGGTACTTTCAGCGCGGCCGGGTGGCAGCGCTGGCCACGGCCAGGGCCGTCATGTTGAGCACGCGGCGCACGGTGGCGGCCGGGGTCAGGATGTAGGCCGTGGCAGCGGCGCCCATCAGGATGGGGCCCACGGTGACGCCACCGCTGGTGGTGGTCTTGAGCACGTTGTAGAGGATGTTGGCGGCATCCAGGTTGGGGCAGATCAGCAGATTGGCTGAGTCCGTCAGGGTCGAGTCCGCCATGTAGGCGTTGCGGATGTTCGGCTCCAGCGCGGCATCGCCGTGCAGCTCGCCGTCGCACTCGATCTCGGGGTGGGCGGCCACGAACAGGTCGCGCGCCTCGCGCATCTTGCGGGCCGATGCGCGCTTGGACGAGCCGTAGCTGGAGTGCGACAGGAAGGCGACCTTGGGCGGGATGCCAAAGCGCTGCACCTCCTGCACCGACATCCAGGCGATGTCGGCCAGCTGCTGGGCCGTGGGGTCTTCATTCACGTAGGTGTCGGCAATGAACAGCGTGCCCCGGTTGGTCATCAGCGCGTTCAGCGCGGCGTAGTTGTTGGCGCCTTCCTGGCGGCCGATGATGCTGTGGATGCGCTCCAGGTGCGTCTCGTACGTGCCCACCAGGCCGCAGATCATGGCGTCGGCATCGCCCAGCTTCACCATCAGCGAGGCGATGATGGTGTTGGAGCGGCGCACGGCGGCCTTGGCCACTTCGGGCGAGGCACCGTTGCGCTTCATGAGCTGGTGGTAATGCTCCCAGTACTGGCGGAAGCGCGGGTCGTCCTCAGGGTTGCACACCTCTACGTCCTTGCCCAGCTGCATGCGCAGGCCGGCCTTGGCAATGCGCGCGGCAATCACGGCGGGGCGGCCGATGAGGATGGGGTGGGCGATCTTGTCGTCAATCGCCATCTGTGCGGCGCGCAGGGCGCGCTCGTCTTCACCGTCGGCATAGGCCACGCGCTTTTGTGCATCGGGCAGGGCCTTGGCCGCGTTGATCACGGGGCGCATCAGCATGCCGGTCTGGTACACGAAGCGCGACAGTGTTTCCTTGTAGGCCTCCATGTCTTCGATGGGGCGCGTGGCCACGCCGGACTCGGCGGCGGCCTTGGCCACGGCGGGCGCGATCTTGAGGATCAGGCGCGAGTCGAACGGCGTGGGGATCAGGTAGTCAGGGCCGAAGGTCAGCTCTTTGCCTGCATAGGCGCTGGCCACTTCTTCGCTGATGTCGGCCTTGGCCAGGTCGGCGATCTGGCGCACGCAGGCCAGCTTCATGGCTTCGGTGATCTTGGTGGCGCCGCAGTCCAGCGCGCCACGGAAGATGTACGGGAAGCACAGGACGTTGTTGACCTGGTTGGGGTAGTCCGAGCGGCCCGTGGCGATGATGCAGTCGGGGCGGATGGCCTTGGCCAGCTCGGGGCGGATTTCCGGCTCGGGGTTGGCCAGCGCCAGGATGATGGGCTTCGGCGCCATGGTCTTGACCATCTCGGCCGTGAGCACGCCAGGGGCCGAGCAGCCCAGGAACACGTCGGCGCCGTTGACCGCATCGGCCAGCGTGCGGGCGTCGGTCTTTTGCGCGTAGGCCGCTTTCGATTCGTCGTAGCCACCAGGGCGGCCTTCGTAGATCACGCCCTTGGAGTCGCACACAAAGATGTTCTCGACCTTCACGCCCAGGCCCACCATCACGTTCAGGCAGGCAATGGCGGCCGCGCCCGCGCCCGACACAGCAATCTTGACTTGGTCGATCTGCTTGCCCACCAGCTCCAGGCCGTTGAGCAACGCCGCGCTGCTGATGATGGCCGTGCCGTGCTGGTCGTCATGGAACACCGGGATGTTCATGCGCTTGCTGAGTTCCCGCTCGATGTAGAAGCACTCGGGCGCCTTGATGTCTTCGAGGTTGATGCCGCCCAGCGTGGGCTCCAGCGCCGCGATGATTTCGATCAGCTTGTCGGGGTCGCGTTCGGCCAGTTCGATGTCGAACACGTCGACCCCGGCAAACTTCTTGAACAGGCAGCCCTTGCCTTCCATCACCGGCTTGCTGGCCAGCGGGCCGATGTCGCCCAGGCCCAGCACCGCCGTGCCGTTGGTGATCACCGCAACCAGGTTGCCGCGCGAGGTGTAGTCAAACGCTTTGGAAGGGTCGGCAGCGATATCGAGGCACGGGTAGGCCACGCCTGGCGAGTAGGCCAGCGACAGGTCGCGCTGGTTGGACAAAGGCTTGGTGGGGGTGACCGAAATCTTGCCCCGGGTGGGGTTGCGGTGGTATTCGCGCGCAGCGTCGCGCAGGGCCTGTTCGGCAGCGGAAATGTTCTGTGTCATGCGGAAATCCTGGAAGTCCTGGGCGGAAAGCGAAAACAAGGGTACCCGATGGCGTGGGCGGCTGGCATGCAGGTTTATGCGGATGCAGCATAAGAGCCTGTTCAAAGTCTTTTTGGGGTCGCACAAGTCCCTTGCCGGGATGGGATGCAAGGCGCGGTGCGCAGCCAATAGCCCGTGCTATTGGCAAGCTTTGCTCCGCCGCAGACCGCCCGGCAAGGCACTTGCCCGAAGGGTTGGAGTGAAATCGGGCAATTAGAAGCCCCGGCCGCTTGCATGGGCACGAGCCCATGCGGCGCACCCGACGCATCCACTCCTCCCGATTGCACTCCAATGCGATCTCCAAAAAGACTTTGAACCAGGCTCTAAAGCTAAAACCCCCTGGCAGCTGTGGCGGACAGGGGGCGGGCCACGCGGGCGGTGGCGGGTTTTCGGCAACGGGCAGGCGGGATGCTAGTGGGCGTCGGCCTGGCGTGCGGCGTTGACAGCGGCGGAGGTGTCGCGGCTGGCGCCATTGAAGAAAACGTTCAGGGCCACCGCCGTGATCGAGGCCAGGAGGATACCGGATTCGATCAGAGGGTGGATGGCATGCGGCATCCACTGGCGGAAGTTGGGCGCGATCAGCGGCACCATGCCCACGCCGATGGAGACGGCCACGATCATGGCGTTGAAGCGGTTGGTCTTGAAGTCCACCCCGCCCAGGATGCGGATGCCCGTGGCCGCCACCATGCCAAACATCACCAGCCCCGCGCCGCCCAGCACCATGGTGGGCAGCGACTCGACCAGCGCGGCCATCTTGGGCAGCACACCCAGCACGATCAGGATCACACCGCCGGCCACACACACAAAGCGGCTCTTGACACCGGTGACGGCCACCAGCCCCACGTTCTGCGAGAAGCTGGTGTACGGAAAGGTGTTGAAGATGCCGCCCAGCAGCGTCCCCAGGCCGTCGGTGCGCAGGCCGCGCGTGAGGGCCGCCTGGTCCACCTTGCGGTCGGTCATCTCGCCCAGGGCGAGGAACATGCCGGTGGATTCGATCATGACCACAATCATCACCAGGGTCATGGTCAGGATCAGGATGGGGTCGAACACGGGGCCGGCAATCTCGAACGGCAGCACCAGGTCAAACCACTGCGCCTTGGCCACCTTGTCAAAGTTCATCAGCCCCATGCCCACGGCCACCACGGCGCCGATCACGATGCCCAGCAGCACCGAGATGTTGGCAATGAAGCCCTTGGCAAACTTGGCAATCAGCAGGATGGACAGAAGTACCAAGCCCGAGATACCCACACCGGTCAGGTCTGCGTACTTGGGGTTGGGCACCGTGGGCACCACGGCAAAGCCCTTGGGGACCGGTGGCAGCGACGAGCCGGGGGCACCTGCCGCTGCCTGCGCCTCTGCCAGCCATTTGAGGTGCTCGGGGTTGGGCACGCTGGGCGCTGTGGGGCCTACCGGGTTGCCAAAGATCCAGTTGATGCCCACGCGCATCAGGCTGATGCCGATGACCGCAATGATGGTGCCGGTGACCACGGGCGGGAAGAAGCGGAGCATGCGGCTGACCAGCGGTGCGATCAGGATGGAGATCACGCCCGCGCCGATCACCGAGCCAAAGATCAGCCCGGCCCCGGCCGTGCCGCCCGTGCTCTGCGCCATCGAGATCATGGGCGCCACCGAGGCAAAGGTCACCCCCATCATCACCGGCAGCTGAATGCCAAACCAGCGCGAGGCGCCCAGCGCCTGAATCAGTGTGACCAGCCCGCACACAAACAGGTCGGCCGAGATCAGCTTGGCCACCTGGTCGGGCGTGAGGTTGAGCGCGCGGCCCACAATGAGCGGCACCGCCACAGCGCCCGCATACATCACCAGCACATGCTGCAGGCCCAGCGCCGTCAGTCGCCCCAGGGGCAGGTGTTCGTCCACGGGGTGTACGGGCGGGTTCATGGGTGTCCTTCGGCGGGTTTGGGGTGTGAATACGAGAGGAACACGGGTGCGAGATGGTGCACAGGTGTCCATACAAAAATCGTATACAAAATGACCGGGTGCGCTTATCCCGGTTAACCCTTAGAGAGGCGCAGCAAGTTCCCGCCTGCCCGGGTGGAGGCGGTTGGACGGTGGGGCCTGGGTGCCTTCGGTGTGGCTAGCCCGGGTCCGTAGCTGCCGCCTTGGTGCGTGGGCTGGTCAGCGGTGCCAAGGATTCCCGCAGCCGGTCGCGCACCAGGGGCTGGCCGGGGTTGAGAGCGCCTTCCACATGGCCGATGTGGGCCAGCATGCGCTCGCGGGCCAGGGTGGTGTTGCCGGCCTCCAGTGCCTCGACGATGGCGGCGTGTTCGGCGCAGGACTGGCTGGCCGCGTGCTGCGATTGGTAGAGCGATGCGGCCAGGGTGGTACGTGCCGTGAGGTCGCGCAGGATGTCGCTCAGGCTGCGGTGGCCCATCGCCTCGGCCAGGCAGACGTGGAAGTCTGCGAGCAGAAAGGCGCGCGTGGCAGCGTCCGCGCCTTCGATGGCCTGCTGCTCGTCGGCGATGTGCGCACGCAGGCGGCGGGTCACGCTTTGCAGCGGTCGGCCCGCATCGGCCAGGATGCCGGATTCGATGATGCGCCGGGCGGAGAACGCGTCGCGTGCATCCTCCACCGAGGGTTCCACCACGTACCAGCCCCGGCGCGAGCGCACTTCCACAAAGCCCCGTGCCTGCAGCTGCATCAGGGCCTCGCGCACCAGCGTGCGGCTCACGCCGAACAGATCGGCCAGCTCCTGCTCGCCCAGGCGCTCGCCGGGCGAGAGTTTTTGCGCGAGGATGGATTCCACCACCTGCTGGGCGATCTGGGTCTGGTTGATGCTCATGGCCGGATTGTCGCGTGCTGCAAAGGTGCTGTGCCCGATCAGGCGCGTGGCATGGGTGGCTCGCGGCCGTCGAGCACGGCATGGGCGCGTTCGCGGTCGATGTCGCCCTCCCACGCCGCTACGGCCACGGTGGCGACGCAGTTGCCAATGAGGTTGCCCAGCGCGCGGGCGATGCCCATGAACCAGTCCACCGACAGCACCAGCACCAGGCCAATCGCCGGAATAGCAGGGATGGCCTGCAAGGTGGCGGCCAGCACGACGATGGCCGAGCCGGGCACGCCGTGTGCGCCCTTGGAGGTGACCAGCGAGATCGCCAGGATGGTCAGCAGGTCGGCCATGGAAATCGGCGTGTTGGTGGCCTGGGCGATGAAAACAGCCGCCAGCGTGATGTAGATCGAGAAAGCGTCGAGGTTGAACGAGTAGCCGGTGGGGATCACCAGGCCCACGGTGGAGTCGCGGATGCCCATGTGCTGGAGCTTGGCCATGATCTGGGGCAGCACGCTGTCGGACGACGTGGTGGCAAACACCACGGCCAGTTCCTCGCGCAGATAGCGCAGCAGCTTAAACAGGCTGAAGCCCGACACCCGCATGATGAGGCCCAGCACCACCACGACGAAGATGACCACCGCGGCGTAGAACAGCGCCACCAGCATGCCCAGCTGCTTGAGGGACCCCAGGCCGTACTTGCCCACGGTGAACGCGATGGCGCCCAGCACACCCAACGGTGCGAGCTTGATGATCAGGCCCATTGTCTTGAACAGCACATGCGACAGGTCGTCGATCAGGCCGGTGACGCGCGCGCCGCGTTCCCCGATCAATGCCAGGGCGCAGCCAAAAACGATGGAGAACAGCAGGACCTGCAGCACATCGCCGTTGGCAAACGCGCTCACGGCGGTGGTGGGAATGAGCTTGAGCAAGAAGTCGGTGAAGCCGCCCCCGGTGAGCTTGCTGGCGTTCTCGGCATAGGCACCCATGGCTTTGGGGTCGAGCGCCTTGGGGTCCACGTTCATGCCCACGCCGGGCTCGAACCAGAACGCCAGCGCCAGGCCCAGCACCAGGGCGATGGAAGTGACGACCTCGAAGTAGATCAGCGATTTGACGCCCACCCGGCCCACCCGCTTCAGGTCGCCCGTGCCTGCGATGCCATGCACCACCACGCAGAAAACGATGAGCGGGATCAGCATCTTGATGAGTTTGATGAAGCCGTCGCCCAGGGGCTTGAGCGCGATGGCGGTGTCAGGCCAGACCAGGCCCACCACCACACCGGCTATCAAGGCCAGCACCACCTGGCCAAAAAGGGATTTGAAAAACCGGGGCATGCCAACTCCTTCAGTAGCTTTTTGAACGCAAATCTTGCATACAAGAACTGTAGGCAAGTCTGAATGGCGGCGTATGAGGGTATGCCCGCATGCTGTCGCGAAGGGCTCAATGAAAAAGGCCACACCTTTAGAGGGCGTGGCCTTGCAAAGGCTGACAGGCGCAGCTAGCCCGCACTAGGCGGGCCCTGGCAATCAGTAGCCGAGGGTCTTGCCGTCGGGGTTGCGCGGGTCCGAGTAGCCGTACAGCGCGCCACCGCGGATCTGGATGGTCTGCGTACGGCCCATCGAGGGCTTGACCGCGATGTTGTGGCCGCGCTGCTTGAGCAGGGCGATGGTGTCGGGCGACAGGCCCTTTTCCACGCGCAGCTCGTCGGGCGTCCACTGGTGGTGTACGCGGGGTGCGGCAGCGGCCTCGGCGGGGTTCATGCCAAAGTCGATGGTGTTGACCACTGTCTGCAGCACCGTGGTGATGATGCGCGCGCCGCCGGGGCTGCCGGTCACCAGCGTGGGCTTGCCGTCCTTCAGCACCAAGGTGGGCGTCATGGACGACAGGGGGCGCTTCTTGGCGGCCACGGCGTTGGCGTCACCGCCGACCAGCCCGTAGGCATTGGCCACGCCGGGCTTGGCTGAGAAGTCGTCCATCTCGTTATTGAGCAAAATGCCCGTGCCTTTGGCCACGATGCCGCTGCCGAAATTGGTGTTCAGCGTGTACGTGACGGCCACGGCGTTGCCTGCCTTGTCCACCACCGAGTAGTGGGTGGTCTGGTCACTCTCATACGGCTGGGGCTGGCCGGGCTTGATCTCCTTGGCCGGGCGGGCGCGGTTGGGGTCGATGCCCTTGGCCAGCGATTCGGCATAGCGCTTGGAGGTCAGGCCCTTGAGCGGGATCTTCACAAAGTCCGGGTCGCCCAGATATTCGGAGCGGTCGGCGTAGGCCAGCTTGCTGCTCTCGGCCATGTGGTGGATGGTCTGCGCGCTGTTGGGACCCCACTGGGCCAGGGGCAGCGGCTCCAGCATGTTCAGAATCTGCACCAAGTGTGGGCCGCCCGAGGAGGGTGGGGGCATGGTCACGATCTCATAGCCACGGTAGGTACCACGCGTGGGTGCGCGCTCCACCACCTTGTACTCGCGCAAATCCTGCAGCGTGATGGCGCCCGCGTGGGGTGCCATTTCGGCCGCAATCTTCTGGGCGATCTCGCCTTCGTAGAACGCCTTGGCGCCCTGCTGGGCAATCAGGCGCATGGACTGCGCCAAGTCTTTTTGTACCAGTGGGTCGCCCACCTTCAGCGGTTCGCCGTTCTTCCAGAAGATGGCCTGGGTGGCGGGCCATTGGCCCATGTTCTTCTTCTCTTGCTGCAGAATCTTGGCGAGCGTTTCGCTCACCGGGAAGCCCTTGTCCGCCAGCTCAATGGCCGGAGCGATCACACGCGACAGGGGCAGGGTGCCCCAGCTCTTGAGCGCGTGCTCCATGCCGGCCACGGTGCCAGGCACGCCCACGGCGTAGTGGGTGTACAGCGACTTGCCGTCCACCACATTGCCTTTGGCATCCAGGTACATGTCGCGCGTGGCCTTGATAGGCGCCACTTCGCGGAAGTCCAGGGCCACGCTCTTGCCGGTCTTGGCGTCGTGCACCATCATGAAACCGCCGCCGCCCAGGTTGCCCGCGTTGGGCAGGGCCACGGCCAGCGCAAAGCCAATGCCGACGGCGGCATCCACCGCATTGCCACCGGCCTTGAGGATGTCCAGGCCGATCTGCGAGGCCAGTTCCTGCTCGGTGGCCACCATGCCGTTGCGTGCCACGACGGGGTGGAACACATCCATGTCGAAGTCGTAGGCTGCGCTGGCGGCCTGGGCCGAGGCGGTCTGCTGTACTGCGGCTACCGGCTGAGCCTTGGCCACCGGCGGCGTGCTGCCGCAGGCCGTGAGGCTGGCCAGGGCCAGCACAACGCTGCCAGCCAGCAGCGTATGGCGAATGTTCATGGGATATCTCCTGGTGTGTGGAATCTGGAAATGACAACGGGCGCACCCAGTCGATGGATGCGCCCGCGCCAGTGTAGGTTGGTCAAGGGGCTGTCAGAGTCAATCTCGTCATGACATTGCAGCGCAGCACTGATGTGCTGCATGCATGATTCAACCTCAATACTCTGCGGGCCTTCAGGCGAGCAAGTCGCTCAATGTCCGCGCGATCACCTTGGTGGCGCGGCGCAGGTCTTCGAGTTGCAGGCGCTCGTCGGCGCGCTTGGCGTGCGATTCGAGCACGGTGCGGGGGCCGGCGCCGTAGATCACGCCGGGAATGCCGCGCTCCACATACAGGCGCACGTCGGTATAGAGCGGCGTGCCCACGGCAGGGACCGGTTCGCCGATCACGGCTTGGGCATGTTGCTGGATGGCGTCGACCAGGGGCTTGTTGCCCGCCAGCGGCGTCATCGCGTTGGCCAGCAGCAGGCGCTTGATCTCCACGCTGATACCGGCGCGCTCACCTGCGGCCTGTTCGATCACGCGGCGGATGGTGGCTTCGACCTCCACCGGGTTTTCCTCGGGGATCATGCGGCGGTCGAGCTTGAACATCACCTTGCCGGGTACGACGTTGGTGTTGGTGCCGCCTTCGATGCGGCCCACGTTCAGGTAGGGGTGCTTGATCCCCTCGACCTTGGACGTGACCTTCTTGTACTCGTCGTTCTGTGCGTACAGCGCATTCAGGATGTGCACGGCGCCTTGCAGGGCATCCACGCCGGTGTGGGGCACGGCGGCGTGTGCCATCTTGCCGTGCACTGTCACTTCCATCTGCAGGCAGCCGTTGTGGGCGGTGACCACTTCGTAGCTGAAGCCCGCGGCAATCATCAGGTCCGGCTTGGTCAGCCCCTTTTGCAGCAGCCAGCCGGGGCCCAGTTCGCCGCCAAACTCTTCGTCGTAGGTGAAGTGCAGCTCTACCGCGCCCTGGGCGGGCCTGGCCACGGCTTCGAGGGCACGCACCGCAAAGGTGAAGCTTGCAAAGTCGCTCTTGCTCACGGCGGTGGCGCGGCCGTACATGGCGCCATCGACGATCTCGGCCCCGTAGGGGTCGTGCGTCCAGCCTTCGCCGGGCGGCACCACGTCGCCGTGGGCGTTCAGGGCGATGGTCTTGCCGCCGCTGCCGTACGGTCTGCGCACGATGAGGTTGGTGATGGACTCCATGCCGTAGGCCTGCACATCGGCGGTGGGCACGGCGTGCTTTTCGGCCTCGTAGCCAAAGTCCTTCAGCAGCTCTGCCGTGCGTTCGGCGTGGGGCGCGTTGTTGCCGGGGGGCGTGTCGGTGGGCACGCGCACCAGGGCCTGCAGAAAGCGCACTTCTTCGTCAAAGTGCTGGTCGATCCAGGCGTCCAGCGCGGCGTGGTGGTTCGGGGTGGTCATGGTTGTGGTTCCTCGGCAAGCTGGTGCAGCACCTGGGTGAAGGCGTCCACGGCCAGTTGCATGTCGTTGTTGGTGGTGGATTCGAGCGGGTTGTGGCTGATGCCGGAGTTTTCTCCGCGCACGAACAGCATGGCCTGCGGCATGATTTCGTGCAGCTTCATCGCGTCGTGGCCTGCGCCACTGGGCATGCGGAACACGGGCACGCCCAGGTGGTCCACCGCACGCTCCCACTGGTGCTGCAGGGCTGGGGCGCTGGGGGCGGCGGCAGCGCGCATGGATTCTTCCAGCGTGTAGCGCAGGCCGCGCCGGGCAGCGATCTGACCCAGGTGGTCCAGCACATCGCGCACCAGTGCGTCGCGTTGCGGATCGGTGGGTGCACGCAGGTCCAGGCTGAACTGGCAGCGTCCCGGCACCACATTGATGGAGCCGCCGGGCACGTTGAGCAGGCCAATTGTGCCCACCGAGTCTCCGTCTTGGGCGGCGCGCTGCTCGATGTACAGCGCCAGCTCTGCCACCGCCACGGCCGCATCGCGGCGGCGGTCCATGGGGGTGGTGCCTGCGTGGCTGGCGGTGCCGATCATTTCGCCCACAAACCGCACACCCCCGTTGATGGAGGTGACCACGCCCAGCGGCAGGTCCAGCTCGTTGAGCACCGGGCCCTGTTCGATGTGGACTTCAATAAAGCCCAGGTACTGGGCCGGGTCGCGTTGCAGCTTGGCGATGTCGTCAATGCACAGCCCCGCGTGCTGCATGGCCGCGCGCATGGTCACGCCATCGGCATCCTTCTGGTCCAGCCAGGCGGGGTTGAAGTGCCCGATGAGCGCGCCCGAACCCAGGAAGGTGGCCTTGTAGCGCTGGCCTTCTTCTTCGGCAAAGGCAATCACCTCGATGCCGAACGGCAGACGCTGGCCCGCGCGGTGCAGTTCGCGCACGCAGGCCATGGGCACAAAAATGCCCAGGCGCCCGTCGTACTTGCCGCCGTTGCGCACGGTGTCGTAGTGCGAGCCGGTCATGAGGTACTTGGCACCGGGTGTGGCGGCGCGATACCGTCCCACCACGTTGCCCACGGCGTCCACCTCGACCTCGTCGAAGCCGCAGTCGCGCATCCAGTGGCTGATGCGCTGGGCGCAGGCGCGGTGGGCGTCGGTGAGGTAGGTGACGGTGAGCTGGCCCTTTTCGGCAAAACCGGGGTCGGAGTGTTCGGCCAGCTTTTCATGCCAGTCCCACACGTCATTGCCCAGCACAGGTTCGGTGGCGAACTTGTCGTTCAGGCGGATCTCGGCGATGCGGTGGATGTTGCGCAAGGCCTCTGCCACCTCGAACTCCGGGTGGTTGTCGAGCCGCCGCGCAAAGGTATTGATGATCTGCTGCTTGTTCAGCCCCGCGCCGCGCGGACCGCGCACGGCCAGAATGAAGGGGAAGCCAAAGCGGGCGTTGTAGTCCGCATTGAGCTGCTGGATGCGCGCAAATTCTTCGGGCGTGCACTGCGTCAGGCCCGCCTTGGACTGCTCGTTGGTCGATTCGGCCGTCAGGCTTTTCGCCACCATGGCCTTGCCCGCCAGCTCGGGGTGGGCGCGGATCAGGCCCAGCTGCGCCTCGGTGCTGGCGGTGCGCACCGCGTGGGCCAGGGCGTGCTTGAGGTGTGCCAGCGAGCGAAACGGCCGCTGGGCAAGCGCCTGTTCGGCAATCCAGGGGGAATGCTCGTACACGCCGTCCAGCGCCTCCAGGGCCTGTGCGGGCGTGGCAGCGTTCAGTTGGTCAAGGGTCCATGCCATGGTCATCAGGCCTTTGTGGTGGGGTAGGGGTGCACGGCCTTCCAGTGGCGCGCGATGTCGATACGGCGGGCCACCCACACCTTGTCGTGCTGCGCAATGTGATCCAGAAAGCGCTGCAGCGCCGTGATGCGGCCCGGGCGGCCCAGCAGACGGCAGTGCATGCCAATGCTCATCATCTTGGGCGCGTTATCGCCGGCAGGGTCGCCTTCGGCATACAGCGCGTCGAAGGTGTCCTTCATGTACTGGAAGAACGGGTCGGCGTGCGAGTAGCCCTGGGGCAGCGCAAAGCGCATGTCATTGCAGTCCAGCGTGTAGGGCACGATGAGCTGGGGCACCACGCTACCGTCGGTTTTTTGCACCTTCATCCAGAAGGGCAGGTCGTCGCCGTAGTAGTCGCTGTCGTATTCAAAGCCGCCGTAGTCAGCCACCAGGCGGTGGGTGTTGGGGCTGTCGCGGCCGGTGTACCAGCCCAGACCATGTACATGGTCTTGCGAACTTCCTCTTACGCCCGTCATGCGTTGGATGATGTCCATCGCCTCTTGCATGTGGGCGCGCTCCACCTCTTCGGGGATGTGCTGGTAATGGATCCACTTGAGCCCATGGCACGCAATCTCGTGGCCCAGCTCCACAAAAGCCGCCGTGAGCTCGGGGTGGCGCTGCAGGGCCGTGGACACGCCAAACACCGTGAGGGGCAGTTGGCGCTTTTCAAACTCGCGCAGGATGCGCCACACGCCAGCACGCGAGCCGTATTCATAGATGCCCTCCATGCTCATGTGCCGCTCGGGGTAGCTGGCCGGGTTGAACATTTCGGACAGGAACTGCTCGCTGCCCGCATCGCCATGCAGCACCGCGTTTTCGCCGCCTTCTTCGTAGTTCAGGACGAATTGCACGGCAATGCGCGCGTCACCGGGCCACTGGGCGTGGGGCGGTGTCTTGCCGTAGCCGATGAGGTCGCGGGGGTAGGCCTGGGTGGTGTCGTAGATCATGGTGGGGTGGTTTTCAAGAGGCCAGCGCGGCGGCCAGGTCACTGGCCGGGCGCTTGCGGTCAAAGGTCAGGCTGGCTTCGACATGTTCGAGGTGGCTTTGCATCAGGGCCACTGCGCGCTCCTCGTCGCGCGCGGCCAGGGCCGCCACGATGTCGGCATGCTCCTCGTGCGAGTGCTCGGCCGCGCTGGCCGACTGGTACATCAGCGTGATGAGGGCGCAGCGCGAGATCAGGTCTCCCAGCATCTGCGCCAGCACCTCGTTGCCCATCAGCTCGGCCATGCGCACATGGAAGTCGCCGAGCAACTCGGTACGGGTGCTGGCGTCGTGGGTGCCCATGGCGGCCTTCTCGCTGGCCACGTGGGCGCGCAGGGCCTTGAGCTTGGCGGGCGTCACGCTGCGCACAAAGGCGCGGGTCATCTCGGTCTCCAGCATGCGGCGCACGGCAAACACCTGGCGCGCCTCCTCGACCGAGGGTGTCGCCACAAACGCGCCCCGTGCGGGCTCCAGGGTGACCAGCCGGTTTTGCGCCAGCTGAAACAGCGCCTGCCGCACCAGCGTGCGCGACACGCCAAAGTGGTCGGCCAGCTTTTGCTCGGCCAGCTTGGTGCCGGGTTGCAGGCGGTGTTCTACGATGGCGCGGGTCAGCGCTTCGACGATGGCGCTGGTGGAGGAAGATTCCATGGCTGCATGATACGGTGGATGGTGAAAAGTGTATACACTTTTGGTCTACACACTGCGATCTGGCAATCGTCGCCGATTGGACAGACTCTTACTTCAGGAGATTCCCCCATGGGATTGAGCACCCACGTTCTGGACACCATGAACGGCTGCCCTGCGGCCGGCATGGAAGTGGCCCTGTATTCCACCGACGGCGACAACGCCACCCTCATCAAGCGCCTGGTGCTGAACCATGACGGCCGCACCGATGCGCCGCTGTTCGACAACGCCAGCCTGCGCACCGGCACGTACCGGCTGCGCTTTGATGTGGCGGGCTACTTCAAGGCCCGGGGCGTGCAGCTGCCCGAACCCAATTTTCTGAACCAGGTGAGCCTGGACTTCGGCATTGCGCACGCCGACCAGCACTACCACGTGCCGCTGCTGGTCAGCCCCTGGAGCTATTCGACCTACCGGGGCTCGTAGCAAGCGCTGCCAGAAGGCGGAAGCGGCCTGGCCGCTCAGGGGGGCGCTACAGCTGCCCTTCGGTCAGCGTATCGAGCTGGAAGTGCCCGCTCTTGTCCCACAGCCAGGTCTCGGTGTAGGTGACCTTGCCCATGCGGGCGGGGACTGGGAAGGGGGCCGCAGCGCGCACTGTGCGCTCGATCTCGGTGACCACCTCGGGGGCATGGCGCGGGGCGCGCATCCAGTGCAGGCGGGTGATCTTGCCCGCGCGGTCGATGTCGAGCTGCAGCACGCCGATGGCATACAGCTGCGGCGGCAGCTTGCCTTTGAAGATGCGCTCGCGGTTCAGGCCATACAGGTGCGTGGCGGCATCCTGGCGATAGGCCAGCGGCGTGGCAGCGGCCGAGGGGCGCGCTGACCCGGCGGTGGCGGGCACGGGGCCCTTGACGCCGCTGGCATCGGGGCCGGTGGAGGGGACGCTGTCGGGCGCGGGGGCTGGCGTGGGCTCTGGCGGGGACTTGCAGGCCGAGACCAGCGCCGCACCCACGGCCATGATGCCTGCCAGCAACCAGTGGCTGCGCTTTCCGGTGGAGCGGGGAGAGGGCGTGTCGGGCATGGTGTGAAAGGTTCCTGAGACTGCGGGCACGATAACCCAGCGGCGAAGGTGGTACGTTACAAAATGACGACGGTCGAAATGAGGGCTACAACAGCTGCCTCACCGGAGGGTGAGCCGCTGGCAGAGCCCCGTTTTGCATCCGTCACGAAAAGGATCGCGGTGACAAATTTGCAAATGCTGCTGGACGGCCTGGGGGCCGTGCCAGCCTGCCTGGTGACCGTGGAGTCTACCCAAGGGTCCGTGCCCCGGGAGCCCGGCGCCTGGATGGCCGTGTTCGCCGACCAGCTGGTGGGCACCATCGGCGGCGGGCATCTGGAGCTGCAGGCGATTGCCGAGGCGCGCCGCCGCCTAGCGGGTGGGCCGGTGACGGCGCTTGGGCCGATGCGGTTTGCGCTGGGCCCGGCGCTGGGCCAGTGCTGCGGCGGTGTCGTGCACCTGGGGTTTGAGCTGCTCACGGCGCAAGACGCCCCGGGGCTGGCCCAGCGCCTCACACCCAACCTGCACCCGGTGGCCCTGTTTGGCGGCGGGCACGTGGGCCACGCGCTGGCCCGCGTGCTGGCGCCACTGCCCTTTGCCCTGACCTGGATCGACAGCCGGGACGGCATCTTCCCGCCCGACCCGCCGGAGGGCGTGGTCTGCGAACACTCCGAGCCGGTTCAACTCGCCGTGCCCCGCCTGGCACCCGGCAGCCGCGTGCTGATCATGAGCTTCAGCCACGCCGAGGACCTGGACGTGGTGGCCGCCTGCCTGCGCCGCCAGCGCGAGCAGGGCGACCTGCCCTTCATCGGGCTGATTGGCAGCCAAACCAAATGGGCCACCTTCAGCAACCGCCTGCATGAGCGCGGGTTCGCGCCCGAGGAGCTGGCGCAGGTGACCTGCCCCATCGGCATTCCCGGCATCGGGGGCAAGGAGCCCGAGGTGATTGCCGTGGCCGTGGCAGCGCAGTTGCTGCAGACGCTACCGCCCATGCCAAAGGCCGGGAAATGAGGGTAATTCCGGCCCCGAATGCCCCAGGTTGGGGCTGGAATCGGGAACAATTCCTGCATACACTTTGACGTACCGGTCGCAGCGGTGCCCCGGCCAGCAACCCACTGGCCAAGGTGCGCGACCTCAATGTCTGCTCAGAGCGCCCGCAGTGGTGAGCAGGTTTGCTGTTTGGCGCTAACGCGCCATCAAGGTTGAGATATGGAAAGCTACTTTCTCGACTGGGCCAACCTGCTTTTGCGCTGGGTCCATGTCATTACGGCCATCGCCTGGATCGGCTCGTCGTTCTATTTCGTTTTTCTGGACAGCAGCCTCACGCCGCCCGAGGACGAAGACCTCAAGAAACAAGGCGTGAGCGGCGAGCTCTGGGCCGTGCACGGCGGCGGGTTTTACCACCCCGTCAAGTTCGCGGTGTCGCCCCCGCAGTTGCCCAAACACCTGCACTGGTTCTTCTGGGAGAGCTACAGCACCTGGATCAGCGGGTTTGCGCTGTTCACCGTGTCCTACCTCTACAGCGCCAGCACCTACCTCATCGACAAGTCGCGCATGGACTGGGCGCCCGCCACGGCCATCATGGTGGCGCTGGGCTTCTTTGTGGTGTTCTGGCTGCTGTACGACGCCATCTGCCGCATCTTCGGCCAGCGCAAGAACGGCGACGCCATTGTGGGCGCGCTGGTGCTGGTGCTGGTGTGCGTGGCCTCGTGGCTGGCCTGCCACTGGTTTGCGGGCCGCGCGGCCTTCCTGCTGGTGGGGGCGATGATCGCCACATCCATGAGCGCCAACGTGTTCTTCTGGATCATCCCTGGCCAGCGCACCGTCATCAGCCAGATCAAGGCCGGCCAGCCCGTGGACCCTATCCACGGCAAACGCGGCAAGCAGCGCAGCGTGCACAACACCTATTTCACGCTGCCCGTGCTGTTTGCCATGCTGAGCAACCACTACAGCTTCACCTGGAGCCACCCGCAAAACTGGCTGGTGCTGATCCTGATGATGTTTGCCGGCGCGGCCATCCGCCAGTTCTTCGTGATGCGCCACGGCTACAAGCTGGGCCGCAACGGCAACCCGCTGCCGTATGCGCTGGTCGGCGTGGCTGTGATCGTGGGCGCCATTGTGTGGATGCGCCCCGCACCGATGGCCACCCCCGTGGTGAATGCTCCTGTTTCAGGAGCTGCCAGCGCAGATAAAACCGGCGCTAGCGGCCAAAATGACTTCAAGGCCGTGCAGGCGGTGCTGGAACAGCGCTGCTACATGTGCCACGGCGAGCAGGTGCAGATGAAGAACCTGCGGCTTGATTCGCCCGACAGCGTGAAGCAACACGCCCAGGCCATCTACCAGCAGGCCGTGGTGCAAAAGCTCATGCCCATGAACAACGCCACGGGAATTACCGATGCGGAGCGGGCGCTGATTGGGAAGTGGTTTGAGGCGGGGGCGCCTACGGGGCCTTGAGGGAGTCGAGTGGGGCGGCAGCAAGCGGCGAGGAGCGGTCTCTTCCGGCAGCTAGAAGCGGACGGTCAATGCTGACACTGAGTCGCGAGTGGCAGCTCTCCGACGCTTCTCGGAACTAGCAATAGGTTAGACCTCATTCGGTGGCGTCTCATCAAGCACCGACCAAACGCGCAACCCCTCGGCACGTGCAGCATTGGCCAATTCTCGATCGGCTGTAGTTAAGACCGTCTTTGACTCTCTAGTCAAGCTTGCATAGTTCCCATACTTCAGGCTCGCCAACTGAAGCGCATCTGAATAATCGAGCCCAGTGCGAATCGCTAGCTCGCGAACCAAGGAATAGTAGTCACGATCGTGAAGTGCGATTTCTGGCAACGTCCGTTGCATCCCCGAATACCAAATAGTCAGCTCATGAGCTGCCGCCAAGTACTCATCTCGACTTAGAACTTTGACCCTTCGCCACTTAGTCTTCAGAACACTAAGAGCCTCGTGGAAGCAAAACTCCGTCGTGTAAACGGTTGGCCGTCGATTGAAGTATTCACGAACCGCCGAAGCACCTGGGTCGTTGACGTAAAGTAGAACCAGTGCCGAAGCATCGAAGAACTCGGCGCGAGCAAAGACTGAATTCATGAGGCCTACCGTTTGAGATGAGAGGCATTACCCGGCTTGCTTGGGCATGTCCTCTCAATTGAGGGTGAGAGTGCATTGTCAGGCTCCGGACACTGCGCGGCTTGGACTGCAAGCAAGCGCGTAGCGAGTCAACAGCAGCTTCGGGCCCGAAGCAGACTTGTTTGCCCTAAGCCGTGCGGTGTCAATGACAGCCTGACGTTGAGCCAGAACACCGCTTTCTGCGTCGGCGTTGCGCCCCTTAGACGCGGTCCAAACAGTCCCTACGCCGCCAACACATCCTGCAGCGCCCGCGTCGCAGCCAGCGCCCCCAGGCTCGACTCGGTGAACCCGCCATGCAGTACCACCCCGGTCGCTGCCTGCTTGGCTTCATGCTTGGCCACGGCAGCCAGGTTGGCCACTTCTTCGGCATGCCGAAAGCGCCCGGGCGTGATGCGCACGGCGCCGATGGCCAGCGTGGTGCAAGGAAAGAACCGCTGCACGCCATGCCGGTCCTCGGCATGGATGCCGCCTGCCAGCCGTGCGCTGTCGTCAAACAGCGTGACGGCCTCGCGTGCGAACTCGTCCACGATGTTCTTGCAGCGCTGCAGCCAGTTGCTGCTCTGGAAGATCAGCATGAAGTCGTCCCCGCCCACATGGCCCACAAAGTCGCTGCGTGCGTCGCAGTGTGCCGTGGCCAGGCGCGCCACCAGCCGGATCATCTGGTCGCCGCGCCAGTAGCCGTAGTGGTCGTTGAAGGGCTTGAAGTTGTTCAGGTCCGCATAGCAGGCCACAAACTCGGTGCCGCTTTCCAGCAAGCGCTGGATGTGCAGGCTGATGGGGATGTTGCCTGGCAAAAAGGTGAGCGGATTGGCGTGGCGCGCGGCCTCGATGCGGGTTTCGGTCACGGCGCGCACCAGCTGGTCGCCGGTGCCCAGGCCCAGGTAGCGGCCGTTGTCGGTGACGATGTAGCCGTCGCTCAGGTAGCGTTGGTCCTGCGACGTGAGGATGCCCACGAGCTGGTCCACATCGCAGTCAAGCTCTACCACGCGCGGCGCCAGGTTGGCAAACGCCAGGCAGGACTTGCGGCCATGCACCTCGCGGAAGTACGGCGTGGCGTAGTGGTTCATGAACTGCTGGCGGTTGATGAGGGCCACGGGGCGCGACCCGTCCACAACCGCCAGCGCGTGCAGGTCCGTGTGCTGGCGGAACAGGGCGGCCACGGCATCGTTGTTGGTGGCGGGCGCTGCGGTGGGTGCCTGCACCACCAGCAGGCTGCGCAGGATGCCTGGGCGCGCGGTTTGCCCCAGGTGCGGCAGCACGGCCACGCGGCGGTCGTGCATCACCTCCAGCGCAGCGTCGTCCACCGCCTCGCGCGGCGCCATGGCCGGGCGGCCCAGCAGCCAGCCTTGGCCCAGGGGGATGTCCAAGTCGCGCAGCGCGCGCAGGTCGTCGCGGGTTTCGATGCCTTCGGCGATGAGCTGGGTGCCGAACACGTCGGCAATGCCCTTGATGGCCTGCAGCATCTGCAGGTTTTCGGGGTGGTCGCTGATGTCGCGGATGAAGTATTTGTCGATCTTCACGAAGTCGGGTTTGACCTCGGACCACAGCCGCAGGCTGGAGCGGCCGTCGCCAAAGTCGTCCAGCGCCAGCCGCGCGCCGCAGGCGTGTACGGCCTTGATGGCCTGGCGCAGCAGGGGCATGTCGGTCACGCGTTCGTGTTCGGTGATTTCCAGCACCAGCATGCGGGCGCTCAGGCCCAGGCTGCGCACGGTGTTGCCCAGCTCGGTAGCGCCGATCAGCTGGACCCCATGCACCAGCGCGTCGGCGCTGATGTTCACAAACAGCCGGCCCGGCGCGTCGTGTAGCCCCCATTGCTCCATGGCGGTGTAAACGCACAGCAGCTCAAAGTCCTGCAGAATGCCCTCGTGCCGGGCCAGCTCCAGCAGTTTGTCAGGGGTGTGCAAGGGGGTGTTCTGGGGGCCACGTATCAGCGCCTCATGCGCGTACACCTGGCCCTCGCGCAGGTCGGCCAGGGGCTGGAACACGCTGTACAGCCCGCCTTCGCGCATCAGCCGCGCCAGGGGGCCGGTGCCCTGGCGGGCGGCGGGCGACAGCAGTGCCATCATCGCCTCCAGTCGGCTCCATGGGGTGTTGTGCATGGCTGTTGTGGGTCCCTGAGCAAGGGTGCCGACGATACCGGCGGCGTGTGACAACCTGGTTACAGCCGGGTGACCCGCCCCGCCGCTGCACAATGCGCGGCATGCACCCAGAAACCCAGCCAGCCAGCCCCTCCCTGCCGGATTACCGCACCCACCCCCGCGCCTTTCTGAAGGCCTTGTTTGATGCCGCCGTGCACAGCGCACAACCCCTGCACGGCATGCGCCAGTGGCTGCCCCAGCCGCCCAGCCGCGAGAGCGGGGGCCGTACCCTGGTGCTGGGCGCGGGCAAGGCGGGCGGCGCCATGGCGCAGGCGCTGGAGGCCCTGTGGCCGCAGGACGCGCCCCTCTCGGGCCTGGTGGTCACGCGCTACGGGCATGTGCCGCCCCGGCCTGCGGACGTGCCCCAGCGCATCGAGGTGGTGGAGGCCGCGCACCCTGTGCCCGATGCGGCCGGGCTGGCCGCAGCGCAGCGCATTCTGGATCTGACCCAGGGGCTGACGGAGCACGACCTGGTGCTGTGCCTGATCTCGGGCGGGGGCTCGTCCCTGCTGACCTTGCCCTGCGACGGGGTGACTCTGGAAGACAAGCAGCGCATCAACCGCGCCCTGCTCGACAGCGGCGCCCACATTGGCGAGATGAACTGCGTGCGCAAGCACCTCTCGCGCATCAAGGGCGGGCGCCTTGCGGCGGCCTGCGCGCCGGCGCGCGTGGTCACGCTCACCATCAGCGACGTGCCGGGCGACGACCCGTCGGTGATTGCCAGCGGCCCCACCGTGCCGGACGCGACCACCTGCGCCGATGCGCTGGCCATTCTGGCGCGCTACGGCATCGAGGTGCCCCCGGCCATCCGCACCGCGCTGGAGGCCAGCCGCCTGGAGACGCCCAAACCCGGCGACGCGCGTTTTGCCGGCCATGCGGTGCACATGATTGCCACGCCCCAGCAGGCGCTGGAGGCCGCCGCCGCGCTGGCCCGTTTGGCGGGGCTGCCTGCGCATGTGCTGTCGGACGAGATGGAGGGAGAGTCGCGCGAGGTGGGCAAGGTGCATGCGGCACTGGCCCGCGCGGTGGCGCGGCGTGGCCAGCCGTTTGCGGCGCCATGTGTGATCCTGTCGGGGGGCGAGACCACCGTCACCGTGCGTCCACGTGCGCCCGGCGTGCCCCGGGGGCGGGGCGGGCGTGCGGGGGAGTTTTGCCTGGGCCTGGCGCAGGCGCTGCAGGGCGAGCCCGCCGTGTGGGCGCTGGCGGCCGACACCGACGGCATCGACGGCAGCGAAGACAACGCGGGGGCCTTTGTGTGTCCCGACACGCTGGCGCGTGCAGGCGCAGAGGGCCTGCGCATCGACGACCACTTGGCGCGCAACGACGCCTGGGGATTTTTTGCGGGGTTGGACGACCTGCTGGTCACCGGCCCCACGCACACCAACGTGAACGATTTCCGGGTGCTACTAATTTTGTAGCTGCTCAGACATATTGCACTAGCGCCTGGGGCTGCTGGGGCTTGAAAATGGCCCAGGCGCTGCGTGCAGCCGTCAGAACCGGTGGCGGATGCCCACGCCGAAGCTGTTGCCCTTGGTCTGGTTGGTGATGCGGTCGTTCATGGCCATCACGTACACGTCGGTGCGCTTGGACAGGAAGTAGTCATACCCCACGGTGAAGGTCTTGCGCGAGATGTCGGTGGCCGTCATCTTGGTCTGCGCCCACGATGCCAGCACCTTGCCGGTGGCGCCTGCGGGCACCGACACGCCCAGCTGCGTGGTCTTGGCCTTGTTGGTGGTGTTGTCGGCCTTGGCCTGGCCGTAGCTGGCAAAGGCCTTCACCACGGCAAAGTCATACGCGCCGCCCAGCATCCAGTCGGTCTTGGTGGTGCCCAGGTAGGTGCTGGGCACGGCGGGGTTGCTCATCTGGTCACGCTCGTAAAAGCCGGTGAGGGTGATGGGGCCGTTGAAGTACAGCGCGTTGATGCCCACGTTCTTCTTGCTGCTGTCGCCCGCGACCTCGCCAAACTGGTAGTGCAGGTTGGCGGTCAGGCCGCCCAGGTTGGGCGTGCTGTAGATGATTTCGTTGGACCAGCCGGTGTCGGACGGCGTGGTGGAACCCCAGCCCGTGCCGTTGAACAGGGGCACGTTCATGTGCAGGATCAGCGGCGCAAAGGTGAACGAGTCGCCCAGCGGGTTCGACAGGATCGACGGCAGGAAGTTGGGCGCCAGGCCGCGTCCCACGGTCACGGTGCCCCAGCTGTCGCTCAGGCCCACGTTGGCATCGCGCGAGAAGAAGGTGTCGTTGGCAAAGCGGCCCTGGATCCCGCTGTCTACCTTGATGAACGAGGTGAGTGCAAAGTTGGCCCGGAGCCCGCCGCCCAGGTCTTCAGTGCCCTTGACGCCGAACCACGACGTGGTCATGCCGCCGCTGTTGACGACCTTGCTGCTGCCGGCATCACCGGCGTTTTTCATGGAGCCCACAAACACATCGGTCAGGCCCATCAGCTGGACGGAGCTCTGGGCGTGGGCCCCGGTGGCACACAGCAGGGCGCCACCAAGCGATAGAGACAGTGCAATCAGGTTTTTCTTCATGGAGTGATTCCTGGGGAAAAAAGCGCCGGAGGGCCGGCGGGGCAAAGGAGACGCGGCCCCTGTTGCACCGTGGTGCAGGGCGGGGCCCGCCGGTAGGGCTTCGCAAGTTCCATGCCCTGGTGCAACACCTGTTTACATCCCTGCCAAGCGCTCTCAGCGCGTATCCATGCACGTTGCTGGCGCAGTTTTCGTGTGTTTTGGCGCAAACCTGGGGCGCGCGGGGCGGGCGACATGGTGCGGTTTTGATGTGGCTCAATGCCGCAGGCGCAGCCGCACGGCACAGTGGCTTCCATGCTGCCACCTAACCTTTTTTCTCTGCCCGCTGACACCGAGGTCATCGCTCCCGGCGAAGTGCTGCGCAGGCGCAATGAGGTGCTGACGACGGTGTTGCACCTCGAAAGCGGCCGTGTGCTGCGCGGCGTGCTGGACGACGGTTTCCTGCGCCACCAGCTCGGTGCTGTCGAGGGGCCGTTCTGGCTTGATGCCGCGTCGGCCTTGCTGGGCCTGCCTTTGCCGGTGGACATGGTGGCCGACACCCGCGTGCATGTGCGGCGCGTGCCCATTGAGGCGTTCCAGCGCAGCCTGGCCGCCATGCCGGCGGGCGCGCGGGGCCTGCTGCTGGACATGGCCCAGGGCTACCGGCAACAGTCTGAACTGGCGGTAAGCCGTCTCGCGCAGGATGCCGAATCGCGCTGCGCACAGTGGCTGCTGAACCATGCCCAGCCTGACCACAGCGGCGCCATGCAGGTTACCCTGCACCAGCGCAAACGCCTCATCGCCGCCCAGCTGGGTATTGCGCCCGAAACCTTCTCGCGCGTGCTGCGTCACCTGCGCGAACTGGGCCTGATCCACGGCACCGGCAATGTGCTGGCACTGCCCCAGCCCCGGGCCTTGCAGTCGATGGCGGGCTGCTGACGCCGCTTGGTGGAGGCTCAGCAGCGGCCAACCGGCCGCTTGCTCCTGAGCGCTGTCACAGGCTTGTGCTCCGTTGCATTTCCTGACAAACCGGCACCTCTGAGGCGATGGGCCCGGAGGAGGCTCTTCTGCGCGGCGATACGCGCTTGCACCGCGCTGCACGGCCCTTGCCGCGTCTTCTTTTCATACCCTCCGTACCCCGGCGGGCTCAGGGTTTTTCCTTGGCTTTACCCAAGGGTTCCACCCAAGCCCCGGGGCACAGGCCCTGCGTATATTTGTTGGGACATGTCTGCTGCGACCCGTCCCCATGCCGAACTTTGAGCGTGCCCATCAGCCCGCAGGGGGGAAGCGTCCATGACGCCGCCGCCCGGCCCCCAGGCTGCCCCGGACCCTGCGCCGGGCTGGCTGGTGCCCGGCGCCCTGGTGCTGCGGCTGATGCTGGTGGCTGCGCTGGCGGTGGCGCTGTCGGGGGCGGTGGCCGCCTGGCTGGTCACACGGGCCTCCGGGCAGGAGGCCATGCGCCGGGTGGTGAGCCAGCAGACCGACGAGGTCGAGGTGGTGGCCCGGTTGCTGGCCAGCAAGATCGAACAAAGCCAGAAGGTGCTGCGCACCGTGGCCGCAGGCATCACACCGGCGATGCTGGAGTCACCCTCGTCGCTGGAATGGCTGCTGCAGCAGGGCCTGCCTGCGGTGCAGTTCTTCGACACCATGCAGGTCGCCCGCGACAACGGCGAACTGCGCCTGAATTTGCGCGCCGGTCAGATCGAAAAGGCTGCGGACCTGGACCCCACCGAACGCGATGCCCTGCGCCGCACCCTGGTGGATGGCAAGCCCCTGGTGTCCGAGCTGATCGCCGGCCGCAGGGGCGAGGCGCGGGTCATGTTCACCATGCCGCTGCACCGCGAAGACGGCACAGTGGTGGGTGTGGTGGCAGGGGCGTTGCGCCTGCAATCCCAAAGCCTGCTGCCACCTTCGATGACGCTGCCTGCGCGCGATGACTCGCAGCTCATCGTCTTCACCCGCGACGGCACCATCCTGTCGCACTCCGACCCCACCCGCGTGCTGGGCCAGGTGCGTGACGAAGTGGGCCTGGCCCCGGTGTACACGCGCTGGCAAAGCCAGGCCCAGCCGGTGGTGGGGCGGGGCATGACCCATGTGCAGTCCGACCACATCGTGAGCATGGCGGGCATGCCGCTGCCGCAGTGGATCGTGGCGCGCGTGAGCCAGTCGCAGGCGCTGCTGGCACCGCTGCGCGGCGCCCAGCGCGAAGCCTGGTGGCTGGCGGTGGCCAGCATGGTGCTGTGCATGTTGCTGGCCGTGGCGCTTATGGGCTGGATGGCGCAGCCACTGGCGCAGCTGACCTTCAAGGCGCGCCAGCTGCTCCGGACCAGCGCGCGCCAGCAGCCCGCAGAAGCGGTGGACTGGCCCCGCGCGGGCGGTGAGGTGGGTGAGCTGGTGCGCGTGTTCCAGGGCCTGGTGCAACAGGGCAGCTTGCAGCAGTCGCGCAAGGACACGGTGGTTGGCCAGTTCCAGGCCGTGCTGGACAGTGCCCCCGTGGGTATCGTCATCACCCGCCACGGCATGCTGGAGGTGGCGAGCCACCAGGCCTGCGTGATGCTGGGTTACACCGCGCAGGAGCTGCAGGGCCGCCCCGCGCGCATCCTGTACGCCAGCGACGCCGACTATGCCCAGGTGGGCGACCGCGTGCGCGCCGAGGTGGCGGCGCATGGTGCGTTCGATGGCGACATCTGCTTTATGCGCAAGGACGGCAGCCCCGTGTGGGCCCGCGTGCAGGGCCGGGGCGTGCGCCCCGAGGAGGTGCACGGTGGCACCGTGTGGATTCTGGAAGACATCACCGCCGCGCGCGAGGCCCAGGTGCAGCAGTCCTGGGGCCGCGCGCACGATGCGCTGACGCAGCTGTACAACCGCGCCGCGTTCGACGAGCGCCTGGGCCAGCTGATGGCCGAGCGGTCGGCCCGCCAGCGCGCTGTGGTGCCCGCCGCCGATGAGGAGGGTGGAGACACCCAGGGCGATGGTGTGGTGCTGTTCCTCGACCTGGACCATTTCACCGTGGTCAACGACATTGCGGGCCACGACGCGGGCGACGATGTGCTGCGCCATGTGGCCCGGCTGCTGGAGTCCCATGTGCGCCAGATTGGCTGGGCAGCGCGGCTGGGGGGCGATGAGTTTGCGGTGGTGTTGCCCGGCTGTGCACTGGCACGCGGCCAGGCCGTGGCCGAGCAGTTGCGTGCGGCTGTGCATGCGTGGGAGCCGTCGTACCAGGGGCGCAGTTTTACGTTGGGGGTGAGTATCGGGCTGGTGGTGCTCGATGCCAGCTTGCAGGATGTGCCGTCGGTGCTGTACGCGGCGGACATGGCTTGTTATGACGCCAAGCGGGCGGGGCGCAACCGGGTGGAGACGCGGCATGCGAGGGATGTGTCGGTGACTTCTTCGGGAAGAATGGCTTTGGGGCCTGTTTGAGGGCTTTGGGGTTGGATGCGTTAGTGGGATATGCGGTGATAGCTATTGATTTTGTAGTGTTGGTTCTTGTGCGCTGATTGGGTGGCGTGCCTTTGTTGAGGGCGGAGGCCGGGAGTCGCCCCGGCGTGCGAGTAACTTTCTTTTGCTTCGCCAAAAGAAAGTCACCAAAGAAAA
>NZ_JBMDJM010000017.1:0-126688 GCF_057809195.1 Acidovorax sp. FG42 | reverse complement strand
CCCAGCGAGATGGAAGAGCTCAAGGCGCTGATTGACAAGCTCGGGCCGCAGTAAGAACCAGCGGGTTCAAGGCCTGCTCAGGGCCTGGTTCTCCAGGCCCTCTTTTTTTCCCAGTCCAAACCAACACCCTGGGCCCGGCCGTGCACAGGCCCGGGGGCAGTCCTGGCACGCCCATTTCCAAACCATCAACACAACAACGGAGACAGACAAGATGTTCAAGAAAATCATTCTGGCCACAGCCGCCGCCGTCACCCTTGCCGCGCTCGCAGGTTGCGCCACCGGCGCTGTATCCACCGGCTCCTCGGCATCGGCCGAGCAAGCTGTGGCAGCCGCCGCAGAAAAGCTGCGCGTGGCCATGATCGACCCCACGCCTGCGGCGCTGACGGCCTTGGTGGCCGACGACCTGAGTTACGGCCATTCGGGCGGCCGCGTGGACACCAAGGACAGCTTCATCGGCGACCTGATCGCCGGCAAGTCCGACTTCGTGACCATTGCCATCACCGACCAGACCATCAAGGTCGTGGGCAACACCGCCATCGTGCGCCACTCCCTCACGGCCGACACCAACGACTCGGGCAAGCCCGGCAAGGTGCAGATCAAGATCCTGGGCGTCTGGCAACAGCAAGGCGGCCAGTGGAAGCTGCTGGCCCGCCAGGCCGTGCGCGTCGCGGCATGATGTAGACACATCGGGGCGGCTGTGTGCCGCCGTGTGCCGCCCCTTGCATTTTTTGGCACTGTTGCCCCACGAAACCATGACCACGACTCCCCCTCGCATCCTGCAAATCGGCCGCCTGCCCCTTCTTGCACTGGAGGCCGAGCTGGCTGCCCATTACAGCGTCGCCTGCCTGGCCGACCAGACCGATCCGGCGGCTTTTCTGGCGGCGCGCGGTACGGAGTTCACGGGGGTGGTGACCACCGCAGCCATCGGCCTCAAGAGCGAAGTCATTGCGGCACTGCCCAACCTTCGGGTCATCAGCAGTTTTGGCGTGGGTTTTGATGCGCTGGACATCGATGCAGCCAAGGCCCGTGGTGTGCAGGTGGGCTACACGCCCGGCGTGCTCAACGACTGTGTGGCCGACATGGCGTTTGCGCTGATGCTGGATGTGTCACGCCACGTGGCCGCCAGCGACCGTTTTGTACGCCGTGGCGAATGGCCGAAGACCCGGTTCGCGCTGGGTACCCGAGTGTCCGGCAAGCGGCTGGGCATCGTGGGCATGGGCCGCATCGGCCAGGCCGTGGCCGAGCGCGCGAGCGGCTTTCGCATGGATGTGGGGTACCACAACCGCCGTCCGGCGCTGGATTGCGCACTGCCCTACTTCGAGTCGGTGACCGCGCTGGCGCAGTGGGCCGACTACCTCGTGCTCACCGTGGCCGGCGGCGCTGCGACGCGCCACCTCGTCAACCGCGATGTGCTGGAGGCCTTGGGCCCCCACGGCTATCTCATCAATGTGGCGCGGGGCAGTGTGGTGGATGAGGCGGTATTGATCGACGCGCTGGCCGAGCGTCGCATTGCCGGGGCCGGCCTGGACGTGTTTGACAACGAACCCACCGTGCCCGCCGCGCTGATGGCGCTGGACAACGTGGTGCTGACACCGCACACCGCCAGCGCCACGCATGAAACACGGCGCGCCATGGCCGACCTAGTGCTGGAAAATCTGGAATCCTTCTTTGCAACCGGCGCCGTGCGGACGCCGGTGCCGGGCACGCCGGGCGCCTGAGCCGGCCACTGCGCCCTGCGTAACGCTGCTGCCCTCACAGAGAGGGTGTGGAGCGGCTCAGCGTGTCACTTCACGCGGTCGCGCGAAATGTCCATGATCATGCGCGTGGCCAGGTACAGGCGCGGCACGATGGTGTTGATCTGCACGTATTCCGCATCGTTGGAGTGCGCGCCGTAGCCCGACAGGCCCATGCCTTCCACCACTGCGCCCTTGGTCTTGAGCGCGGCAAACGCTGCATCGGTGCCGCCGCCCGTGGCTTTCTCCACCACGTTGAGCGACATGCCCAGCTCCTGGTAGATGACCTTGCCGTAGCCCGCCACGCGGCGGGATGCGTCGCTGGCCTCCAGCGGCGGGCGGCGCACTTCAAACTTCACATCCACCTTGGAGGCAGGCAGCAACTTGCTCTTGACCTTCTCTTGCAGGCTCTTCTCCAGCCCGTCAAAGTCCGCCACACGCAGCGCACGCGCATCCGCCTGGGCCGTGGCCTCGGCCGGAATCACATTGCGGTTGGTGCCGGCCTTCGACACCGTCCAGTTCAGCTTGAGCCCTTCGTCGGTCTTGGACAAATCCTTCATCTGCAGCAGCTGGTGCGACAGCTCGTACAGCGCGTTCACGCCGTCTTCGGGCTTGGCCCCGGCGTGCGACGCCTTGCCCTGCACCGTGAGGTAGGCCGCCCCAATGCCGCTGGTGGCCAGACGCAGAGTGCCGTCGGTGCCGCCACCTTCAAACGACAACACCACGTCCTGCTCAGCCGCCACACGGGTGATGGTGCTGCGCCAGCCAGGCGAGCTGATTTCCTCGTCGCCATTGATCAGCACGGTGAGCGTGCCGTAGTCCTTGAAGTTGAGCTTTTGCAGCAGGGCCACGGTGTGGATGATGAGCGCGATGCCCTGCTTGTCGTCCGAGATGCCCAGGCCATAGGCCTTGTCGCCATCGATGCGAAACGGCTGGCCTTTGAGCATGCCCTTCAGGTACACGGTGTCCATGTGCGCGATGAGCATGATCCTCTTGCTGCCCGTGCCTTTGAACACGGCCTGCACCGCGGGGCCCACCTTCTCCGGGGTGTCGTCCAGGCGGTAGATATCGCTGGTCTGCAGCACATCCACCGTGCCGCCCAGTTGCTTGAGCTGGCTGGCAATGCGCTCGGCAATCTGGTTCAGACCCTCGATGTCCTTGCTGCCCGACTCGATGTGCACCAGGTCACGCAGGGTGTCGAGCAGCGGCTGCTGCTCCTTCTGGGCCAGCGTATGGACATCGGCCACGGGCGCAGCCTGGGCCACGGCGGCGACAAACGCCAGTGCTAACGACGCCATCAAGGGGCGGACAAAAGAAGGGACTGATTGCGGGCGGTGCAGCGAGTGGTGCATGGTGCAAAGGCTCGGTGAAGGGATGAGGAAGGCCATTATGGAGTCTTGCAACGCCGATTTCAAACACCAAGCCTTCTTGCAATTTTTCAGTCAGCGCCTGCAGTGTCAGCCTCAGCCCACTGGCGCAAACACCTCGGGGCCCAGCCGTGACTTGCGGCCCCTGGGTTCAAACAGCCACATGCCATACAGCGGCAGCGATTCCGCCAGCCGCAGGGGCACCACCAGCGCAGACGCACCGCCCAACAACGCAGGGTGCGGCACAACAGCCAGCAGGTCGGACTGCGCCACCAGGTGCAGCAGACTGGCAAAGTCGGGGCAGCGCACGGACATCTTGGGGGCGGGCATGCGGCGCACGCGGTGCGCTTCCGTCAACACATCCACCGGCCCGCTGACGCTTGGCCCCACACAGGCCCATGCAGCGCCCTGCAGTTGCACCAGCGACTGGGCCCGGGCCAGAGGGTGGCCTTTGCGCGCATAGACCTGGGGATGCAGCTCGTACAGGGGCCGCTCCACCACTTCGGGGTGCGCAAACTTGCGCGGCTTGGGGGCGATGACCGCATCAAAGCGCCGCTGCAGCAGGCCTTCCAGCAGGCTGCCTTCATCGGCCGTCGCCATCTCCAGGGAGCGCCGGGCGTTGGGCAGGCACCAGCTGGCATACAGCAGCGGGCCGCAGACCAGCGCTGCTGAAGACGTGAGCCCCACTCGCAGCCGATGCCGGTCTGACGCAGCCACCGAAGCGCGGGGCAGCGCCTCCACCCCCTGCGCCAGCGGCAGTGCCTGCGCGGCCACGGCACGGGCGAGGTCGGTGGCCACATAGCGGCGCCCGTCCCGCACCAGCAAGGGCTGTGCAAAGTGGGCTTGCAGTGCTTTCATGCCATGGCTGATCGCGGGCTGCGACACGCCGCAGGCATTTGCCGCCAAGGCAAACGAGCCTTTTTCGACGATCGCATGGAGGTATTGCAGATAGCGCAGATACATAAACACCTTTTATGTATAAGCCTCCATTGTCTCTTGTCGCACGGCGCGGACTTGGCGAAGCTACGCACTCCACTCCACGACCTTTGCAATGCTGCGTATGAGCCCTACTCCCATCGACACCGTCCGCACCTACCTCGCCCACCTGCATGCCAGCCATACGGAGGGGCTGATCGCCTGCTTTGAAGACGATGGCGTGGTGCACTCGCCCTTTCTGGGCACCATGCGTGCGAGCGACTTTTTCAAAAAGCTCGCCCAGGCCTCCAGCGGCAGCGTGATCACGGTGCTGGATCTGTTTGCCTCCGCGCAGCCCGGCCAGGATGGATCGGTGCGCGTGGCGGCCTACTTCCGCTACGACTGGACCTTGAACGATGGCCGCGAGGTGACCTTCACCTGCGTGGATGTGTTCACGTTCGACGCGGGCAGCACCCGCATCCGCGACATGAACATCGTCTACGACACGCACCCGCTGCGCGAAGAGGTGGGCGACAAGTACGCGCCGGACTAGGCTACAAAAGTTCTACGCCCTTGAGCGTCACAAAGCTCGTCTCCCGCGTCACCTGCACAAAGTCCTGCAGGTACGGCTTGGCCGACAGGCTGGGCAGGCAGGCGGCGTGCAGCTCGCCGCGCAGACCTTTGTCACCAGGCCCTGCCGCGATGGGCCGCGCCGTCACATACCCCCGGTCCAGGTAGCTCTGCACTGCCCACAGCGGCAGCGCCGCCACGCCGCGCCCGCTGGCCACCAGCTGCAGCATGGCCACCGTCAGCTCGGTGGTGCGGCGCGGGGGGCGCACGCCGGCGGGCTCCAGCACCTGGCGGATCAGGTCGAGCATTTCGTCCGGCACGGGGTAGGTGATGATGGTCTGGTCGGCAAAGTCCTGTGCCACCAGGTGTGGTTTGGCCACCAGCGGGTGCGTGTTGGCCAGCAGCGCGCGGATCTCAAAGCCAAACAGCGCGTGGTAATCCACGCCCGCCTCGTCACCATCCACCTCCGACACGATGGCCACATCGGCCCTGCCCTGGTGCAGCAGGCCCACAGGGTCGGCGTGAAAGCCGCTCACGATGTCCAGCTCCACCTCAGGCCAGCGGGTGCGAAACGCATCCATGGCGGGCATCAGCCAGTCAAAACAGGTGTGGCATTCCACCGCAATGCGCATCTGCCCGCCCTGCCCCAGCACCAGGCGGGCAATGTCGCGCTCGGCTCCCTCCACCTGCGGCAGCACGGCGTCAGCCAGCGCCAGCAGGCGTTCACCCACGGCGGTGAACTGCGGCGGAACGGACTTGCGCTCAAACAGCGGCTGGCCGTAGCGGTCTTCCAGCAGCTTGATCTGGTGCGACAGCGCCGACTGCGTGAGGTTGAGCAACTGCGCGGCCCGCACCAGGCTGCCGCTGTCGCGCAGGGCGACCAGCGTGCGCAGGTGGCGCACTTCCAGGATCGACTGGTTCATTATTAATTTTCAAGTTGATCGACTAAAACTTTCGTTTGAATAATAAACGAGCCCACGCGACCATCGGTGCCTTCATTGCATTGCTCCATTCAGAAGAAGGAAATCACCATGTCGCTCGCAGCTCCAACCACCCGCCGCCCCGTGCTCACGCACACCCTGGGCTTTCCGCGCATGGGGGCGCAGCGCGCGCTGAAATTCGCGCTCGAATCCTTCTGGCGCGGCGACAGCACCGAGGCCGAGCTGCAGACCACCGCCGCCCAACTGCGCCAGCAACACTGGCAGGCACAGGCCGATGCGGGCCTGGGCTATGTGACGGTGGGCGACTTTGCGCTGTACGACCATGTGGCCAACCACATCCAGTTGCTGGGCTGCGAGCCTGCGCGCTTTGGCTTTGACGCCAGTACGCCTGAGGTGGCACGCTACTTTGCAATGGCGCGAGGCGTGTCAGCCCACGCCTCAGACGACCACCAAGGCTGCAGCGCCGGTTGCCAGGCAAAGCACCCCACCGCAGGCCAACCCGCGCTGGAGATGACCAAGTGGTTTGACACCAACTACCACTACCTCGTGCCCGAATTCAGCGCCCACACCCAATTCCACCTGAGCAGCGAGCGCCTGTTTGCCGAAGTGGCCGAGGCCCAGGCGCTGGGCCACCGCGTCAAGGCCGTGCTGCTGGGGCCGCTGAGCTTTTTGTGGCTGGGCAAATCCAAAACGGCGGGCTTTGACCGCTTCAGCCTGCTGGAGTCACTGCTGCCGGTGTACGAAACCGTGCTGGCGCGCCTGAAGGCGCAGGGTGTGGAATGGGTGCAGATCGACGAGCCCATCCTGGGCCTGGACCTGCCCGATGCGTGGCGCCATGCCTTTGAGCACAGCTACTGGCAACTGGCCCGCAGCGCGCCCAAGCTGCTGCTGGCCACCTACTTCTCGCCATTGGCCGAAAACCTGCGCCTGGCCTGCCAGCTGCCCGTGGCCGGGCTGCATGTGGATGCCGTGCGCGCACCCGACGAGCTGGTGGGCGTGGCCGACTGGCTGCCATCGCACAAAGTGCTGTCGGTGGGCGTTGTGGATGGCCGCAACATCTGGCGCACCGACCTGGATGCGGCGCTGCAAAAGCTGCGCCCCGTGGCCGACAAACACCAGGGCCAGCTGTGGCTGGCGCCGTCGTGCTCGCTGCTGCATGTGCCGTTCAGCCTAGAGGCCGAAACGCAGCTGGATGCCGAAGTGAAATCCTGGCTGGCGTTTGCGGTGGAAAAACTGGACGAACTGCGCGTGCTTGCCACCGCCTTGTCACAAGGCGAAGCGGCGGCAGACGACGAACTGCACGCCGCCCGCACCGCCCTGGCCGCCCGCCGCGCCAGCCCGCGTGTACACCGCGCCACCGTCGCCGCCCGCATTGCGGCTGCGGCGCCGGGGGCCGACCAGCGCGCCAGCGCCTTCCCCGCCCGGCAAAAGGCCCAGCGTGCGCGGCTCAAGCTGCCGCTGCTGCCCATCACCACGATTGGCTCGTTCCCGCAGACGGCAGAGATCCGCGCCGCACGCGCCGCCTTCAAGCGCGGTGCGCTCGATGCAGCCCACTACCAACAAAAGATGGAAGCCGAAATTGCCCTGGCCGTGCGCAAGCAGGAAGCGCTGGGCATTGACGTGCTGGTGCACGGCGAGGCCGAGCGCAATGACATGGTCGAATACTTTGGCGAGCAGCTTGACGGCTTTGCCTTCACCGCCAACGGCTGGGTGCAAAGCTATGGCTCGCGCTGCGTGAAGCCGCCGATCATCTACGGCGATGTGGCCCGCCCCACGCCCATGACCGTGGCCTGGACGCAATACGCGCAGAGCCTGACAGCCAAACCCATGAAGGGCATGCTCACCGGACCCATCACCATCCTGCAATGGAGCTTTGTGCGCGACGACCAGCCCCGCGCCACCACAGCCGACCAGATCGCCTGGGCGATCCGCGACGAGGTGTGCGACCTGGAAGCTGCAGGCATCGCCATCATCCAGATCGACGAGCCCGCCATCCGTGAAGGGCTGCCGCTGCGCCGCGCGGGGTGGAAGAGCTACCTGGAGCGCGCCACGCGCGCCTTCCGCATCAGCGCCAGCGGCGTGCGCAACGATACGCAGATCCACACGCACATGTGCTACAGCGAGTTCAACGACATCCTGCCCGCCATCGCGGCCATGGATGCGGATGTGATCACGATTGAGACGAGCCGCTCGGACATGGAGCTGCTACAGGGCTTCGGTGATTTCCGCTACCCCAACGAGATCGGCCCCGGCGTGTACGACATCCACTCGCCCCGCGTGCCTGGCGTGCAGGAGATGGCCGCGCTGCTGGAAAAAGCCGCCGAGGTCGTGCCCGTGGAGCACCTGTGGGTGAACCCCGACTGCGGTCTCAAAACCCGGGGCTGGCCCGAGACCGAGGCGGCGCTGCGCCACATGGTGCAGGCCGCGCAGGCCGTGCGTGAGCGGCTGCACGAAGAAGCATTCAACTGAAGCGCCCGCCGCAGGGTATGGCGGCCCCCATTTGCCAGTCCATCCTGATTGGCGCAAAATGCGCCAATCAGAAGATTGCCATGTCCGCCACCCCCTTTTCGTCCGTCAAACTCCCCGCCCACTTGGTGGAGCAAGCCCGCCAGGCCGCGCAGCCCATGCGCCGCTCGGTGGCCAGCCAGATTGAATACTGGGCCACCCTGGGCCAGATCGTGGAGCACACCGGGCTGAGCGTGCAAGAGGCACGCAGCGCCATTGAACAGCATGAAGCTGCGGCATCCCGCACTGCTACAGCGGCAGCCCCCCCCTCGGTCGATGCCCTCACTGCCCGCCTGCTGGCCGCACAAACGCGCGGTACCCTGGCGCAGCGGGTGCGTGAGGTGGTGCTGGAGAACCAGGCCAAAGCCGCTGCCGCTGTTTGACCCACGTGGTGGCAACCCCGCAAACGCCCTCCCGGCTATCGAGCACTCGCAAGTCGCCCCGCTGGTTCCACCTGCTGGCGGGCCCCAACGGCGCGGGCAAATCCACCCTGTACCGCGCCCTGGTGCGCGAAGGCATCCTGGGACCGCCGCTGGAATTTGTGAACGCCGATCTTCACGAACAGGCGAATCTGCAGCACATTACCGATCTAGAAGCCCGGTCCGAGGCCGCTCGCCACTGGGCCGATGAGCGACGCGCCACGCTGCTGCGCGAGGGCGCCGACTTTGCCAGCGAAACCGTTTTCTCGCACCCCTCCAAACTCGCACTCATTGAAGAAGCCCAACGCTGTGGCTACACCGTGGCTCTGTATGTGGTGGCGCTGGATGACCCAAGCCGGCTGTTGGGCCGCGTGGCGCAGCGTGTGCGCGAAGGCGGGCACGCTGTGCCACCCGAACGCATCCTGGCCCGCTACCCACGCACTCTGGAAAACCTGACACAGGCCGTGCGCCGGGCCAACGTGTCGTATCTGTATGACGCCACCGAGGTCACGGGCACCGGACCTCAGCTGGTGGCGGTGTGCACGCCGCAAGAAACGACGGCGCTGGTGCCCCACTTGCCGCGCTGGGCGCAGCAGCTGGTGGGTCGGTGAACCGGGCAGCGCACCCACCACATCCGTGCTGCAACGCCATCACCGCAATGTGGGCTCGCTCCGCAGACCTTTCTTCTCGGCCAACTTGACCAGCACCTGCAGCGCGTGGTTCAGCGGTGTTGGCACGCCCAGTGCCGCGCCACGCTTGACCACATACCCGTTCAGGTGGTCGATCTCGGTGGGTTTGCCCCGCGCCAGGTCCTGCGCGGTGGACGAATACTGGCTGGGCATGGTGCTGGCAATGCCACGCACCGCCGCCTGCACATCGCCCGGAATCGTCACACCGTCAGCAGCCGCCACGGCCAGGCATTCAGCCACGATGTCGGCAATCACCTGCGTCACGCCGGGCACCTGCACCAGCGGGCCGTAGGGCTGCTGCGACAGTGCCGACAGCGCGTTGTAGGCGCTGTTGAGCACCAGCTTGGCCCAGAGCGCGCCGCGCACGTTGTCTGACACCTGGATAGGGATGCCCGCTGCCGTGAGCTGGCGGGCCACCTCGTCGCTGCGTGGCGAAGGTGCAATCACCAGCTCGCCCCGGCCATGGTGCACCACATGCCCAGGGCCACCCATGGCGGTGGCCACGTACACCACAGCGGCGGCCACGGGGGTGCTGGCGTCCAGCACCGCGCGCACGCGCTCGTCGTTGTCCACGCCGTTCTGCAAGGTCAGCACCAGCGCGCCGGGGGCGAGGTGGGGGCGAATCTGCCGCGCAGCGTCTTCCGAGTCGGACGACTTCACGCAGAACAGCACCACGTCCGCGCCGTGCACCGCGCTGGGCTCGGTGCTGGCCGCCAGGGGCACCTGCACGTCCATCGCTGCGGTCTGCAGCCGCAGGCCGTGGTCACGCACCGCCAGCACATGGGCGGGCCGCCCGATGAGCGTGACGGCATGGCCCGCGCGGGCAAGCAGGGCACCAAAGTAGCAGCCCACGGCACCCGCGCCCATCACGGCAAAACGCAAGGGCGGGGAAATGTCCGAGGCGGTGGGCAGGGAGACAGAGGAATCAGCGGCAGCGGTCATGGCGGTGTCCCGGTGGGCAAGGTACGGAAGGGTCGAACAGCGAGGCGTCCCACTATATCGATGACGGCCTGAGCTCCAAATATCAAGGCTTTTTGGATTGATGCGCTAGTCGAACATGCCTCGAAAGCTATCAAATACGTAGCAAACTGACTGTGCGTGAGATTGATCGCAGGGGCGCGCTTCGGTCGCATGCGCGAATTCCGGCACCGCAAACCGCCATCCGTTACACCCCGTCCGTGGGCCCCGCCCCAGCCCAAAGGCCCCTTTTCGGTGTCAGGAATTTAATCAATGCAAAGACAATAATTGTCTAGTCAATTAAATTCCTCACCCATGTCAGCTCCCCCCAAACCCAGCCAAGCCCCCGCGTTCTACAACGCCGAGCACTACGACCCCAGCAAGCTGGTGCCCGAAAACAGCGTCGGCTACCTGATGCGCAAGGTGATGTCGTCCATCCGCACGCAAGCCGATGCCCAGCTGTCGTTGCACGACCTGACCTACGCCCAGTGGCTGCCGCTGTTCAAGTTGTCGCTGTGCGAGACCGCCACGGTGGCCACCCTGGCTCGGGACCTGGAGACCGACCCCGCCTCCATGACCCGGTCGCTCGACCGCATGGAAGCCAAGGGCCTGGTGGTGCGGGAGCGCTCCATCGTGGACCGCCGCGTCGTGCAGCTCAAGCTCACGGCCGAAGGCCAACGCATTGCAGCCCTGGTGCCGCCCGTGCTGGCCGACGTGCTCAACGGCCACCTCAGCGACTTCAGCCATGACGAGTGGCAGCTTCTGCTGTCCATGCTGCGCCGCATGCTGGCCAACGGCGAAGCGCTGCGCCAGCAGACCCCCTCACCCACCGAACCCGCAGCCGGTTGATCCCGCCCTGTTGCCCTGCCCCTGGAGATTTCCGTGACCGCCACTGCCCCAACTCCCCTGTCCACCCGCTCCGCCCTCGCCGCCCACCTGGCGGTGTCGGCCGTTGCCCTGGCCGCCGCACTGCTGCTGGTGGGCTGCGCCAACCCAGGCCCCGCCCACACGCCACTCGCGCAAACCACCCCGGCCGCCGCTGGTCTGACCGCCGCCACCACCGACGTTGTGGCCACCAGCCAGTGGTGGAAAGCCCTGGGTGACGAGCAGCTCAACACCCTGATCGACACCGCCCTGCAAGGCAACCCCAGCCTGGCCGTGAGCCGCGCCCGCCTGGAGCAAGCCGTGGCCCTGAGCCAGGTGCGCGAGGCCGCCAACGGCCCGCAAGCCACGCTGGGCGTGGACGCTACCCGCCAACGCTACACCGCCAACGGGCTGGTGCCCGCCCCCATCGCCGGCAACACCTTCAACAGCGGCACCGTGCAAGCCAGCCTGAGCTGGTCGCCCGACTTTTTTGGCCAGCACGCCGCCGAGCTGCAGGCCGCCCTGGGCCAGGCCCGCGCCGCCCAGGCCGATGCTGCAGCCGCCGCCAACACCCTGGCCGCCCAGGTAGGCCGCAGCTATGTGGCCCTGGCCCGGCTGGTGGCCCAGCGCGACGTGGCCCAACGCGCGCTGGAACAGCGCGAAGAACAACGCAAGCTCACGCAAGAACGCACCGCCGCTGGCCTGGACAGCCAAGTCGAACTGACCCAGGCCCAGGCCGCCGTGCCCGATGCCCGCACACAAATCGAAGCGCTGGACGAGCAGATCACCCTGGGCCGACGCCAGCTGGCCGTGCTGACTGGCCAGGCGCCCGATGCCCTGCCCCAGCTCACGCCCCGACTCACCGCGCTGCAGCCCACCGCCGTGCCCGAGGTGCTGGGCGCCGACCTGCTGGGCCGCCGTCCCGATGTGGTGGCCGCCCGTTGGCGTGTGGAGGCGGCAACGCAAGGCGTGAACAGCGCGCGCAGCGAGTTCTATCCCAACATCAACATCGGCGCATTCATCGGCCTGAACTCGCTGGGGCTGGACCGGCTGTTCAACGGCAGCTCCCGCCAGATGGGCGTGACACCCGCACTGCGCCTGCCGATCTTTGACGGGGGCCGCCTGCGCGCCCAGCTGGGCGGCCGCGCGGCCGAGCTGGATGCCGCCATCGCCCAGTACAACGGCGCCGTGCTCGATGCGGTGAAGGAAGCCGGCGACGCCGTGGCCTCCATCCAGTCGCTCACCCGCCAGCAGGCCTTGCAGGACGAAGCCGTGGCCAGCGCTGAAAAGGCCTACCGCTTTGCGCAGGAGCGCTACCGCGCGGGCCTGGGCAACTACCTGGTGGTGCTCTCCACCGAAAGCCAGGTGCTGGCCCAGCGCCGCCTGGCCGTGGACCTGCGCGCGCGCCAGCTCGACACTCGCCTGGTGCTAATGAAGGCCCTGGGGGGCGGCTGGACGGACGACACGGCCGTGCTGCACACCGCAGCCGCGCACTGACCAGCCCAGAACGCCACACCGCCCTCTTCAAAAACACATAACAACACATTCCTGAAAGACCATTGCCATGACCGCCAACAGCGAACCCCTCACCGCCAACGAGTCCAACACTGCCCGCCGCCGGGGCCTCACCCTGATCGCTGCCGCCGTCGCGCTGGTGGCCATTGGCTGGGGCGGCTGGCACTGGGCCAACGGCCGCCACGTGGAGACCACCGACAACGCCTACGTGGCGGGCAACGTGGTGCAGATCACGCCGCAAATCGGTGGCACCGTGGTGTCCATCGGCGCGGACGACACCGACTTTGTGAAGGCCGGCCAGTTGCTGGTCAAGCTGGACCCCGCTGACGCCCGCGTGGCGCTGGATCAGGCCGAGGCCCAGCTGGCGCAGACGGTGCGCGAAGTGCGCACCCTGTACGCCAACAACTCCACGCTGAAGGCGCAGGTCAGCCTGCGCAGCGCTGACCTGGCCCGCGCCCAGGCCGATGCCGCCCGTGCGCAAGACGATGTGAACCGCCGCACCCCGCTTATGGCCAGCGGCGCCGTGGGCAAGGAAGAGTTTCAACACGCCACCGCGCAGCTGGCCGCCGCCAAGAGCACCGTGGCCGCTGCCCAGTCGGCTGTGCTGGCCGCACAAGAACAACTGGCCGCCAGCCAGACGCAGACCGAAGGCACCTCCATCGAACAACACCCCAACGTGCAGCGCGCTTCGGCCCGCGTGCGCGAGGCCTACCTGGCCGTGCAGCGCGCCCAACTGGTCGCCCCACTGGACGGCCACGTGGCCAAGCGCGGCGTGCAGGTGGGCCAGCGCGTGCAGGCGGGCGCCCCGCTGATGACGCTGGTGCCCCTGAACGACCTGTGGGTGGACGCGAACTTCAAGGAAAGCCAGCTCAAGACCTTGCGCATCGGCCAGCCCGCCGAACTGGAAGCCGACGTGTACGGCACCAAGGTGGTCTACCACGGCACCGTGACGGGCCTGGGCGCCGGCACCGGCGCGGCCTTTGCCCTGCTGCCCGCACAGAACGCCACCGGCAATTGGATCAAGGTGGTGCAACGCGTGCCGGTGCGCATTGCGCTCGACCCCAAGGAAGTCGCCGAGCACCCGCTGCGCGTGGGCCTGTCGATGGAAGTGAAGGTGGACACCGCCGACCAGAGCGGCAAGACCTTGGCCGACACCCAACGCACCACGCCCGTGGCCGCCACCGCCGTGTTTGACGAGCAGTTCAAGGCCGCCGACGACGAAGTGGCGCACATCATTGCCGCCAACCTGGGCCGCAGTGGCAAGTCCGCCGTGGCGGTGGCATCGCCCAAGGTGGGTAGCCAGCAGGCTGTGCAGGCCGTGCAAGCCCAGAAGCACGCATCAGCCCCCGTGCAACCTGCAGTGCAAGCCCCCGTGGTGCAGTGAGCGGGGTTGACCGAGCATGACTGCCGCCAACCCCACTGCTGACGCCGCAGGCCAGGCCCCCGCTCCGGCGGCGCCTGCTGCGGTGTCGCCCCCTGCGGCGCCACCCGGCCCGCCCGCTGCCTATCCGCCACTGCAGGGCACCGCCCTGCTGCTGGGCACGCTGTCGCTGTCGCTGGCCACGTTCATGAACGTGCTGGACTCGTCCATCGCCAACGTCTCCATCCCCGCCATTGCCGGTGACCTGGGCGTGAGCCCCGGCCAGGGCACCTGGGTCATCACCAGCTTTGGGGTGGCCAACGCGATCTCGGTGCCGCTCACCGGCTGGCTCACGCAGCGCTTTGGCGCGGTGCGCCTGTTCACCATGAGCGTGCTGCTGTTCGTGCTCACGTCCTGGCTGTGCGGCTTTGCGTCCTCGCTGGAGATGCTGGTCTTCTTCCGCGTGCTGCAGGGCCTGGTGGCCGGGCCGATGATTCCACTCAGCCAGACGCTGCTGCTGGCCAGCTACCCGCGTGCCTTGGCGGGCACGGCGCTGGCGCTGTGGGGCGTGACCACTCTGGTCGCGCCGGTGGTGGGGCCGCTCTTGGGCGGGTGGATCACCGACAACATCTCGTGGCCGTGGATCTTCTACATCAACGTGCCCGTGGGCCTGTTGGCCGGGGTGCTGACCTGGGGCATCTACCGCAAGCGCGAAACCCCCATCCGCAAGCTGCCGATTGACACCGTGGGCCTGAGCCTGCTGGTGCTGTGGGTGGGCGCGCTGCAGCTCATGCTCGACAAGGGCAAGGAGCTGGACTGGTTTGCCTCGGGCGAGATCATCACCCTGTGTGTGGTGGCTGTGGTGGCGTTTGCCGTGTTCCTGGTGTGGGAGCTGACGGAAAAGCACCCGGTGGTGGACCTGAAACTCTTCAAGGGCCGCAACTTCACCTTTGGTGCGCTGGCGCTGTCGGTGGCCTATGCCCTCTTCTTCGGCAACGTGGTGCTGCTGCCGCTGTGGCTGCAGCAGTGGATGGGCTACACCGCGACGTCGGCCGGCATGGCGCTGGCGCCGGTGGGCATCTTCGCCATCCTGCTCACGCCGCTGGTGGGCAAAAAGGTCGGCCATTGGGACCCGCGCCGCATGGCCACTGGCGCGTTCATCGTGTTCAGCACGGTGCTGTGGATGCGCTCGCAGTTCACGGTGCAGACGGACTTCATCCACATCCTGATCCCCACCCTGCTACAGGGCGCGGCCATGGCGTTCTTCTTCATCCCGCTGACCACGCTGACGCTGGCTGGCGTGTCGCCAGACCGCATCCCGGCGGCAGCAGGCTTGTCGAACTTTGTGCGCATCACCGCCGGGGCCATGGGCACATCGATTGCCACCACGCTGTGGGAGAGCCGCGCCGCCATGCACCACGCCCACCTCACCGAGGGGCTGGTGCAAGGCCAGGGCGTGTTTGCGCAGACGCTGGATGGCTTGATGGCCTCAGGCCTCACGCAGATGCAGGCACTGGCGCAGATCAACCGGCTGATCGACCAGCAGGCCTTCACCCGCGCGGCCAACGATATCTTCCTGGGCTCGGCAGGTCTGTTCCTGCTCCTCATCGGGCTGATCTGGCTGACCAAACGCCCGGCACGCACCGGCGGCGCGGGCGCGGCAGACGCTGCAGGCGCCCACTGAGCCCGTCCGCCGCGTGGCAGGGCCTCGCGGCGGACACTTCAGGCCAAAACGGCCGCAAGCGCTAGTGGATCATGCGCTGGTAGCTATCATTTTTGACATGGCGGCGCAGTGAGCCAGCGGGGCCCCGCCCCGCTGCAGTCCGCGCCTCCCACAGCCGATGTCGGAAATCCCTGACCGCGCGGCGGGCGCGGCACCTGCGGGCAGTTCGCGGGGTGCACCCAACAATGCACTCACCGCAAACCACTCCAACAAGGAACTGCCATGTCACTCTCGCTGATTCTCCTGATCGTTCTGATCCTCATCCTGGTCGGCGCGCTGCCCACTTGGGGCCACAGCCGCTCGTGGGGCTACGGGCCCAGCGGCGGGATTGGCCTGGTGGTGCTGATCCTGGTGATCCTGCTGCTGATGGGACGGATATGACCGGTAGTTGAACTCCCGGTGCAGGCCACACAGCGTCTGCCCAGGGGAAGTTTTCAAATGCACACAGGGCCCTTTCGAGGGCCCTTTGTTTTGGGCGCTTCGCAGGGGCGCGCGCGGTAGGGCGGCTACCCGGCCTCGGCCACAAACGTCTAAATGATCAATTTGCATAAAAAATACAATTAAATTGAAAATATTGGCATTTCAATCATTTATTTGATATAAACGATAAATTCAAAGAATCGCCGCCCCCCCACCATGCCCTTTTCCCCCTCCGCCATTGGCAACATGCGGCAGTTTCAGATCCGCCTGCTGCGGGGCATCCTGCTGGCCAATGTGGCTTTTGAGCTGCTGTTGCTGGCAGCGGGTGTGGCCGGGCTGGTCGCCACACCCGGGTCGTGGAGCCTCACCCTGGGCGCTGGTACCGCATTCATGGCAGCGCTGTGGTGGGCCCTGCGCCGCTGGCCCCAGGTCTATGTTCCAGTGGCACTCATCCAGACCCTGATCGGGATGGCACTTTTTACCTACGCCCTGTGGCAGCCCCTGGGGCACGAGCTGCGCGCCGTGTGGTTCCTGATCGGGGTGGGTGCGGCCTACCTGCTGCTGGGGCGCGCGGCGGGTGTGGGCTACACCGCCGCGACCTTGGCCATCGTGCTGGGCAGCAACGGCATGCAAAGCGCGCCGTATTCGCTGCACGCGCTCATCATCTTCACGCTAGCCCTGTCGCTGAGCAGCCTGTGTTTTTACCTGTTCGTCAGTGAGGCGCTGCGCCTGTACCAGCACCTTTCCGAGCGGGACCAGCAGTACACCTTGCTGACCGAAGGCGCCGCAGAAGTCATCTGGCGGATCAACCCCGACATGACGGTGGCGTACGTAAGCCCCGCCGACGAACGGGCGCGCGGCGTGCCCGCCCGCGACGTCATCGGAAAGTCCATCTTCAAAGCCCTGACGCCCGAGGGTGCCGAAGCACTGAGACAGGCTGTGCGCGAGCGGCAGCAACTGCTGACGCTGCCCATGCGCTGTGCCAATGGCAGTGTGCGCTGGTTCGAGATGTCCAGCCGCCTGTACCGCGACGCCTCGGGCCAGCCCGCCGGTTACCACAGCATCGGGCGCGACGTGACCGCCCGGCGGGAGTTGGAGCAGGCATTGCACGCCGAGCGCGAGCACCTGGAGGCCCGGGTCAAGGAGCGAACGGCGGCGCTGTCCGTCGCCAAAGAGGCGGCCGAGGCCGCGCTCAATACCAAGCGGATCTTTCTGGCGAACATCGGGCACGAGTTGCGCACGCCCATGACCCTGATCCTGGGCATGACCGAGCTGGTGCGCAACCGCACGCAGGACGAACGCCTCAAGCCCATCCTGAACAACGTGATGGACGCGGCCACGGGCCTCACGCGCATGCTCAACGACCTCATCGACCTGGCCGCGCTGGAAACACGCCAGGTGGCGTTTCAGTTCGCGCCCCTGTCGCTGCCCGAGCTGGCAGCCGATGCCTTGCAGCTGCTGGAGCCGCAGGCGCGCCAAAAGGGGCTGCAAATGTTCATGACCATCGACGGCGAGGGCAGCACGGCCCACCACGTGGGAGATGCCGAGCGCATTCAGCAAGTGCTGGTCAGCCTGCTGGATAACGCCGTGAAGTTCAGCCGCTCAGGCGCTATCCGCCTGGCCCTGCACACCGAGCAAGACACGCCGGACTCCACCGTATGGCGTCTGCGCGTCACCGACGAGGGCATCGGGATTGCGGCGGGCGACCAGCATCGCATCTTCACCTTGTTCGAGCAGGTGGACGGATCGACCACCCGCAGCTTCGAGGGCGCCGGGCTGGGGTTGGCGCTGTGCAAACGCCTGGTCGAGGGCATGGGCGGCAGCCTGGGTGTGGAGAGCGAGCCGGGCAAGGGCAGCAGCTTCTGGGTGTTGCTGCCGCTGCCCAAAGTGACCTGAGCGAGCCAGAACCCTGCAGTGCAGAGGGTCCAGTCAAACCGTGTGCGTGCGCCGCTCGGCCAGGCCAAACGCTGACGACAGGGCAGCAAACTCGTCCTTGCCCACGGTGCCATCGGCGTTGCCCGCACGGTCCATCACCTGCAGCACGGCCTGCGCAAAGGGGTCGGTAGTTGCCTGCTGGCCCTTGGTGCGCGCAAGACCCTTGAGGAATTCATCGTGGGTGATGACGCCGTCCTTGTCGGCATCAAAGCCTGCGGTGATCTGCTGCTTCTGGTCGTCGGTAGCGCCAAACCGCGTCAGCAGCGCCTGGAAATCGTCCTTGGACACCGCACCCGCTGCACGGCCACCGGGCAGTGCCGCTGTGGTCTGACCCGATGAACGACCCACGGCGGCTACCGTTTCCGCAGATGTCCCTTGAGTAGCCAACACGCCCTGCCCCGCCATGCCCGCCAGCGTCTGCGCCTCGGGGCTGAGCGTGACCACGGCCGAGGGCTCGGGCGCTGCCGCCTCGCCCCCACGCCGCGCAGACGCCTTGCCCGCGCCGCTGGCGGCTGCATTGAAAATCATCGACGCCACCGATGCGAGGCCGGAAATGAGAGGGGACATCGCCATGAACTCCTGTGTGGCGACCGCATTGGCGACCCCATCCATCCGGAGTCCGCCGCATCGCCCAGGGCCACAAGGTTACGCGCCTGCCGCCCAGGCAATGGCGGGATCAGCGGGGGCTAAAGGGGCGAGTTTGGCCCCTCATGCAAGAGCGCCCCACTGCTCACGCTTCACGCATAGCCTGGGCCAAAGGCCACAAACTCGCCAGCGAGCGACCCCGCCACCTGCCCCTGGTAGTGCAGCGCTGCGGCCTGCGTGATCCGGCCCAGCCCCTTGCGGCGGATCATGCGGGTGAACGACTCCCAGGCCGGCCGCGCGGGCGCCAGCGCCACGGCTGTGAAGGTACCGTCCATGGGCATGAGGTAGTCCATGGTGTTGCGCTGGATCACCAGCCGGCTGCCCAGCCCCTCAGCGGTGAGCCCCAGGTGCAGCATCGACCAGGCCGCCAGAATGGCCACAGCGGATGCGCTGCCCCCAAACACCGTTTCGCGGTGGTTAATGTTGGGCGCCAGGGGCGCCGTCAGCACCACTTGCTGCAACGATGCCTCCACCACGGTGATCTGCATGGCTTGGGACAGGGGGATGTGTTGGTGCAGGTAGGTTTGCAGTTCTGAAGGAGTCACAGGATTTCCCACTAAAAAGTGCCAAGCGCTGACCCTATCAAAACGCCGCACAGCGTCCAACGTGGTGCAGCGCAGCACTTGGCTACCACCGCCGCAACGGGTCGGTTTCAAAAGCCCGGGTCACGGTGAACGATGTGCACGACCTCAGCCCTTCCGTGCACCAGCCAGTGCCGCAGGTGCGCCGCCAGAAATGCAGGCCGCACATCAATGCCCTCCAGCTCGTCCGGCCCGAACCACGCGAACTCCAGCGCGCGCGAGCCCTCGACGCCCGCATAGGGCCCCGGGCGCGACAACAACAGGCTTCCGGGCAGCGGAATAGCGTGCAAATACAGCCCGATCTCGTGGTACGCGGTGCCAGCGTACGTGAAGAAGTTTTCCACCACACAGGCCAGCGGGCCGGGCTCCACGGGCTGGCCCAGTTCTTCCTGCAGTTCTCGGACCAGGGCTTGTGCCGCCGTCTCCCCCGCATCGATGCCACCGCCGGGCAACGCCCAGAAAGCGTCGCCCACCACCCGGTGCAGCAGCACGCGGCCCTCGCTCTGGATCAGCGCCGCTGCGCGTTGGCGCACGCGAAGCGGGCTGGGATGTGGCATGGGGTTCAAGACTCAGATCCTGATTGATTCTTCACTTCCATCCTTTGCCCTCCGATATCAAGCCAAAATGGCCTCTAGCGCTTACCTCAAAAGCGCAAACAGCTATTAATACAGTAGCAAAAGCAATTCACTGTCCATCCGCAGGCGGCAATAGCAACCCTTGCTGCGCCGCCACCGCTTCGCGCAAAAACGCCCAGGTAGCCTGCATGCGGGCCACATGTTTGTTGTCGCCCGGCATGGACATCCAGAAGGTGCGCTGAAAGCGTGCCACCCCTGGCAATACGGGCACCAGCGACGGGTCTTGCGCCGCCACAAAGGCGGGCAGCACTGCCAGCCCCGCCCCCACGCGGGCGGCTTCGTACTGGGCGAGGATGCTGGTGCTGCGCAGCGCGAAGTGCGCGGGGCGGTGCAGCTCGTCCAGAATCTGCAGTTCCTTGCTGAACAGCAGATCGTCCACGTAGCTGATGAAGGTGTGGCCCCGCAGATCGTCTGGCGTGTGGATGGGAGCATGGCGCTGCAGGTAGCTGCGCGCTCCATACAGTTGCAGCACGTAGTCGGTGAGCTTCACGACCACCACCGCACCGCGCGCCGGGCGTTCCAGCGAGATGACGATGTCCGCCTCGCGGCGCGACAGGTGTACCAAACGCGGCAGCGCCAGCAGGTCCACCACCAGGCCGGGGTGGTCCAGCGCAAACCGGGCCAGCTGGGGCGCCAGGATCAGGTTGCCGAAGCCCTCGGTGGTGCCGATGCGCACCAGCCCGTGCAGGCCCTGGCGCACGCCGGGTGTGGCGTTTTCCACAGCCAGAAAGGCGGCCTCCATGGCCTCGACCTGGGGCAACAGTGCGCGCCCGGCCTCGGTCAGCCGGTGGCCGCCGGCCTCGCGCGCAAACAGGGCGGAGCCCACCTGCTTTTCGAGCGCCTGCAGGCGGCGTGCCACCGTGGTGTGGTCTACGGCCAGGCGGCGCGCGGCCCCCACCAGCGTGCCGGCGCGGGCCAGTTCCAAAAAGTAGCGCAGGTTGTCCCAGTCCATGGCGTCACCGGGCGCGCCGTGCAGCACGTCCGTCCAGCGGCTCGCTGGGCGCACGGCTGAGGGCGTTGTTGCCCCGCACCAGCGTGCGCAGCATGTCCATGAACACCGCGCGTTGCTCGGGCGCCAGGGGTTCGAGCATGCGCTCCTGCGCGCGCAGCATGCCGGGCTCCACCTCTTCCAGCACACGCTGGCCTTCGGGCGTGAGGGTCAGCAGCCGCACGCGGCGGTCTTCGGGGTGGGCATTGCGCTGCATCAGGCCCCGCGACTCCAGCCGGTCGATCACGCTGCCGATGGTGGAGGTGTCAAAACCAATGGTGCGCGCCAGCGTGCGCTGGTCGATGCCCGGCTCGCGCCCCACGGCATAGAGCGCGGCGTATTGCACAGGGGTGATGCCCGTGGCCTGCGTCTCCTCCAGAAACACGGCCACCGCAATCTGCTGCAGGCGGCGGATATGGAAACCGGGAAGGTTGTCGATCTCTACGGACATGAATCTAGGGTTTCTACCGATCTTGATGCGGATCATTTTAGGCCCTACACTAATCATCAGTGTACTTTTTATATGTACACGGCTTATTGATCCACGTCAGTGGCACAACGGATGGAGACAGCGGCAATGACAGTTTTGAACACTCCCACAGCACCCGTCCTGGTCGCTGGCGGAGGCATCGGTGGCGTGGCAGCAGCCCTGGCCCTGGCGCGCCAGGGCTATGCGGTCAAGGTGCTGGAGCAGGCTCCGCAGCTCGGCGAGATCGGCGCGGGCATCCAGCTGGGCCCCAACGCTTTTGCCGCGTTTGACGCCCTGGGCATTGGCGAGCTGGCGCGGGCCCGCGCGGTCTACACCGACGAAATGGTGATGCATGACGCGCTGGACGAACACCTGGTCGGCCGCATCCCCACGGGCGAGGCTTTTCGCCAGCGCTTTGGCAACCCGTACGCCGTGATCCACCGCGCAGACATCCACACCTCGCTGCTGGAAGGGGCCAAAGCGCACGGCAACATCGAGACACTGACCGGCACACGCATCGAGCGCGTGGAGCAAACCGGCGACACCGTCACCGTGTACGACCAGCATGGCGTGGCGCACCGGGGCCAGGCCCTGATTGGTGCGGATGGCGTGAAGTCCGTCGTGCGCCAGCAATACGTCGGCGATGCCGCCCGCGTGTCGGGCCATGTGGTGTACCGCGCCGTGGTGGAAAAGAACGACTTCCCCGAAGACCTGCGCTGGAACGCCGCCAGCATCTGGGTCGGCCCCAACTACCACCTGGTGCACTACCCGCTGCGTGGCGGCGAGCAGTACAACGTGGTCGTGACCTTCCACAGCCGCGAGCAAGAGGAATGGGGCGTGCGCGAGGGCAGCCGCGAAGAGGTGCAGAGCTACTACCGCGACTGCTGCCCGCGCGCCCACCAGCTGATCGACATGCCCAAGAGCTGGAAACGCTGGGCCACCGCCGACCGCGAGCCCATCGGCCAGTGGACGTTTGGCCGTGCCACCTTGCTAGGCGATGCCGCCCACCCCACCCTGCAGTACCTGGCCCAGGGCGCCTGCATGGCGCTGGAAGACGCGGTGACGCTGGGCGAGGCTCTCAAGCGCTGCCAACACGACTTCCCCCAGGCGCTGTCGCTGTACGAGCGCTCGCGCATTGCCCGCACGGCACGCGTGGTGCTGTCGGCCCGCGAAATGGGCCGCATCTTTCACGCCCAGGGCGTGGAGCGCCTGGTACGCAACGACCTCTGGAAGGGCCGCAGCCCCGAGCGTTTTTACGACGCGATGGAGTGGCTGTATGCCTGGAAGGTCGACAACTGCCTGGCCGACTGAGCCAGCCGTGCGCCCTGCCCCATCGATCTTCCCCCCTCCCCCACATTCAACCCAAGGAATTCCCATGAGCGCGATGGATCCCGTACCGTCCCCCGTTCGCCTCACCGCAGTGGCGGCCCACGGCCAGCCCGAGCCCACCCCCGCGCTGGAACAGCTGTACCGCGGCTTTGAGCAGGAAATGCTGGTGCCGCTGTGGACGCAGATCGGCGACCTGATGCCCCCCCATCCGCAGAGCAAGGCCAGCGCCCACCTGTGGCGCTGGGACCGGCTGGTGCCGCTGGCCGATGAAGCCGGCCGCATCGTGCCCGTGGGGCGCGGGGGCGAGCGCCGGGCCATCGCCCTGGCCAACCCGTCCCTGGGCGGCAGACCATTTGCCACACCCACGCTGTGGGCGGCCATCCAGTACCTGATGCCAGGCGAGGACGCGCCCGAACACCGCCACACACAGCACGCGTTCCGCTTCATCGTGGAGGGCGAAGGGGTGTGGACCGTGGTCAATGGCGACTCGGTGCGCATGTCGCGCGGCGACTTCCTGCCCCAGGGCGGGTGGAACTGGCACGCCCACCACAACGCCGCCGACAAGCCGATGGCCTGGATCGACGGGCTGGACATTCCGTTCGCCTACTACACCGAGTCCCAGTTCTTCGAGGTGGGGCGCAACGCCATCAGCCCGGCCGAGCGCATCACGCCGATGCACTCACGCTCCGAACGCCTGTGGGCGCATCCGGGCCTGCGCCCGGTATCGCAACTGCAGGACCAACCCGTCACCCCCATGCTGGCCTACCGCTGGGTGGACACCGACAAGGCCCTCAACGAACAACTGGCGCTGGAAGCCGAGGGCCACCCCGCCACGCTGAGCCCCGGCCACGCTGCCGTGCGTTACACCAACCCCACCAATGGCCGCGACGTGCTGCCCACCATCCGCTGCGAGATGCACCGCGTGCGCAGCGGCGCCACTACCCGCACGCGCCGCGAGGTGGGTTCGTCCGTGTTCCAGGTGTTTGACGGCCAGGGCACCGTGAAGGTGGGAGACCACCAGTGGCAGGTGCGCCGTGGGGACATGTTTGTGGTGCCGTCCTGGCAGCCCTTCACCGCCCAGTGCGATGCCGGCCAGCCCTCGCTGGATCTGTTTCGCTTCAGCGACACACCGATTTTTGAGGCCGTGCATGCCTGGCGCGAACAAATCGAGCCTGCCTGACAACAACCCCGCCCCATTCATTCCTTGCAGCGTCTGCCCGTCCACGCGGGTGGGCCCTGCACTCCTCTTCGACCGGAAGCCCCGATGACTGCTACCTCTTACCTCTGGACCCCACCGCCCGTTCAATCGTTGCCAGTGCGCGGCAGCGCGCAGCGCCTGCCCATCCACCGCCTGTTCTTTGTGGGCCGCAACTACCACGCGCATGCTGTCGAGATGGGCCGCCCCGTGGACAAAAGCGTGGAGCGCCCGTTCTACTTCACCAAGGCCCCCCAGACGCTGACCGAATCTGGCGCCACCGTGGCCTACCCGCCCGAGACGCAGAACTACCACTTCGAGATGGAACTGGTCGTGGCGATTGGCAAGGCCGGGTTCCGCATCCCGGCCGAGCAGGCGCATGAGTACATCTACGGCTACGCCTGCGGCCTCGACATGACCCGCCGCGACCTGCAACTGGTGGCGCGCGACAAGGGCCGCCCCTGGGACCTGGGCAAGGACGTGGAGCAATCCTCCGTGGCGAGCGAGGTCGTGCCCATGCCGGGCCAGGTGATCGAGTCCGGAGTGATCGAGCTGTCGGTCAACGGCGCGGTCAAGCAGCAGTCCAACGTGGACAAGCTGATCTGGAACATCCGCGAGATCATTGCCGACCTCTCCCTGTTCTACCACCTGCAGCCCGGCGACCTGATCTACACCGGCACGCCCGAAGGTGTGGGCGCCGTGGTGCCCGGCGACCACATCACCGGCCGCGTGGAGGGAGTGGGCGAAATCGCGCTGACCGTGGGCCAACCCGCATAAACCGAGGACCGCCCCATGAAGCTCTACAGCTTTTTCCGCAGCGGCACCTCGCACCGCCTGCGCATCGCGCTCCACGTCAAGGGCCTCACGCCCGACTACGTGCCCGTGGACCTGCGCGTGGATGAGCAGGCCGAAGCACCGTTCAAGGCCATCAACCCGCAGGGCCTGGTGCCGGCGCTGGAGATCGACAACGGCCAGGTGCTGATCCAGTCACCCGCCATCATCGAGTGGCTGGAGGAGCGCTATCCCACGCCCGCGCTGCTGCCTGCCGACCCGCTGGCCCGCGCCCAGGTGCGCGCACTGGCTGCCATCGTGGGCTGCGATGTGCACCCCATCAACAACCGCCGCATCCTGCAAACCCTGCGCAAGCAGTTCGGCGCGGACGAGGCCGCCATCAACGCCTGGTGCGCCACCTGGATCACCGCCGGTTTTGACGCCATCGAAGCCCTGTTGGCCCAAGACACCACGCGCGGCAGCTACTGCTATGGCGGCGCGCCCAGCCTGGCCGACGTGTACCTGATTCCGCAGGTCGAAAGCGCCCGCCGCTTTGGCGTGGACATGGCCGCCTGGCCGCTCATCCGCGCAGTGGATGCCGCCTGCGCCGAGCTACCCGCCTTTGCCCGCGCCGCCCCTGCGGTCCAGCCAGACGCCTGACGCGGCCCCGACACCGCAGCCACCACCGGCACACCCGCATTCATCACTACAACCAGGAGACAAACCATGCCCACCTTCCCATCCGCCACTTCGGCGCCCCACCTAAACGCCGTCAGGCTCAAGCAGCGCGGCCTGCGCCGCCGCACCCTCGCCACCGCAGCCCTGCTGCTGGGCGGCGCCAGCGCCACCGGCCTGGCCTGGGCCCAGGGCAGTGCGCCCGCCTTTCCCAGCAAGCCGGTCACCGTGGTCACCGCCTTCGCCGTCGGCAGCGGGCCCGATGCTGTGCTGCGCCTGGTGGCCAACAAGCTGTCGGTGGCCTGGAAGCAAAGCGTGACGGTGGACAACCGCCCCGGCGGCGGCGGTTTCATCGCCATCGAAGCCGCGCGCCGTGGCGCGCCGGACGGCCACACCCTGCTGCAGCTGGACAGCGAACACCTGTCCGCCCTGCCCCACCTGTACAAGCAACGCAACTTCCAGACGTTGCAGGTTTTTGACCCGGTGGCGCCGCTGTTCCGCACACCGTTCCTGGTCGCCGTGCCCACGCAGTCGCCCTGGAAGAACATGGGCGACCTGATTGCGGCCGCCAAGAAGGGCCAGGGCGCGGTGAGCTACGGCTCGTGGGGCGTGGGCAGCCCAGGGCATCTGGGCGGTGAGTGGCTGGACCTGGTGGACGGCACACAGATGACCCATGTGCCGTTCCGCGAGGTCAGCCAGCTGTTCACCTCGGTCGCCAATGGCGACCCGGCCTGGAGCCTGGCCAGCATTCCGTCCAGCCATGGCATCTACAAGGCCGGCAAGATCCGCTACCTGGCGGTGGCGGGCCCGCGCCGCATTGCGCAGCTGCCCGATGTGCCCACGCTGGCCGAGGCCGGTGGCCCCGCGCAGGTGGACGTGAACTCGTTCGTGTCCCTGCTGGCCGTCAAAGGCGTGCCCGCACCGGTGCGCGCCCAGATCCACGCCGATGTGCTGAGAGTGCTGCAAGAGCCCGAAGTGCGCGAGAAATTCAACACCTTTGCGTTCGAGCCCCTGTCGTGGTCGGTCGAAGAAATCCAGCGCCAGGCCGGGGTCAAGTCCGAGCAGTACAAGCTGCTGATCCAGAAAGCCAACATCAGCCTGGAGTGACCGCCAGGGGCCCTGCGTCTGCACAACCTGCCGAATGACCCTCGCGCCCGCCTGGGGCCTTGCACCGCACATACGGACGCGGGGACAAGGCCCCAGGCGGGCGCTGTGCCATGGGGGCCGCACAAGCAGGCTAACGATGTGCAAATATGCAAAAACAAAGTGCAATTTTCTCTATTGCACCAGCAATTTCGCACAGATAACATGGCGCAGTTCGAGGCACCTCGCCGCATCCCTGCACGCATTTTTTCCAGGAGACACACCCCATGAACGCACCCACTTCCCAGGCCGTGCTGGCCCCCACCGTCAAGCTGTTGATCGGCGGCCAGTTCGTCGAATCCAAGACCACCGAATGGCGCGACGTGGTGAACCCGGCCACGCAAGAGGTGCTGGCCCGCGTGCCCTTTGCCACGCAGGACGAAATCAATGCCGCCGTGGCCTCGGCCAAGGAAGCGTTCAAAACCTGGAAGAAGACCCCCATCGGCACCCGCGCCCGCATCTTCCTCAAGTACCAGCAGCTCATCCGTGAAAACATGGCCGAGCTGGCTGCCATCCTGACGGCCGAACAAGGCAAGACCCTGCCGGACGCCGAAGGCGACGTGTTCCGTGGCCTCGAAGTGGTCGAACACGCGGCCAGCATCGGCAACCTGCAACTGGGCGAGCTGGCCAACAACGTGGCCGGCGGCGTGGACACCTACACCCTGCTGCAGCCCCTGGGCGTGTGCGCAGGCATCACCCCCTTCAACTTCCCCGCCATGATCCCGCTGTGGATGTTCCCCATGGCGATTGCCACGGGCAACACCTTCGTGCTCAAGCCCTCCGAGCAAGACCCCATGGTGACCATGCGCCTGTGCGAACTGGCGCTGCAAGCCGGCATCCCGCCCGGCGTGCTGAACGTGGTGCATGGCGGCGAGATGGCCGTGAACGCCATCTGCGACCACAAGGACATCAAGGCGATCAGCTTTGTGGGCTCCACCAAGGTGGGCACGCACGTGTACAACCGCGCCAGCCTGAACGGCAAGCGCGTGCAATGCATGATGGGCGCCAAGAACCACGCCATCGTGATGCCCGATGCCAACAAGGAACAAACCCTGAACGCCCTGGCCGGTGCCGCCTTCGGCGCCGCAGGCCAGCGCTGCATGGCGCTGTCGGTGGTGGTGCTGGTGGGCGAGGCACAAAAGTGGATTCCCGAGCTGGTCGAAAAGGCCAAGACGCTCAAGGTGAGCGCTGGTGTGGAAAAGGGTACGGACGTGGGTCCGGTCGTGTCGTGCGCTGCACTGTCGCGTGTGGAAGGCCTGATCGAGCGCGGCATTGCCGATGGCGCCAAGCTGGAACTGGACGGCCGCAAGCCCCAGGTGGCCGGCTACGAAAAAGGCAACTTTGTGGGCCCCACGGTGTTCAGCGGCGTCAAGCCCGGCATGGCCATCTACGACCAGGAAATCTTTGGCCCTGTGCTGTGCCTGTCGGCCGCTGCCGACATTGACGAAGCCATCGAATTCATCAACAGCAACCCCAACGGCAACGGCACCGCCATCTTCACCCAGTCGGGTGCGGCGGCGCGCAAGTTCCAGGAAGAGATCGACGTGGGCCAGGTCGGCATCAACGTGCCAATCCCCGTGCCAGTGCCGCTGTTCTCCTTCTCGGGCTCGCGCGCTTCCAAGCTGGGCGACCTGGGCCCCTACGGCAAGCAGGTCGTGCTGTTCTACACGCAGACCAAGACGGTGACGGCACGCTGGTTTGATGACAGCACCATCTCGCATGGTGTGAACACGACGATTAGCTTGAAGTGACATCCCCCTGAGGCGCTGCGCGCCTTCCCCCTTCTCTCGCGCTTTGCGCGGGAAGGGGGACGCCACCCGTGCCTGAGCCGCTGGATGGCGGCCCTTGCACGGTGGCACTGGCCTGGGCCGCGCCGGTTTCAACGACTGCGCGCGGTGGTAAAAGCGGGGCATGCAAACTTTTCAGACAACGATGCGGAGATGGGCCATGGTCTTCGGTGCTGCGTGCGTGATGCTGGTGGGTGCCGATGCCCACGCGCAGGCCGGTGCCGCCTGCAAGCCCGGTGGCATGGTGGAAGAAACCAACGCCTGCGCCGTGCAAGCCTTCCAGGCGGCAGACACCGAGATCGCCATCCTCTATGGCGACGTGATGCGCGCCCTGTCGGCCCACGAACGGCCCCAGCTGCGGCAGGAGCACACCGTCTGGCAGCGCGAGCGCACCGCGCGCTGCAAGCAGGCGCAGCGCAGCAACGAATCGCAACCCCAGTGGCCGCGTCTGTACCACGAGTGCCTCACGGCCGAAACCCAGGCGCGCCGCAAAGGCCTGATGCGCTGGCTGACGCTGGACCACCCGTCCGCCAAGCCCTGAGCAAGGCCCCCAGAACAACAAGAACCGACGACGAGACAGAACACCATGGACTTTGAACTCACCGAAGAACAACGCGCCTTTGCCCAGACGGCCCGCGACTTTGCACAAGCTGAGTTCGCACCCCACGCCGCTCACTGGGACGAGGAAGGCATCTTCCCGAAAGAAGCCATTGCCAAGGCCGGCGAGCTGGGCTTTTGTGGCCTGTACGCCCCCGAAGCCGCAGGTGGCCTTGCCCTGCCACGCCTCGACGCGACGCTGGTCTTCGAAGAAATGGCGGCGGTAGACCCATCCACCACCGCCTTCATCACCATCCACAACATGGCCACCTGGATGCTGGGCACCTGGGCCACACCCGCCGTGCGCGACCACTGGGGCCCACTGCTCACCACCGGCGAAAAGCTCGCCAGCTACTGCCTGACCGAACCGGGCGCAGGCTCCGACGCCGCGTCGCTCAAGACCCGCGCCGAGCTGGTGGGCAACGAATACGTCATCAACGGCGCCAAGGCCTTCATCAGCGGCGCAGGCAGCACCGATGTGCTGGTGCTCATGGCCCGCACCGGCGATGCGCAATCGGGCGCGGGCGGCATCAGCGCCTTTGCCGTGCCCGCCGATACGCCCGGCATCAGCTACGGCAAAAAGGAACAGAAGATGGGCTGGAACAGCCAGCCCACGCGCACCATCAGCTTTGACAACGTGCGCATCCCTGCCGACCACCTGCTGGGCCGCGAGGGCGAAGGCTTCAAGATCGCCATGAAGGGCCTGGACGGCGGCCGCATCAACATCGCCACCTGCTCGGTGGGCGCAGCCCAAGGCGCGCTCAACGCCGCGCAGCAGTACATGCAAGACCGCAAACAGTTTGGCAAACCCATCGCCAGCTTCCAGGCCCTGCAGTTCAAGCTGGCCGACATGGCCACAGAACTGGTCGCAGCGCGCCAAATGGTGCGCCTGGCCGCCAGCAAGCTGGACGCCGGTGCGCGCGACGCATCCACCTACTGCGCCATGGCCAAGCGCTTTGCCACCGACGCAGGCTTTACCGTGGTCAACGAGGCCCTGCAACTGCACGGCGGCTACGGCTACATCCGCGAATACCCGCTGGAGCGCCTGCTGCGCGACGCACGTGTGCACCAGATTCTGGAAGGCACCAACGAAATCATGCGCGTGATCATTGCGCGGCGCATGCTGGATGGGGATGCCACCGAGGCCATCCGGTAGCTACAACATTCATAGCTATTCAGGCATATTCCACTAGCGCTACCGGCATTTTTTTACTCACACCATGCCCGCCCGCCCGCTGTCTGACGAAACCCTGCACCTGATCGACGCCGTGCGCACGGCGCTCGCGCACCGCAGCGACGTGGAAGAGCGTGCCCTGTTTGGAACGCACGCCTTCTTCGTGGACGGCAAGATGTGCATCGCCGTCAAGGGCGAGGAGCTGCTGGTGCGGTTACCTCCGGAGCGGCATGGCGAGTTGCAGGAGATGCAGAACACACGCGAACTCTCTCCGGGCGGCGGGATGAAGGGCTACTTCTGGGTGGAGGCCAACGGCTTTTCCACCCGGGCGCAATGGAGCTTCTGGATCGACGAAGCACTGGCCTACAACCCGCACGCCAAGGCGGCATCGCCCAAGAAAAAAAGGGATGCCACCAAAGCCCAGCCAGCTACTGCCAAGACAGTCGCAGCAACAGGCACGCGCGCGAAAAGCGCGCCAAGCGCGACCACCAAGGCCGCCAAGGCCGCCAAGCCCCCTGCCAAAAAGCCCGCAGCCAAGAAGCACAGCATTTTCGAAGCCGACGACTGACTCGCCCCTCCACACCCCACCCGGAGCCCCACCATGCCCCTTCGCATCGTCCGCCTTGGCACCCCGCGCGCCGCTGGGGAAGGCACCCGCATCGGCACCGTGCGCCGCCCGCCGCGTGGCGTGCCCAAGGCCGAGTTCGCCAGCCGCGACTACTACGACGTGTGGTACCCCCTGCTCTCCCCCAGCGCCGACCTCATGGCCCAGGGGCAGCAGGTGCCCAGCGGCCAAGAAGGCGACAAGGCATGGGAGGCCTTCGCCAAGCAGTTCCGCAAAGAACTGGCCCAGCCCGAGGCCAGCCGCACGCTGGATTTGCTGGCCGCGCTGTCGCACCACAGCGCCATGTCGCTGGGCTGCTACTGCGAAGACGAAGCGCGCTGCCACCGGTCGGTGCTCCGCGCTGAGCTGGCGGGCCGCGGAGCAGACATTACCGATTGATTTCCGATGTTTTTGGGCTCAAGCGCTAGATGAATATGCGCTGGTAGCTATCAAATTCATACCAAACCCGAACCCTTTTCTTTCACCATCACAACGACATCCAGGAGCAACACAGCATGAAAATCGCATTCATCGGCCTCGGCAACATGGGCGGCCCCATGGCACACAACCTGCACAAGGCAGGGCACGAAGTGCGCGCTTTCGACCTCTCGCAACCCGCCCGCGACAAGCTGGCCGCAGACGGCGTGCCCATCGCTGCTGACGCCAAGGCGGCAGTCGCAGGCGCCGAAGTCGTCATCAGCATGCTGCCCGCCAGCCAGCATGTCGAAGGCCTGTTCCTCGGCGCGGGCGAGCTGCTGGCCCAGCTGCCTGCAGGCACGCTGATCATCGACTGCTCCACCATCGCAGCCGCCACCTCCCGCAAGGTGGCCGAGGCCGCCAAGGCCAAGGGCGTGGCCTTTATCGATGCCCCCGTGTCGGGTGGCACCGGCGGCGCCATTGCAGGCACCCTCACCTTCATGGTGGGCGGCGATGCGGCCGACCTGGAACGCGCCCGCCCCGTGCTCGAAAAAATGGGCGCCAACATCTTCCACGCAGGCAGCGTCGGCGCAGGCCAGACGGCCAAGATCTGCAACAACATGCTGCTGGGCATCCTGATGGCCGGCACCAGCGAAGCCATTGCCCTGGGCGTGGCCAACGGCCTGGACCCCAAGGTGCTGAGCGAGATCATGCGCCGCAGCTCGGGCGGCAACTGGGCGCTGGAGAAGTACAACCCCTTCCCCGGCGTGATGGAAACTGCGCCCGCCAGCAAAGGCTATGCGGGCGGCTTTGGTACGGACCTAATGCTCAAGGACCTGGGCCTGGCGCAGGAGAACGCGATGGCGGTGAAGGCTGCCACGCCGCTGGGGGGTATGGCGCGTAATCTGTATGCGGCGCACAGCTTGGCGGGCCACGGCGCGCTGGATTTCTCCAGCATCATCAAGATGGTGCAAAAGGGCTGAAAGCGAATACGCTGAGGACCCAGGGCTGGGGGCGCTGCTGATCTTTGCGGCCCCCTCGTCCACCGAGGGCCTCACGCCGCAGCCACCATGCCGACCTGCAGGTCGGCATTTTTTTGCCCGCTATTTCGCCACCAGGGTCTGGAGAAACTGCTCCTCAAACACCTCGGCAGGCACCGGCTTGCTCAACAGGTACCCCTGGATCTCGTCGCAGCCCAGCAGTGCCAGATGGCGGGACTGGTCCTCGGTCTCCACCCCTTCGGCGACCACCTTCAGGCCGAGCGAATGTCCCAGGTTGATGATGGTGGAGACCAACGCCACGCCCTGCGGACCCGAGGCCATGTTCAGGATGAAGGACCGGTCGATCTTGAGCGTGTCCACCGGCAGTTTGGCGAGGTAGCTCAGCGATGAAAACCCCGTGCCGAAGTCGTCGATGGCGATGGTGATGCCCATCTCGCGCAGTGCATGCAGGCTGGCGGTGCTGTGCTGCACGTCGTCCATGACCATGCTTTCGGTGATCTCCAGCTCCAGCCCGGCGGCCGCCTGGGCGTCGTGGGCCACGGCGTCGCGCACCTCGGCAATGAAGCCCCGGTGCCGCAGCTGCAGGAACGACACATTGACGGCCACCCGCAGGGGCGCAAGCCCTGCCTGGCGCCAGCGCAGGTTGTCGGCCAGGGCCTGGCGCAGCGCCCAGCGGCCCACCTCGTAGATCAGGCCGGTTTCCTCCAGGATGGGGATGAACTGCGCGGGCGGCACCAGCCCCCGGCGCGGGTCGTTCCAGCGGATCAGGGCCTCGGCCCCGGCGATGGCGCCCGAGGCCAGGTGCTGCTTGGGCTGATAGTGCAGCACGAACTGGCCCTGCTCCAGCGCATCGCGCAGGCGCCCCTCCAGGCTCAGGGCTTCGGCCACGCGGGTGTTCATCTCCGAGGTGTAGAACAACAGGCTGTCGGCCGAGGCCTTGGCCTTGTTGAGGGCGGCCTCGGCGTTGCGCAGCAGGGTTTCTGCATCGGCACCATCCATGGGGTACAGCGCGACACCGGCCTTGGCGGCCATGCGTAGCTCGGTGCCGCCCAGCACAAAGGGCGCATCAAAACAGGCGCGCATCAGGCCATCCAGCGCCAGCGCCACCGCGCCTGCATCCCGCGCGTCAGTCACGGCGATGCCAAAGCTGTTGACGCCAATGCGCGCCACGTCGTACGCGTCGCCCGCCGCCTGCTGCAGCCGCTGCGCCACCTGCTTGAGCAGTTCGTCGCCCTCCTGGCGCCCCAGCGTGTCGTTGACGAACCGAAACCGGCTGATGTCCATGAGCCCCATGCCGAGCAGCGTCTTGGCGCCTTCGCGTGGCCGCAGGTGCTGGCCGCTGCGCTCCAGGAACAGGGTGCGGTTGGGCAGACCGGTGATGTCGTCGTAGTACGCCAGGTAGTTCAGTCGCTCTTCCTTGTCGAGGTGGTCCATGGCAAAGCCGATGTCGCCCGCCAGCTCGGTCAGCAGGTGCATCTCGTCATCGTCAAAGAACCCGGCTTCGTCGGCAAACAGGGCGATCACGCCGACCACCTCGTGCGCCACCAGCAGGGGCAACACGGCCATCGACGCCACGCCGCGCGCGGCCAGCTCCTGGGGGACGAGGATGCGCGGGTCGTTCTGAATGTCCTCACACACCACGGACTGCCGGGTGCGCACCACGCTGGCGCTCAGGCTTTCGCCCTCTCTCGGGGTTTCGCTCAGCCACAACCGGCGACGCACATGCATGAGGAACTCCGCCCCTGCCCCGGCAAGCGCCACCGGCACCACCTCTTGCAGGGCGTGGTCCACGCGGCCGATCCAGGCGATCTTGAACTGGCCGTGCTCCACCGCAATGCGGCAGGCCTCGCGGAACAGTTCGTCGCGCTGGCGCACCCGCACGATCAGGGTGTTGATGCCGCTGAGCACGGCATACACGCGGTTCAGCCGCTTGATGCGCCGCTCGGCGTCGCGGCGTGCCGTGATGTCCTCACCCAGGGCCGCCACCCCCGTCACCTGCCCGCCCACGGAGCGCAGCACCGTGTTGTTCCAGTGCACCAGGCGCCGCTCGCCAGACCGGGTCAGGATCTCGTTGTCGTAATGCCAGGCCGAGGGCCGGTCGGCCAGCACGTCAGCAAAGACGCTGCGCACATCGCCCATCTCGGGCGGCACGAACAGGTCGAACCAGTTGCGGCCAAACACTTCGTCGCGCTGCCAGCCGGTCAGCCGCAGCAGGTAGTCGTTGCAGTAGGTGATGCGGCCTTCGCAGTCCAGCATCAGCGAGATCATCTCGACCTTGTCGAGCATGTCGTTGAAGCGGCGGTCGCTTTCGTGCAGTTCTTCTTCGGCGCGCTTTTCCTTGGTGATGTCCTGGATGGTGTTGAACCAGCGGCCCAGCTCGCCCCGGCCCGCTTCGTCCTCCAGGGGCTCCATCACCTGACGCAGGTACAGCGGCTGGCCGTCGCCACGCACCACGCGGTAGGTAAAGTCCATGCGCGCGCCCTGGTGCGCCGCCTGCAGCGCGTGGCGGCGGAACATGTCGCGGTCATCGGGGTGCACCAGCGCCAGCCAGTCGCGGGCCGAGCGGGGCATGGCGCTCTCGTCCAGCCCCAGCATGTCAGGCAAGGTGTCCAGCCAGCTCTCAAAGGCGCCGTCAGGCCCGCTGATGACGTGGGATATCTTGGCCAGCGCCTGGGCCCTGCGCAGGCTGGCCTTGTTGGCGCGCAGGGCATCCACAGCCCGCTGGCGCTCTTGCACCTGCACCTGCAGTTGCTCGGCGTGCTGCTGGATCTCCTGGTACAGGCTGCCGTTTTCGTAGATGCGGCCCACTTGCGCGCCCAGGATGGCCAGGACTTTTTCATCGTCGGCGCTGAAGGCGTCCGCCCCCTGTTTGTTGGCCAGGCACAGCCAGCCGTAGGAGAACGACAGCGACACGATGGGCGCGATCACTGCCGTGTGCACCGGGGGATATCCTGCGGGCAAGCCCAGCGCCACGGGGTCACCCCCTGCATTAACAAGGCGGTGCGGCCGGCGTTCCGCCCGCAGCTGGCCCAGCAGCCCGTGCGACACCACGGGCAGATCAACAGGCCCGTTCTGCAGGGCAGGGTCCATGCCGCTGGTGCAGGTGATGGCGCCGTCGCTGTGCTTGCGCACCACGCACAGCACAGCGTACTGCGCGCCCACCAGCTCGCGGGCGCCACGGCACACATTGGCCAGCAGCACCTGCGGGTCGCGCTCTGAGGCCAGCTGCAGGTTCAGGTCGGTCAGTGCGGACAGGCGTCGGTTCATGGCTGCCAGCTCGGCCACGTTGCCGGTGAGCTTGTCCGTCATCAGCTGCAGGTGGCGGGTCTGAAAGCTGTGCTCCAGCGCCACCGAGGGCTGGTGGCGGATCTGCGTGAGCGCCTGTTCGATGGCCGCCAGAATGTCTTGCGGCTCGCAGGGCTTGAACAGCACCTGGGTCACGCCGCAGGCCTCGGCCAGACGCAGGGCTTCTTCCTCCTGGTAGTGCGCACTGCAAAAGATCACCTGCGTGGCCGCCAGGCCATGGTCGGAGCGCAGTTGCCGCACGAACTCAAAGCCGTCCATGGTCGGCATCAGGATGTCGGAGATCACCAGGTCCGGCCGCTCGGCACGGACCAGGGCCAGCGCCTCGGCGCCATCGGCCGCCTCCAGCGCCTGGTGGCCGCTGTGCCCGATGAGCGTGACCACCAGCGCGCGGTTGGCGGGGAGGTCATCAACGACGAGGATCTTTGCCATGCTGTACGTGCTGGGGATTCAACCTGATTGAGGGGGTGTTTGCCGGGCACTGGCCAAAAACGCCTCGATCTGCTGCACAAAGGTTTCGGGCGTGATGGGCTTGGACAGGTGTTCATTAAAACCGACTTCGAGGGCCTTCTCACGGTCGCCCGGCATCGAGAAGGCCGTCACCGCGACCAGAGGCACCACCCGCCAGCGCGGGCTGGACCGCAGGCCCCGGGCCACTTCGTAGCCGTTCATCACGGGCATCTGCAGATCACACAGCACAATGTCCGGCCCCTCGGCCAGCGCCAGGTCCAGCCCCACGGCGCCGTTCTCGGCGGCCAGCACCCGGTGGCCGGCAGCTTCAAGCAAATAGGTGACCAGCATGCGACTGGCGTCATCGTCTTCGATGACCAGAACGGTGGCGGGATGGGTGGTGGTGGTCGTCATGCCACATGCTCCGGCAATTGCAGGGTGAAGGTGCTGCCCAGGCCCTCGGTGCTGTCAAAACCCAGCGTGCCACCCAGGGCCTCGGCCAGCTTGCGGCTCAGGTGCAGGCCCAGGCCCGTGCCCTCGTGGTGGCGGCGGTCTGCACTTTCTACCCGCGAAAACGCCTCGAACAGCCGGGGCTGCTCCTGCAGCGGTATGCCCGGGCCGGTGTCCTGCACACGCAGTTGCACCGCGCGGCCGGTGGGCAGCTGCAAATCCTGCAGCACCACATCCACCCGCCCCTGTTGCGTGAACTTGATGGCGTTACCCACGAGGTTGATGAGAATCTGACTGAGCGCGCGCCGGTCGGTGAGCAGCAAGACATCGACCGGCGGCGTGTGCACCGCAAAAGCCAGGCCCTTGCGCCGTGCCTCCATTTCCAGTGTCGCAGACACTTCTTCGATCAGGGTCTTGCAATCCACGCGCTCCAGATTCAGCGTGACCTTGTTGGCGCTGAGCTTGGCCACATCCAGCAGATCGTTGATGAGCGACAGCAGGTGCTTGGCGCCTGTCTGCACGATGCGCAGCTGCTTTTCCTGCTCGGCATTCAGCGGTCCGGGCAGCTGCATGAGCAACGTGCCGGTAAAGCCGATGATGGCGTTGAGGGGCGTGCGCAGCTCGTGGGACATGCTGGCCAGAAAACGGTCTTTCACCAGGGCCGCGTTCTCCAGCTCCAGGTTCTTGTCGCGCAGCACCTGCTCGATGCGCTTGCGCTCCGTCACATCACGGATGGCGCTGGAGACAAACAGGCCCTCCTCTGTCTCCAGCGGGCTCAGGCTGATCTCCACCGGGAACTCGCTGCCGTCCTTACGCAAGCCATGCAGCTCCAGCCCCGCGCCCATGGAGCGGGTGCGTGGCTCGGCAAAAAAATTGCGCCGGTGGTCCGGGTGCCGGGCGCTGAAGCGCTGGGGCACCAGCAACTCGATGGGCTGTCCCAGCAGCTCGTCGCGGCTCCAGCCGAACAGTTTGACCGCCTGCGAGTTGACGAGGACGATGTGCCCCTCGCGGTTGACGATGACCATGGCGTCCGGCGCGGCCTCCAGCAGGTCCTTGAACTTCTGGTCCGCACGCTTGCGGTCGGTGATGTCGCGGATGGCACTCATCACCATGGTGCCCTCTTCGGTGTCGATGGGGCTCAGGCTGATCTCGACCGGAAACTCTCCACCATCCTTGCGCAGGCCGTGCAGCTCCAGCCCCGCCCCCATGGTGCGGGTGCGTGGCTGGCCAAAAAAGCCGCTGCGGTGGCCCAGGTGGGCGCCGCGGTAGCGGTGGGGCAGCAGCACCTCCACCGCCTGCCCCAGCAGTTCGGCACGGGGGTAGCCAAACACCCGCTCGGCCTGGGAGTTGACGAGCACGATGCGCCCGGTAACGTTGACCATCACGATCGCATCGGGGGTGGATTCGAGCAGATCGCGAAACCGTGCCTCCAGCAGCTTCGCATCGCGCTGCACCTTGAGCTGCGTGACATCCTTCTTGCTCGACAGGAAGTACAACACCTGCCCATAGGCATCGCGCACGGCCTTGGTCGATACATTGACATGCACCAGCGAGCCATCCTTGCGACGGCGCACCGCCTCTTGCACCGAGGTGCCCAGGCGCAGGGCCTCGGCACGGAAAAGGTCTTCTTCGTGCGCGCGGCCCTGGGGCACGATGAGGTCGAGGACGGAGCGCCCCTGCACTTCGGCCTGCGAATAGCCAAACATCAGCTCGGCCGCCGGATTCCACTCCAGCACCACGCCCTGGGGCGACAGCACCAACAATGCATCGGGGTTTTGCTCCCAGTACGCGGCAGAAAATTCAGTCGCCATGCAGCCCTCTCGCTCCGGATGGGGCTGCATCGCAGTGCTGGCTGTGCCTGGGTGCGCCCTGCGTTGGCCCCGGTGTCGGTGTTTTTGGTGTGGGTGGTGAGGGCACACAGCACTTTCACGATGCTATGTACTCAAGCCACCCCTCGCCGCATTGCGTGGCCCCAGCTCCAAGACAGCAGGGGACAACGCAATGCGGCGAGAGCGCCGAACCATATTAGGGGGGAACGCGGCAAAACTCCAACACTGAAGTGCCAAGGCTGCAACCCATCGCGATCCACTGCAAAGCGCAAAGGCCACGCCCCAAACAAAAAGCCCCCGAACCCATCAAGGATCGGGGGCATCAACACGTCACCGACCGCGCCGTGTGGGTGGCGGCGCTGTGCGGTCTTACATGTTGTCGATCATGACCTGTCCGAACCCGGAGCAGCTCACCTGGGTGGCTCCTTCCATCAGGCGGGCAAAGTCGTAGGTCACCTTCTTGGAGGCGATCGACTTTTCTAGCGAGCTGATGATCAGGTCGGCAGCAGCGGTCCAGCCCATGTGGCGCAGCATCATCTCGGCCGAGAGGATCTCGGAGCCGGGGTTTACGTAGTCCTTGCCCGCGTACTTGGGCGCAGTGCCGTGGGTGGCTTCAAAGCAGGCCACCGAATCGGACATGTTGGCGCCAGGGGCAATGCCGATGCCACCCACCTGCGCCGCCAGCGCGTCGGAGATGTAGTCACCGTTCAGGTTCAGCGTAGCCACCACCGAATACTCCGCCGGACGCAGCAGGATCTGCTGCAGGAAGGCATCGGCGATGCTGTCCTTGATGGTGATTTCCTTGCCGTTCTTGGGGTTCTTGAGGCGGCACCAGGGGCCGCCGTCGATGAGTTCAGCACCGAATTCTTTCTGTGCCAGCGCATAGGCCCAGTCGCGGAAGCCGCCTTCGGTGTATTTCATGATGTTGCCCTTGTGCACGATGGTCACGCTGGGCTTGTCGTTGTCAATGGCGTACTGGATGGCCTTGCGCACCAGACGCTCCGTGCCCTCGATGGAAACGGGCTTCACGCCCAAGCCGGACGTGTTGGGGAAGCGGATCTTCTTGACACCCATCTCGTCCTGCAGGAACTTGATGAGCTTCTTGGCCTTGTCGGACTCGGCTTCAAATTCGATGCCTGCGTAGATGTCTTCCGAGTTCTCCCGGAAGATGACCATGTTGGTCTTTTCAGGTTCCTTCAGCGGCGAGGGCACGCCCTTGAAATACTGCACGGGGCGCAGGCACACATACAGGTCCAGCTCCTGGCGCAGCGCCACGTTCAGCGAGCGGATGCCGCCACCCACCGGCGTGGTCAGCGGGCCCTTGATAGAGACCACGTACTCGCGCAGCACCTGCAGAGTTTCGTCGGGCAGCCACACGTCAGGGCCATAAACCTTGGTGGACTTTTCGCCCGCGTACACCTCCATCCAGTGGATCTTTTTCTTGCCGCCGTAGGCCTTGGCCACAGCCGCATCGACCACCTTGATCATGACGGGCGTGATGTCCATGCCCGTCCCATCGCCTTCGATGAAGGGAATGATGGGCTCGTCCGGCACATTCAGGGACATGTCGGCGTTGACGGTGATTTTCTGGCCTTCGGCAGGCACCACGATGTGCTGGTAGGTGGTCATGGGTGGGGAGTCTCCGGTATGCGCCGAGTCTGATTCGGTCGATGAGGGGCAAAGCGAGGAAAAGATGCACCGCCACAGGCATGGCAGTGTGGTTTCAAACCATTCTAATGACAAAAAATTTCGTGGAAGACCCTGTCAACGGGCCGTGCGCTGCTATCGTTGCGAGTGGAGCCGTACGGAATTCGTCCGGCCCTTCAACCTTCGTTCACACTGGAAACGGCATATATGAAAAAACTCCTCGCTGTCCTCGTGGCCGGTCTGTTCACTGCTGGTGCTTTTGCACAGGCACCCGCAGCCGCCCCTGCCACCACCACTCCTGCAGCCGCTCCCATGACGGCCCAGGCAGCAGCTCCGGCCACCAAGAAGGTCGCCAAGAAAAAGACCCACAAAAAGGTCGCCAAGAAGAAAACTGCCCACAAGGCCGCCTGAACCAGCTTTGCAAGGCCTGCCGTACCCGCCACTGGGCCCTCAGGCCTTCGCTGATTCAAAACCGCCCGCTCCTGCGGGCGTTTTCTTTGGTGGCGCAGACGCCCTGCGCACCGCCTGAACTTTTCGCGACCGCTGCAGTCCGTCCCTGGCGCAGTTGCCGCACTTCGTGTTGTCTTTTTTTGCCAGAAAGCCCCGCCCATGACCGCCTCACGCGCCCTCCCAGCCTTCCCGCTCGCCGCCCTGCGCGCGGCGACCGGTGTTCCTAGTCGCGCCCGCCGCGCCGTCGGGGCCTGGTGTGCTGGGCTGGTGGTGGGCGCACTGGCGGTGCCCGCCGGGGTCGCCCAGGGGCAGGAAGGTCCCCAGATGAACCTGCGGCGCGTGGAGCTGACCGCTGGCATGCACCGCATCGATGCCCAGGTCGCCCTCACCCCGCAGGAGCGCCAGACGGGCCTGATGTACCGCAAGGAAATGCCCGCGCACGAGGGCATGCTGTTTGTGTTTGAACAGCCCTCGCAGCAGTGCTTCTGGATGAAGAACACCTTGCTGCCGCTCACGGCGGCCTTCATTGCCGATGACGGCACCATCGTGAACCTGGAGGACATGAAGCCCCAGACACTGGATTCGCACTGTTCGGCCAAGCCCGTGCGCTACGTGCTGGAGATGAACCAAGGCTGGTTTGCCAAGAAGGGTATCAAGGCCGGGGCGAAACTCGGCGGGACCCCGTTTGCCCGGCAGTAAAGCAAGCGGCGGCTGACGCTATATTTTCAATAGCAGCACAGGCATGATTCACTAGCGCATCCGGTCGAAAAGACTTCAACTTTTCTGTGGAGCAACAAAAAACGGCCCGAGGGCCGTTTTTTGTTGTCAGTGCGATGTGGACAGAACTCCACACCGCGACTGCCTGGAGCGGTCAAGCGAAGTTGGCTTCAGCAAACTTCCAGTTCACCAGCTTGTCGAGGAAGGTTTCGACGAACTTGGGACGCATGTTGCGGTAGTCGATGTAGTACGCGTGTTCCCACACGTCCACCGTCAGCAGGGCCTTATCGGCGGTGGTCAGGGGCGTGCCAGCGGCGCCGGTGTTCACGATGTCCACGCTGCCGTCGGCCTTCTTCACCAGCCAGGTCCAGCCCGAACCGAAGTTGCCCACGGCGGACTTCACAAAGGCTTCCTTGAAGGCGGCGTAGCTGCCCCACTTGGCGTTGATGGCTGCGGCCAGCGCGCCCGAGGGCTCACCGCCACCTTGCGGAGCCATGCAGTTCCAGAAGAAGGTGTGGTTCCAGATTTGCGCAGCGTTGTTGTAGATGCCGCCGCTCGACTTCTTGACGATCTCTTCGAGCGTCATGGATTCGAACTCGGTGCCCTTTTGCAGGTTGTTGAGGTTCACCACGTAGGCGTTGTGGTGCTTGCCGTGGTGGTACTCCAGGGTTTCCTGGCTGTAGTGCGGGGCCAGGGCGTCGATGGCGTAGGGCAGCGGGGGAAGGGTGTGTTCCATGGTGGTGTTTCCTCGTGGTTTGAAATTCTGGGATGCCGTCTGCAACGCGGGCTTTCCTGAGCAATGCAGTCGGACACAGCGCGAAGGGGGCATTGTAGGAACATCAGGTGACCTGTGCAGCATGTGGGCTCCCGGATTCCGCCCGCAGCGCCACAAACCGCCCATGTCCTACAGGCGGGCTGCCAGCCGCCCACCGTCCTGCACGATCCGGTTACAAAAGCCGGGGCTGCGACACCGTCACATCCACAGCCCCATCGGACAGCGTGGCCCGCAGTGCGTCGCCCGGCTGGGCCTGACGGATGCTGGTGACGGCCTGGCCGCTGGTGTCGGTCAGCAGCGCATAACCGCGCTGCAGCACGAGGCGCGGGTCCAGCAATTCCAGCCGCAGGGCGGCACGCTCCAGCCGCTCGGCGTTCTGCGCCACGCTGCGTTGCAGAGCCTGGGGCAATTGGGCCTCCAGCGCTTGTTGGCGCTGCGCCAGGCGCTGCATTTTCAGGAGCACTCCATGGCGCATGCGCTGCGCAAGGCGCGCCAGCTGCAACTGCTGGCGCGCCACCAGGCCCGAGGGGCGTCCCAGGCGGGCGGCGGCCTGGTCCAGGCGCTGCTGACGGGTATCGAGCTGGCGCTGCACGCCATCGCTGAGGCGGCCTGCGAGCAACTCCAGCGCTCCCAGCCAGACTTCGCGCGGCTGGGCCACCAGCTCGGCCGCCGCCGTGGGCGTGGGAGCGCGCAGGTCGGCGCAAAAGTCGGCGATGGTGAAATCCGTCTCGTGCCCCACCCCGCTGACCAGGGGCACCGGGCTTTGCACGATGGTGCGGGCCAGTTGCTCGTCGTTAAAGGCCCACAGGTCCTCGATGGAGCCGCCCCCACGCACCAGCAGAATCACGTCAATGGGCGGATTGGGATTCGAATCACCCCCCTGCGCCCGCCCCGCTTGCGCCAGCAGATACAGTTTTGATAGCGCCGCAATGATCGACGGCGGGGCGGCCACACCCTGCACCTGCGCGGGCACCAGCACCACCGGAATGTGCGGCACCCGGCGGCGCAACGCCGTCACCACATCGTGCAACGCAGCCGCACCCGCCGAGGTGACCAGGCCAATGCCGCGCGGCTGCAGCGGCAGCGGGCGCTTGCGCGCCGTGTCGAACAGGCCTTCGGCGTCGAGCTGCGCCTTCAGGCGCAGGAACTGCTCGAACAGCGCGCCCTGCCCCGCACGCTGCATGCTCTCCACGATGAACTGCAGATCGCCTCGCGCCTCGTACACGCCAAGCCGCCCGCGCACTTCCACCAATTCGCCATCGCGCGGCGAAAAGTCAAGCAGCGTGGCTGCGCGGCGGAACATGGCGCAGCGCAACTGCCCGTTGGCGTCCTTGATCGAAAAATAACAATGACCGCTGGACGCGCGCGAGAAGCCCGTGATCTCCCCGCGCACCGCAACAGGATTGAAGCGCGCCTCCAGAGCATCAGCAATGGCGCGGCACAGCGCGCCAACTTCCCAGATACGGGGCGCCGCTGCTGGGCTTGAGCGATCAAACATGAGAAACGGCGCGCGTTGGCGTGGCGCCCCCCCTGCGAGTACTCCACAGTTTCGGGCCAGCGGGCGCTGCCTTCAACCCAGACACCCCAATCGGCCGCAAAACACGAGAACACGTGCAAGTTGTTGATTTATATATGTTTTTCATTGCACAATTTTTCATCAATCTGTTGCAAGCACGGCGCGGAGCCACTTTGCGGGGCTGCGGATGTGGGTTGCCCACAAAGTTATCCACAGTTTTTGTGGGTGAGCGCGGTGATGGGTGGCGTTCGCGATAACGTAACGGTTTGTGACGCGGTGGCCGCCGCAAGCTAGGCCATAATCGCCGATTGCTTTCATCTGCGCGGAGAGAGATTTGCTGTCCATCATACAAGCCGCAGGCTGGCCCATCTGGCCCCTGATCGCGTGTTCCGTCCTGGGACTGGCACTGATTTTTGAACGTTTTCTGGCCCTGAAAACGGCCCGCGTGGCCCCCCCCAAACTCCTCGACGAAGCCATCACGGTGTCGTCCAAGGCCTTGCCCACCCCCGATGTGGTGAACCAGCTGGCCCAGAACTCGGCCCTGGGTGAAGTGCTGGCCAGCGGCCTGCGTACCCTCAACAGCAACCCCCAGTGCAGCGAAACCGACCTGCGCGCCGCCATGGAAGGCACCGGCCGCGCGGTAGCGCACCGGCTGGAGAAGTACCTGTCGGCCCTGGCCACCATCGCCTCGGCCGCGCCGCTGCTGGGCCTGCTGGGCACCGTCATCGGCATGATCGAGATCTTTGGTTCGCAAGCCGGCGGCGGCGGTGTGGGCCAGGCCATGGGCGGTGGCAACCCGGCACAGCTGGCACATGGCATCTCGATTGCGCTCTACAACACGGCATTTGGCCTGATCGTGGCGATCCCTTCGCTGATCTTCTGGCGCTACTTCCGGGCCCGCGTGGACGCTTACCTGCTCACGCTGGAGCTGGCTTCGGAGCAGTTCGTTCGCCACATCCTGCGCCTGCGCAAAGCCAAATAAGCGCCATGAACTTTCGCCCCCGCGCCAAGGATGAGCCCGAGATCAACCTGATCCCGTTCATCGACGTGCTGCTGGTGATCCTCATCTTTCTGATGCTCACCACCACCTACAGCAAGTTCACGGAGTTGCAGCTCACCCTGCCCGTAGCCGATGCCGAGCAACAGCGCGACCACCCCAAGGAAGTGATCGTGTCGGTGGCCGCAGACGGTCGCTACGCCGTCAACAAGACCGGCGTGGAAGGCAAAAGCGTGGATGCCATCGCCCAGGCTCTGCGCAGTGCCGCCACCGCAGGCCGCGACAGCGTGGTCATCATCAGCGCCGACGCCATGTCGCCACACCAGTCCGTGGTCACTGTGATGGAAGCCGCGCGCCGCGTGGGCCTCACGCAGATCACGTTTGCCACGCAGTCGTCCGCGTCGGGCCGCGCGGCCAGCCGCTGACGGGCATGGCCGCTTCCGGGCCGCAGCCGCCCCGGGCTTCGGCCCCGCAGGCCTCCTCTCCCTCCTCTGCCACGGCCGAACAACGGCTGCTAAACATCTGGCAATCCCGGGGTCCAGCGGCATGGGCGTTATGGCCCGTCTCCCTGATGTATGGCGCCTTGGTAGCCCTGCGCCGCTGGCTGTACCGCAGGAGCTGGCTTCGCTCCGAACACCCGGGCCGCCCTGTCATCGTGGTGGGCAACGTGATTGCTGGAGGCGCCGGCAAGACCCCGGTGGTCATCGCACTCGTCAAACACTTGCAGGCGCGTGGTCTGCGCCCGGGCGTGATCTCGCGCGGTTACGGTCGCAGTACACAAGACTGCCGTGCCGTGCAACCCGACAGCCCCGCCAGCGAGGTGGGCGACGAGCCGGCCTTGATTGCCCGCAGCGTGGCAGGTGCCAGCGTAGTGCCCGTGTATGTGGCCCCACGGCGCATCACCGCCGCACGTGCGCTACTAGCGGCCCACCCCTACACCGACGTGATCGTCTGCGACGACGGCTTGCAGCACCTGGCACTGCGGCGTGACCTGGAAATCTGCATTTTCAACGACCGAGGCATCGGCAACGGCTTTCTGCTGCCCGCAGGCCCGCTGCGGGAGCCCTGGCCCCGCCCCGTGGACATGGTGCTGCATGCAGGCAGCGCACCGCCGCGCGGCACCACAGCGCTGGCATTTGCCCTCCAACGCAGCCTGGCGCCCTATGCCGTGCAATCGGACGGCCACCACGTGCCACTGGCACAACTGCAAGGGCAGCCCCTGCATGCGGTGGCCGCTGTGGCCCGACCCGCCGAGTTCTTTGCCATGTTGCGCACCCAGCGCCTGACGCTGGAGCACACCGAGGCCTTACCCGATCACTATGATTTTTATAGCTGGCAGCGCATATCCGACCAGCGCTTACGGCTAGTTTGCACAGAAAAGGACGCGGTGAAGCTCTGGGCGCGCCATCCGGACGCTCTGGCTGTGCCGCTGGCCACGCAGCTGGACCCGCGCTTTTTTGTTGCCCTGGATGACTGGCTGAACCAGATCAATCCCAGCCCAGGAGGCAAGAAGCCGCCGCTATCATCTGCCCCTGCCTGAACGAACCCACCCGGAAAGCCTCTCCCCCATGGACCCAAAACTGCTTGAACTGCTGGTCTGCCCCGTCACCAAAGGCCCTTTGACGTATGACCGCGAGGCTCAGGAACTCGTCTCGCGCAGCGCGCGGCTGGCCTACCCGGTGCGCGACGGAATCCCGGTGCTGCTGGAGAACGAAGCCCGCACCCTGACCGACGAGGAACTGGAGCAGTGAGCGCCCCCGTGCCCCCCGCAGCCCACAGCCCCTTCACCGTGCTGATACCGGCACGCATGGCGTCGAGCCGCTTGCCCGACAAGCCCCTGGCCGACATTGCGGGCCTGCCCATGGTGGTGCGCGTAGCCCAGCGCGCTGCGCAGAGCGCCGCAGTCCGCGTGGTGGTGGCTGCAGACGACGCCCGCATCCTGCAAGCCTGCGCAGTCCATGGTGTGGATGCCGTCATGACCCGCGCCGACCACGCCAGCGGCAGTGACCGGCTGGCCGAGGCCTGCACACAACTGGGGCTGCAGGGTGACGATATCGTTGTCAACGTGCAGGGCGACGAGCCCCTGATAGACCCCGCGCTCATCAATGCAGTGGCCGCCCTGCTGCAAGATCGAGATGGTCAATACGGCCAGCGCCCTGGAGCCAGCATGGGCACCGCCGCCCATGCCATCGCGTCCCTGGCCGACTACACCAACCCCAACGTGGTGAAGGTGGTGCTGGACGCGCGGGGCCTGGCCCATTACTTCAGCCGCGCGCCCATCCCTTTTGGGCGCGACCATACTGGCACGGCCTGGTGGCAGGGTGCAGCACAGGCCGCCCAGCCCGGCGTGAAGGCACTGCAAGGCTTTGCACCGCTACGCCACGTTGGGATCTACAGCTATCGCGCGGGGTTTCTGCGGGAGTTTCCACAATTGGCGCCTGCGCCGACCGAGGCCATCGAGGCGCTGGAACAGCTCCGTGCACTGTGGCACGGCCACCGCATCGCCGTTCACCTGGCAGACGCGGCGCCGGGCCCTGGCGTGGACACACCGGAGGACCTGGAGCGGGTCCGCGCGCTGTTTCGCTGACAGTTTTCAGCCGCCAACGATCCGCGTTGGCGTGCATGTTGGATGCATCCGGGGTCGCACAGATGACCCTTGCAGCGCTCCCATGGAGGCACCGACCTAGAAACGGTCACCCATGTAAGTCCGCGCAAGGTGGTCACATGCTATCCTCAACTGTAACGAGAGCACCGCATCCCGGGCGCACAGAACGGCTACAGGCGCCCTTCGAACGTCCCCGCCAGCGGCGCCACCCGATTTCTAACCTTCGAGGACATCCATGAGACTGATTCTGTTGGGCGCGCCTGGCGCCGGAAAGGGCACGCAAGCCACATTCATCTGCCAGAAGTACGGCATCCCCCAGATCTCCACCGGCGACATGCTGCGTGCCGCCGTCAAGGCTGGCACCCCCTTGGGCCTGCAGGCCAAGGCCGTGATGGACTCGGGCGCCCTGGTCAGCGACGACATCATCATCGGTCTCGTCAAGGAGCGCATAACGCAGCCAGACTGCGCCAACGGCTTCCTGTTTGACGGCTTCCCCCGCACCATTCCCCAGGCCGACGCCATGAAGGCCGCCGGCGTCAAGCTCGACTACGTGCTCGAAATCGATGTGCCCTTTGACGCCATCATCGAACGTATGAGCGGCCGCCGCTCGCACCCGGCCAGCGGCCGGACCTACCACGTCAAGTTCAACCCACCCAAGGTCGAAGGCAAGGATGACGTGACCGGTGAAGAACTGATCCAGCGCGAAGACGACAAGGAAGAAACCGTCAAGAAGCGCCTGCAGGTCTACAGCGACCAGACGCGCCCCCTGGTGGACTACTACAGCAACTGGGCCAAGGCCGAACCCGCCGCAGCGCCCAAGTACCGCGCCATCAGCGGTACGGGCAGCGTGGACGAGATCACTGCGCGCGCGCTGCAGGCGCTGGCCAGCTGATGCAATGAACCAAGGGCCAAGATCCGCCTGACGCACGTTGGGCAGTCAAGCCTCCTGAAAGCGACGCACCGCACCAGGGCGTCGCTTTTTTCATGGGCCGCCCTGCCGCGCGGTGGCCGCGACAACCGCCCGCTGCGGGCACGTGCCTGGGCTCAGGCGGGGCTGGACCGTAACCCGTAGGCCTTGCCGTCCACAAACAGGTATTCGGCGCGCAGCACTGCCTCACCCTTTTCATCTCGCAGGCCAAAGCCCACCACCGACACGGCCGTACCCGGCTTGATCTCTGGCACCAGCCAGGCCTGCATGCGGGTCAACGGAGCCAGCTCAACCTCCCAGACCCGGTCCTTGCGGGTGGGCAGCACGGTTTTGGCCAGTAGTGCGCGTCCGTCCACCGGCGCGGTCTGTGCAGGCACAGGCCGCTGGGCAAGATCTGGAGGCAACCGGAGCGCAGCGGGCAATTCGAGCTCCAGCTCTGCATGCGGGTTTTGCCACCGCACCTTGCGCGCTGTGCCCTCCAGATACAGCGGTCGGTCCGCATCAAAACTGCTCCAGCCGTGGTGCGCGTGTGCCCCCAAAGGCAAGGCACTCGCGGCGATCAGCACATGACGACGTTGCAAGCCCATAAAGACTCCCGTAGGAATAAAACCCGGTTCAAGGGGTCATATCAAAGGTACGCAATCCAGCGGCCACAGGCCACCACCGACAGCCAGATCACGGTGGACACCAGCATCTGCAAGCGTGCCAACCCATCCAGGCTTGCAAGCGAACCGCGTGCATGAAACCACGCCGCGTTACAGCCCGCAAGCATTAACAACAGCATCTTCAAGGTGAAGGCGCGGTTGCTGAGCAGCTCCGCAGACTGGGTGGCAAACATCAGCAGCCCCGACGCTGCGGCCAATCCGAAGCCGCACAGCGCCACTGCGAGACCGAGCCGCGCGAGGTCTTTCACCGGCAATGCCGCACCACGTCCGAAGACCCGCACCTCCAGCAGCAGCAGATTGCCCAGCAGCAACGCAATACCGATGATGTGGACGACCTCCAGCGCGGGGTACGCCCAGGCGTGTGTCTTGAGTGCGGTGAACACGGCTGCCGGCCCTTTTTAGATCAATGCATCCGCAGCAAATCCAGCATCAGGGCAACCCGCGCCTTCACCGGCGACAGGCCCTGCGAGGCGGGAAGCACATCACCCGGCTTGGGCAGCACCTGCCCCTCCGCGCAGCGGGTGGAGCGCACCACCCGCACTCCGGCGTTCTGCGCGCGCACCAAAGCGGCCTCCAAATCGTGGTGGATCGTGCCATTGCCGGTGCAGGCCACCACCAGGCCCTGCACGCCCTCTCGCACCAGCGCATCCACCGCCCTGCCCGATGCCCCCGCATGGTTCATGACGATTTCCACCCACGGCCAAGTCGCAGCGCTCACTATATTATTCATAGCACCAACGGCATTATTTACCGGCACTACTGGGCCATTGCATGCCCAACGGACCACACTTTCTTCCACCCACCCCAGAGGTCCAGCATCCCCCGAGCTGAAGGCATTGACGCGGTAGGGATGCACTTTTTGCACATGCCGTGCGCCATGCACTTCACCCGCCGCAACGGCCAGCACACCCGTTGCACCGGGTGCCAATGCCGTTGCCACCGCGTCCAGCAGGTTCTGGGGGCCATCGGGGGTCAAGGCTGTGGCAGGCCGCATCGCGCAGGTCAGAACCACGGGCTTGGCGGCATCCAGCACTTCGTGCAAGAACCACGCCGTTTCTTCCAGGGTGTCCGTACCGTGGGTGATGACCACCCCCCTCACCTCCGAGTCATTCAAATGGTGGGCGCAACGCGATGCCAGCGTGCGCCACACCTCACCATCCATGTCCTTGCTGTCGATCTGCGCAACTTGCTCTGCAACCAAGGCGCCACCTGCCAGAGCCTGCAGACCGGGCACGGCCGTCAGCAGTTGTTCCACGCCCACCTGCGCGGCGGTGTAGCCAATGTTGTCCCCCGCTTGGGCCGAGGTGCCCGCAATCGTGCCACCGGTGCCCAAAACCACAATTTTTTGCCCACTCACTTGCATACTCCGAAAAACTGGTGAAAAATACAGTTACTGGATTAAAAAACAGTTATTCATCACTGTAACCGCCCGCACCGGAAACCACCATGCTCGACAACCCCAAACTCACCGCCCGCCAGCAGCAGATTCTGGATCTCATCCAGACCGCTATCGCACGCACCGGCGCGCCTCCCACCCGCGCAGAAATCGCGGCCGAGCTGGGTTTCAAGTCAGCCAACGCGGCCGAAGAACACCTTCAGGCACTGGCCCGTAAAGGGGTGATTGAGCTGGTCAGTGGCACCTCGCGGGGCATCCGCCTGCGCAGCGACACGGTGCGCTCCATCAACGCCGCGCGCGGCAGCCAGTTCAGCCTGCCCATCCCGGGCCTGTCGCAACTGGTCTTGCCTTTGGTGGGACGGGTGGCTGCGGGGTCGCCCATTCTCGCGCAGGAACATGTAGACCAGACCTACAGCGTAGAAAACAGGCTCTTCCAGCACAAGCCCGATTACCTGCTCAAGGTGCGGGGCATGTCCATGCGTGACGCGGGCATCATGGATGGCGATTTGCTGGCCGTTCAGTCCACTCGCGAAGCCCGCAACGGCCAGATCATCGTCGCCCGCCTGGGTGACGACGTCACTGTCAAGCGCCTTCGCCGCACCGCCAACGCCATTGAATTGTTGCCCGAAAACCCAGACTATCCCGTGATCGTGGTGCAGCCGGGTGAGCCCTTCGAGATCGAAGGCCTGGCAGTGGGCCTTATCCGCAACACCATGCTGATGTAGCACGCGCTCAGGGGCCGCACCGTGGGTGGCGGGCGTTTGGTGGACAGATTCTGATCAGTACACCAGCCCTGCGATGCGGGTCCCGTTGAGTGCCAACAACTCCCAAGCTATGTGTGATGAATCGGCGGGGCAGCTGCCTGCACCGCAGGGGATGGTCTCGCGCTGCTTTTGGGTGTTCTGGTACTCAGCCACTTTGCAATCCTGCCTATGTTCAACCCCCGACTTTCGGAGTTTTCACATGGGAATTGCTTTGTTCACCCTTTCTGCCCTGCAGAGCCCTGTTCGCCGCCTCAAAAGGCTGTTTGCGAGTGCGGAGCAAACGCCCGCAGGTAGGACGGTCCTGCTAGCGCAAGCAGTGACGAGAGAGCCCACTGAATTTGGGAATGCATCGCCCTTTATTTCGCAAAGACGGGCTGCAGACGTTGCCGCACTTCATCGTGCTGAACAGCACCAGGGACCACGCGCTCCTCGCGGGAACTGGCCTTTTACGGCCAAACCACCTGCACGAACGCCAGAAAGTCCAGCCCGTTCGCCCGACACACACCGCTCCTTTCTGCCAACGCACATCGCAGGCAGCAAACGGCAAGCTTTCCTATCAGCGGTGGGGACGACATCCTGCAGCCCACGAACAACCAAAGTGCTGCGCCGGACTTCTGATGCCGCAAGTACCGGACGCCTGGTGATTGCAGGCCGCATGGCAGACGTCTGCGCAGAGCTGGACCGTTTGGCGGCATCCGAGGCTCTCAGGGCCTGATTTACTGGACATTGCGGGCGCCTAAGGTGGCAAACGCTCCTGCGTACCGACCACTGTGGCGGCCTCGTCTTCAGACTACGGAGCTACCGCCGATGAGGGGTGTTAGGACCGTCCCCACAGCCCCAAGGCTGGTGCAGAGCCTTACCAGATCTTGATCGACACCAAACACTGACGCCAGCCTGCGCCAATCGTGCGGTCGTGCGAAGTGATGCGGCTATTTCCGGTATCTGCGCAGCACTCCGTCACCAAAAATTGGAGACTTTGGCTTGCCCACAGGGCTCAGGTGGCTCTTCCCTGCGCCCGCCAAGGCACAATGTCGGGATGAACATTGTGATCCTCGACGATTACCAGGATGCAGTGCGCAAGCTGCATTGCGCATCGCGGCTCGACGCATACACCGCCAAGGTCTACACCAACACAGTCAAGGGGCTGGGGCAGCTTTCGGTGCGGCTCAAAGATGCAGACATTATCGTGCTGATCCGTGAACGGACCCAGATCACGCGCCAATTGGTCGAGAAGCTCCCTCGGCTCAAGCTCATTGCACAAACCGGCAAGATTGGCAGCCACATTGATGTGGCGGCATGTACCGAGCGCGGCATTGCCGTGGCAGAGGGGGTGGGGTCCCCTGTGGCACCGGCTGAGCTGACCTGGGCCCTGGTGATGGCCTCCATGCGCCGACTGCCCCAGTACATCTCCAACCTCAAGCATGGCGCCTGGCAGCAGTCTGGTCTCAAGACCGCCTCGATGCCTGCCAACTTCGGGATTGGCAACGTGCTGAGGGGGAAGACCCTGGGTATCTGGGGCTATGGCCGCATTGGTCAATTGGTGGCTGGGTACGGACGCGCGTTTGGCATGAACGTGCGCGTCTGGGGCCGTGAAGCATCGCGCGCGCAGGCGCTGACAGACGGTTATCAGGCTGCGGCCACGCGGGAAGAGTTCTTCTCGCAATGCGACGTGATCTCTTTGCACCTGCGCCTGAACGACGAGACGCGCGGCATCATCTCGCTCGAAGATCTCTCGTGCATGAAGCCCACTTCGCTGCTGGTCAATACATCACGTGCAGAACTGATCGAGCCGGACGCACTGATCGCGGCCCTCAACCGGGGTCGTCCAGGCCTGGCAGCGGTGGATGTGTTCGAGAGCGAACCCATCCTGCAAGGCCATGCCCTGCTCCGTCTCGAAAACTGCATCTGCACGCCACATATCGGGTACGTGGAGCAGGACAGCTATGAGCTATACTTTGGTGCAGCTTTTGACAACGTGGTGAACTTCATCAAAGGCACACCCACCAACATCGTGAACCCGGGCTCACTGCAGGTGAGGCGCTAACGGCTAGTGCTCATCTGCCAACTCCAATTAAGGAATTGGCTACGCGCGTGACCCGTCCTGGAATAGGTTGACACCTATGCGGGACTGAGCCCTAGCCGTAGTTGGCTTGCAAGAGACGCCCGGTGCACCGCATCGGGCGTTTTGTATTCTAGGGACAGGTGGGGCCGTTGCTCGTTGTACATGCGCACTGACTCCCTCACCATGGTCCTGGCTTGCTCCAGGTTTGCGGGGCGGTGCAGCAGGAATTCCATCTTCAGGATGCCGTTGATCCGTTCTGCCAAGGCATTCTGGTGGCAGTCGTACCCATCGGTCATCGAGCAGGTGATCGCATGGAGAGCATGGATGCGCTGGTACTGTGCCGAACAGTACGGGATGCCCCGATCGGAGTGGTGCACCAGTCGCTGGCTGGTCTGCCGGTAGCGCAGGGCCATTTTCAGCGCCTGGCTGACCTGGGCAGTTTCCAGCCCTTCATGTACGTGCCAGCCCACGATCTTGCGGGAATAGGTATCCGTTACCAGGCTCAGGTAAGCAGGCTTTTCTTTGGTAGGCAGGTACGTAATATCGGCCACCCACAGCTGTTCGCAGCCGCTAGGCGCCACCTTGGTCGCGGCCTCTTTGAGCAGGTTGGGATGACGCCGGAAGCGATGGTGGCTGTTAGTTCTCTTGTGGTACGACCGTTTGGGCAAGACCAGCATCCGTTCGTGACGCAGGATGTCGAACAAAGCATCACGACCGAGCTTGATGCCCGCGTGCTGCAGCGGCGCCTTCAGGATGAAGTGCAGCTTGCGTGTGCCGATGCGCGGCTGGTGCCGCCGCTTCTCATCGACCATGGCCACCACGCTGGCCCGTTGCTCATCTCGCAGCCGCTGACAGGCCAGGGCCTTGTAGTGCGCCTGCCGGCTGATACCCATGTACTGGCAAGCCCTCACAACGCTCAGCCCTTAGACAAGCTTTTCTTGGAGGACTTGCCAGCAGGCTTTTTTGTGACGGTTACCCCATGGTCGCGCTTAAGCACATGGACCACCGCCTCGAAGAACTGCGCTTTCCCCTACACCTGCTTCAGCTGCACTTCCAGCATCCTTGATGCGCTGCTCGGGTGTCAGCGGCTTGACGGGCTCTTGCATGGGGACGGCTCCTTTGGAGCCCGATGATGCAGCCCTCCAGTCTTAGCGGCCATGCTTGCGCAGCCAGACCAATACGGTCGAGGCCCCCTGGATCCCGTAGCGCTCCTGAGCTTGCCCGTACGTCAGCTCCCCTCTTTCTACCTGATCCACCACTGCCAGCTTAAAGGCCAGCGTGTAGTCCTTCTGCGTTCTCTTAACCCATTGATCCATTTGACTTTCCTTTCCGATGAACAGAAAGGTGTCAACCTCATTCAGGACGAGTCAGCGACAACAAAAAGGCTTCCCGAGGGAAGCCTTTTTTGATGGCTGCAGGGCATTGCACCCTGCAGCAGCGAGCCACACTCCAATTACAGAGGTGTCTTCTTGCCGTCCTTGTAGACGTACAGCGTGATGGCTGGGTTCTTCATTTCGCCGTTGGGCTCGAAGGCGATGGTAGAAGTCACGCCCTTGAAGTTGGCCTTAGCCAGTTCGTTCACGTACACCTTGGGGTCCACGGAGTTGGCGCGCTTCATGGCGTCCACCAGCAGGAACGTGGCGTCATAGGTGTAGGGGCTGTAGACCTGGAACTGGCCAGGGTACTTGGCGTCGTACTTGGCCTTCCAGGCGGTGCCGCCAGGCATCTTGGCCAGCGAGGAGCCGCCTTCGGCGCAGATCACGTTGGCCAGGGTCTTGGCGCCAGCAGCCAGCTTGGCGATTTCAGACGTGCAAACGCCGTCACCACCGAAGTACTTGACGTTGGCCATGCCCAGTTGCTCCATCTGGCGCAGCATGGGACCGGCTTGAGGGTCCATGCCGCCGTAGAAGATAGCGTCGGGGTTCTTGGCCTTGATGGCGGTCAAGATCGCCATGAAGTCGGTGGCCTTGTCGGTCGTGAACTGCTCGTCCACCACCTTCATGCCCTTGGCCGTAGCGGTCTTCTTGAACACGTCGGCAACGCCTTGGCCGTAAGCCGTACGGTCATCGATGATCGCAACGGTCTTGAGCTTCAGCGTGTCCACAGCGTAGAACGCCAAACCAGCGCCCAGGGCGTTGTCGTTGGCGATGATACGGAACGTGGTCTTGTAGCCAGGCTTGGTCAGGTTGGGGTTGGTTGCAGCGCCCGTCACCATGGGGATGCCGCAATCGTTGTACACCTTGGAGGCGGGAATCGTGGTACCGGAGTTGAGGTGGCCGACAACGCCAACGACCTTGGAGTCGCACAGCTTTTGTGCGGCAGCAGTGCCCTGCTTTGGATCGGCAGCGTCATCTTCAGCCTGCAGCTCGAATTTGATCTTCTTGCCGCCGATGGTGACGCCTTGAGCGTTCAGCTCTTCAATGGCCATGCGGGCGCCATTTTCGTTGTCCTTGCCGTAGTGGGCTTGGGCGCCGGAAACCGGAGCCACGTGGCCGATCTTGACCACCTGCTCTTGTGCAGAGGCCACACCAGCAACAGCCGCGATAGCAGCAACCACGGTCAGTTTCAACTTCAATTGCATATCAAATCTCCAGTAAAGATAAACGCTGAGAATCTTCTTGTGTCTCAACGCAGGCGAACATATCGCAATTTACGGGCCAGATCATTAGGGAACACGATTAAACGCGAGAGAAACCACAGGGGAATACCCTGTCATCCCTTTGGCGGAGGCGGCGCACCACTGGCCAACTCGTCAGCCACGGCTTCATACACCGCATGCCGAACCACTGATTCGATCTCTTCGCGCAGGCGTGGCAGTACCGAACGCGTCTGCTCCTGCACCACTGTGGCGATTGCCTCGCGAAGGCGCTGATCGAGCACCACATCCACACGCTGCATGACGCGGTGCACCATGTATTCCTCCATCCCTTCGGGCAAAGCGCGGGCTGCAACAGGCGCGGACACCGGAGGCATCCCTACGGAAGTGGCCGCAGCGAAGGTTGATGGGCGTTGCTGGGCAGATGAAGCCGCAGCGCGAGACGCTTGAGGAGAAACCACCGGTGGTGGCGCAACCAAGGGCGGAGCGACAGGACGCGCCACAGCGACTGGCGCACTGCCCTGTTGCATCGGAGCAGGCCGCACTGCGGGCGGAGCTGCCTTTGCAAGCGCAGCCGACTGCGATGGAGAAAGAACTGTCATACGCGCTGCTGGATTCGTAGCGCCCTGCGCCGGGGATGCGGCGTCGGGCACTTGCACCACTTCGGTGAGCGTGGGTACGAAACGCGGAGGGGTCTTGGGGGGGAGCGCCATCAGCCCGCTTTCAGCACCAGATCGTGGCGGGTAATGGCATAGCCGCGGGACGCGTAATGGCGCCACCGCGTGCGCGCCTGGGCACGGTCGGCTTCGTCCTGGGCACTCACGACTTCCACCAGGCGGTCAAACCGGCCAAAACCCTCGGGCACTTCTGCATGAAGATTCAGCAAGACTTCGTGGTGCGGCGCCAAGCGTGCATCTTGCGCCAGCAATACCGGCGAAGCCTGAACCAGCTCTTCGTCAGCATCGGCGTGGCAATGGGCCACAAAGTCCTGGGGGGCCATCAGCCAGAGCATGCGGTCCAGCGTCTGGAGCGCGTCCGCCGGCGCTGCGATGACCAGGCGGGCTCCGCTGCGCTGCACCTTGCGCGAGAACCGGCATGCATACGCCAGCTTGTCGGGCGCATTGAAGTGAAAGGCCACATCGGTCATGGCACGGTCAGGCAGACTTGCTGCCAGCGGGCCGCTTAGCGGCAGGCTTGCGGGCAGTGCCCGTAGCCGCCTTGCTGGTCGCAGAGCGCGACGTGGACTTAGGGGCCTTTGCCGTACGGACCTGCGACCTGGACTGTTCGAGCACATAGTGCACCAGCAGACCCACGGGCCGGCCGGTAGAACCCTTGGCCGCGCCGCCTTTCCACGCGGTGCCTGCAATGTCCAAGTGCGCCCATGGCATGTCGCCCACGAACTTTTGCAAGAACTTGGCTGCAGTGATGGAACCGCCCGCACGGCCAGCCACATTGCCCATGTCGGCAAAGTTGCTCTTGAGGCCGTCCGCATAGTCGTCATCCAGGGGCATGCGCCAGCAAAGGTCTTGCGCGGCTTCGCCGGCCGCCTGCAAAGACTCCGCCAGACCATCGTTGTTGGCGAACAGGCCGCTGCGCACGCCGCCCAACGCGATCACGCAGGCACCCGTCAGTGTGGCGATATCCACCACCGCGGCAGGCTTGAATCGCGCGGCGTAGGTCAACGCATCGCACAACACCAGGCGCCCTTCTGCATCGGTGTTCAAAATCTCGATGGTCTGCCCGCTCATGCTGGTGACCACATCACCCGGCTTGACGGCGCGCCCGTCGGGCATGTTTTCGCACGCGGGGATCAGGCCCACCACATTGACGGCAGGCTGCAACTCTCCCAGCGCGCGGAAGGTGCCCAGCACGCTGGCAGCGCCGCACATGTCGAACTTCATCTCGTCCATCTCGGGCGCGGGCTTGATCGAGATACCGCCGGTGTCAAAGGTGATGCCTTTGCCCACCAGAACGATGGGCGCCTGGTCCTTGGCCGCGCCGTTGTAGCGCAGCTCGATGAAACGCAGCGGCTCTTCAGAGCCCTTGGCCACCGCCATGAAAGCGCCCATGCCTAGGCGCGCCACCTCTGCGGGGCCATGCACCTTGCACTGGATGCGTGGCAGCTTGGCGAGGGTTTTGGCCGCGTCAGCCAGCAGGCTGGGGGTGGCATGGTTGGCCGGGCGGTTGCCCCATTCCCGCGCAAACTCCACGCCAGCCACCAAGGCCACACCGCTGTCAAACCCGTCACGCGCGCTGGCCGCATCCGGCACGCCCACCACGCAGCGGCTCAGGCTGCGTGCCTCCACCTTGGTCTTGGTGGTGGTGTACACATAGCTCACGTCTGCCACGGCCTGAACAGCAGCGCTGACGGCCGCCGCCTGGGCCTCGCCCGCGAAACACAGCACCACGCGCTTGGTGTGTGGCGCCTTGATGGCGCCGCCTAGCGACTGCAGCGCCTGGCGCGTTGCGCGCGCCGAGCCATCACCTAAGCCCACCAGCACCACGCGGCGGGCTGCGACGGCAGGCACCTGGTAGAGCTGCAGGTGTTTACCGGCTTTGGTGGTCAGATCTCCGTTCTTGAGCGCCAGGGCTGCCAGGGCAGACAGCGCGTCCTTGCCCGGCTTGAAGCCCTCGGGAAGCAGGACGATCAGCAGGTCACATTTCTCCGAGGCTGCCGCAGCAAGTTCAAGGGTCTTGAGATCAAAGTTCATAATTGGTGTTTTCCTTCCAGCCAATGTTATTCGATTCATCCATCCGCAAGGAGCTGGCGCGCAGCTTCGGCGCGACCCTTGTGGTGCTGGTGACCGTGGTCATGACCATGATGCTCATCCGCACGCTGGGCCAGGCCTCCAAGGGCAGCGTCAGCCCGTCCGACGTGATGCTCGTCATGGGCTTCACCGTCTTGGGGCAATTGCCCACCATTCTCAGCCTCAGTCTGTTCATTGCGGTGGTCGGCACGCTATCGCGCATGTACCGCGACAGCGAAATGGTGATCTGGTTCGCCAGCGGGCGCGGCCTCATCAGTCTGGTGCGACCCCTGCTGCGCTTTGCCTGGCCGGTGATGGTGGTGATTGCCGTACTGTCGCTGCTGGTGTGGCCCTGGGCCAACTCCCAGATCCAGGAGCTCAAGACCCGCTACGAGCAGCGCAGCGACATCGACCGCATTGCACCGGGCGAGTTCCAGGAGTCGTCCAACGGCAGCCGGGTGTTCTTCATCGAAAAGGACACCCCCGACACGCAGGCCGCCAACAACGTCTTCATTGCCGCCAATGACGGCAAACGCGAATCCGTCACCTCCGCCCGCAGCGCCCGGCTGGAGACCCAGGGCGGTGAACGCATGGCCCTGCTGAGCGACGGTCAGCGCCTGGAGACCTCGCGGGACAAGCCAGGCGTGAAGATCAGCGAGTTCAGCCTGTACGGCACCCGCATCGGTAGTGCAGCCCCAGGTGCGGCGGAAGAACTGGCGGTGAAGACACGCACGACCTACGACCTCGTGATGCGGCCGGTGCCGGCCTACCGCGCCGAGCTGGGCTGGCGCCTCGGCCTGGCACTGGCCGCGCTCAACTTTGTGCTGCTGGGTCTGGCCGTGGCCAGCGTCAACCCACGCGCAGCGCGCAGCACGAGCATGGTGTTTGCGCTGTTTGCCTTCATCGTTTACTACAACCTCATGACCCTGGGCCAGAGCTGGGTGGGCGCGGACCGGCTGGGCCTGACCAGTTTCATGCTGCTGCTGCACGGCGGCATGCTGACGGCCTCACTGCTGGTGCTTGCTGTCCGACACAACCAATGGACGATGGGCCGGCTATGGCAGTCCCTGCGCACCGGAGGGCAGTCCGCATGAAAACCATCCGCCGCCTGATCCACCGTGAGGCGCTGGGCGCCGTCACCTTCGTCACTGTGGGCTTTCTGGCCCTGTTCTTCTTTTTTGACCTGGTGGATGAGCTCCGCTGGGTGGGCCGTGCGGGGGAGGATGGCTACCAGCTATCGCACGCGCTGCTGTTTGTGGTGCTCAGCATTCCCAGCCATCTGTATGAACTGCTGCCCATCACCGTGCTGATCGGCACCATCTTTGTGATGGCCCGCCTGGCCCAAAGCTCGGAGTTCACCATCATGCGCACCAGCGGCATGGGCCCCTGGCGGGCGCTGCGCACCCTGCTCACGCTGGGTGGCGTCTTCGTGCTGCTGACCTTTGCTGTCGGTGACTACCTGGCCCCCCTGACGGACCGCACCGCCCAGCTCATCAAGGTGCGCTACCTGGGGCGGCTGACAGCTGGGGCCACGGGCGCATGGCTCAAAGAGCGGCAGGAAGACCACTCCTTTGCCGTCAACGTGCGCGCGCTCACCCCCAATGGCGGCATGCTGGACGTGCGCATCTTCGAGTTTGACGACAAGGGCCGCCTGGCGTCGCAGACGCGGGCCGCGTCAGGGCAGTTCGGCTCGGATGGAGCGTGGACCCTGGAGAAGGTGCAGCGTAGTCACTTTGAACAGCAAAGCGACAAGAACGAGGCCCGCGTGGAGCACCTGGAAAGCCCCTCCCTGCAGTGGCCGACCAAGATCAGTGCCGACATGGTGGCAGCCTCTTTGCTCAAGCCCGACCGCATGGCCACCCTGGACCTCTTTCAGTTCATTCGGCACCTGAACGCCAACGGCCAGTCCGCCCAGAAGTACGAGATCGAGTTCTGGCGCAAGGTGTTCTACCCCTTGAGCTGTCTGGTGATGGTGGTGCTGGCGCTGCCTTTTGCGTACCTGCATTTCCGCTCGGGCGGCATCGCGGGCTACGTGTTCGGCGGCGTGATGGCGGGCATCAGCTTCTTCCTGCTCAACAACGTCTTTGGCTATGCGGGCAACCTGCAAAACTGGTCGCCATGGCTGACAGCGGCGGCGCCCGGCCTGATCTACTCCCTGCTCTCGCTGGCGGCCTTTGGCTGGCTGGTGCTGAGACGCTGACACCCTGACCTCGCCCCGACCCATGACCCACGCCATCGTCCTGTTTGCCCACGGGTCCCGAGACACCCTGTGGCGCGCCCCCATGGAGGCAGTCGCAACGCGCATTGCCTCCCAAAGTCCGGACCGCCGGGCCATCTGTGCCTACCTGGAACTGTGTGAACCCGCCCTGCCGGACGCCGTCCGGCAATTGGTGGCCGATGGGGCCACCGTCGTCACAGTGGTTCCGATGTTTCTGGGCACCGGCAAACACGCCCGGGAGGATTTGCCCCTGCTGGTGCAGGAGCTGCGCACCACCCACCCCGCCGTGCAATTCCACGTCCAGGCCGCCATAGGGGAGGATCCACGCATGACGGCCTTGATGGCAGAGATCGCCTGCGAAAGCCCGCCGCTCTGAAATTTCTGGGGTGCGGTTCATTCGCTTAGACGACTGCAGCATAATGATGCAATCCTTTAGGCGATATTCGATATGAATCTGCACCAATTCCGCTTCGTTCAAGAGGCTGCGCGCCGCAACCTCAACCTGACCGAGGCCGCCAAGGCCCTGCATACCTCGCAGCCAGGCGTCTCCAAAGCCATCATCGAGCTGGAAGAAGAACTGGGCGTTGACATCTTCGCCCGGCACGGCAAACGCCTCAAGCGCATCACCGAGCCCGGCCAGCATGTGCTCAAAAGCATCGAAGTCATAATGCGCGAGGTGGGTAACCTGAAGCGCATTGGCGAGCAGTTCAGCGCGCAAGACAGCGGAACCCTCAGCATCGCCACCACCCACACCCAGGCGCGCTATGTGCTACCGGTGCCTGTGGCCCGCCTGCGCGAGGCCTACCCCAAGGTCAACGTGAGCCTGCACCAGGCCACGCCGCACGAAGTGGCCCGCATGATCATCGACGAGGTGGCCGAGATCGGCATGGCCACCGAATCCCTGGCCGACTACCCCGAACTCGTCACCCTGCCCTGCTACGAATGGCAGCACGTGCTGGTGGTGCCCAACGACCACCCTCTGGCGCAAAAGGAACGCATCGGTCTGGACGACCTCGCGCACGAAGCGCTGATCACCTACCACCCCTCATTCACCGGGCGCGGCAAGATCGACCACGCCTTCGCAGCGCGCAAGCTCACGCCCCGCATCGTGCTCGAAGCCATCGACTCTGACGTGATCAAGACCTATGTGCGCCTGGGCCTGGGCATCGGCATCGTGGCCGAGATGGCCATGCGCGATGACCCGGTGGGCGACCTGGCCGTGCGCCCCGTGGGCCACCTGTTCGGGCAGAGCGTGGCCCGCGTGGCCTTCAAGCGCGGCGCCTACCTGCGCAACTTTGTCTACAAGTTTGCCGAGCTGCTCAGCGACCGCCTGAGCCGCGAGCTGATTGCCCGCGCGATGACGGGCCATGTCAACGACTACGAGCTGTGACCTCCGTCCAGCCCCAGAAGCACCCTGAACCCTTCCAGAATTTCCTCGTTTTCCACGCTGCTGCGCCATGACCTCCACCACCGCCCGCACACCCGCCTTCCCCAGCAAGCTGCCCAACGTCGGCACCACCATCTTCACCGTGATGTCGGCGCTGGCCACCGAACACAAGGCGGTGAACCTGGGCCAGGGCTTTCCTGACTTTGAATGCGCGCCCGAGCTGGTGAACGCCGTCACCGCCGCCATGCAAGCCGGCCACAACCAGTACCCGCCCATGACCGGTGTGCCCGCCCTGCGCGAAGCCGTGGCCCGCAAGATCGAGGCGCTGCACGGGCGCGCCTACAACCCCAACACCGAAATCACCATCACGGCTGGCGCCACGCAGGCCATCATCACCGCCATCCTGGCCATCGTGCACGCGGGCGACGAGGTGATCGTGCTCGACCCCTGCTACGACAGCTATGTACCGAACATCGAGCTGGCCGGTGGCAAGGCCGTACGCGTACCGCTCACGCCCGGCACCTTCCGCCCTGACTTTGCCAAGATCAGCGCGGCCATCACGCCCCGCACCCGCGCCATCCTCGTCAACAGCCCGCACAACCCCAGCGCCACCATCTGGACGGCCGAGGAAATGCGCCAGTTGGAAGACCTGCTCGCCCCCACCGACATCCTGCTCATCAGCGACGAGGTGTACGAACACATGGTGTTCGACGGTGCCGAGCACCAGAGCGCCGCACGCTTTCCCGGCCTCGCCGCGCGTGCCTTCATCGTGTCGAGCTTTGGCAAGACCTTCCATGTCACCGGCTGGAAGGTCGGCACCGTGGCCGCCCCCGCGGCCCTGACGGCCGAGTTCCGCAAGGTGCACCAGTTCAACGTGTTCACCGTCAACACCCCCGTGCAGCACGGGCTGGCTGCCTACCTGCAAGACCCCACGCCCTACCTGCAGCTGCCCGCGTTCTACCAGGCCAAGCGCGACCTGTTCCGCGAGGGCTTGGCAGGCTCGCGTTTCAAGCTGCTGCCCAGCACGGGCAGTTACTTCCAGTGCGTGGACATTTCGGCGATCAGCGATTTGAACGAGGCCGATTTCTGCCAGTGGCTCACCCGCGAGGTGGGCGTGGCGGCGATTCCGTTGTCGGCGTTTTATGGCGACGGGTTTGACCAGCGTGTGGTGCGGTTCTGCTTCGCCAAGAAGGACGAGACGCTGCGCGCCGCGCTGGAGCGGCTGCGCAAGCTCTGATCCGCAGGGCCCTCCAGGGCTCTTACTTCGTCTGCCGCGCCAGCCACACCCCCGCAGCCGCCAGCGCCATCCCCGCCAGCGCCCAGCCGCTGAGCGTCTCGCCAAACATCGCCCAGGCGATCAGCGCTGTGGTGGGCGGGGTCAGGTAGAACAGGCTGGCCACATTGACCGCGCCGCCCCGGCGGATGAGCAGGTTCAACAGGCTCACGGCCCCCAGTGAGAGCACCAGCACCAGCCAGCCCAGCGCAAACACAAACTCGCCGGTCCACGATATGGCCATGGATTCGGTGGCGTAGGCGACCGCAGCCATGGCCACCGCACACGGCAGGTACTGGATCACCGAGCCCGTGCGCAAGTCGAACGAGGGGCAAAACCGCTTCTGGTACAGCGTGCCCGCCGTGATGCCCAGCAGCGCGACCACCGCCGGCAGCAGCATGCCCAGCAAAGCACCCGCCGGCACGGTAGCCACCTTGCCGGCCACCACCAGCGCCACGCCGGTGAAGCCCAGGGCCAGGCCCGCCCATTGGGCAGGCCGCACCTTCTCGCCCAGCAAAGCCCCGGCCACCAGGGCTGTCAGCAGCGGCTGCAAGCCCACCACCAGCGCTGTGATGCCCGACGGCAGCCCGTGCCCGATGGCCATGAACACACCGCCCAGGTACACGCCGTGCACCAGCAGGCCCGACACCCCGATGTGCAGCCAGGCCCTGCCCGACGGCGGCCAGGGTGCACGGGCTACGGCCACCACCGCGAGCATGAGCACGATGACGATGGCAAACCGCAGCGCCAGAAAGGTCAGCGGCTCCACATACGGCAGCCCCAGCTTGGCGCCGATAAAGCCGGTGCTCCAGAGCGCCACAAACAGCAGAGGGACGAAAGAATCGAGCGGACTGGAAGCGCTGGGACGGAGCGGTGTGGCCTGGGTCATGGAGAACAGAAGCGTGATGCAGGTTGGGGATGATCGCAGCTTGCGAGCGCTTTTGCTGCAGGCCAATGTGAGCGTTCTCTAATGACCCGTTGGGAGAACGGACAGACCTCAAGGTGCGCCACACCTGCCGGGCGTGCTGACGCCCGAAACCGGTGCGAGAACCAGTAAACCCGCGCTTCAAGGCAAAACTCTGAATAGAAATGGTCTGTAGCGCTTGAATATCATGCGCATACAGCTATAAATTCAATAGCAAACTGTCATACATCTTTCTGCCAACCAGACCTGGCGCCCGCGCATCTTGATGCGATCTTGATACCCCACACCGCACTCTTGCGCCCATCTTGATGCGGCCGTTCCTAGCATCGGTCCATGTCTCAAGGAGGACGCTATGGACTGGATATTGATGGCGGTGGGAGGCCTGCTCTGGCTGGCCGTCTATGGCTTGGCCAAGGGTTGCGCGCTGCTGCAACGCCAAGCACAAGGGGGACGGTCATGACCAGCGGCTGGATGATTCTGGCGGCCGTGCTCGCCGCTGCGCTTTTGGTGTACCTGATCGCCGTACTGCTGCGGCCGGAGGACTTTTCATGAGCACCGGTGCCTGGCTGCAATTGGCGGTGTTTTTGGCACTGCTGCTGGCGCTGGCTTGGCCGCTGGCGCGTTACATCGACACCGTGATGGCCGGCCGCTTTGCGCTGGGACGGAGGCTGGAAGGCCCACTATTCCAACTGGCAGGCGTGCGGCCCGATGAGGAAACCGGCTGGCTGCGCTACACGCTGGGCCTGCTGGTGTTCAATGGCCTGGGCGTGCTGGCGGTGTATGCGCTGCAGCGCTGGCAAGCCGTGCTGCCGCTCAACCCTCAGGGCATGGCTGCGGTGGCACCCGATTCGGCCTTCAACACCGCCATCAGCTTTGTCACCAACACCAACTGGCAAGGCTATGGCGGCGAGAGCACCATGAGCTACCTCACGCAGATGCTGGCGCTGACGGTGCAGAACTTTCTGTCTGCCGCCACGGGCTTGGTGGTGGTCATCGCGCTGGTGCGTGGCTTTTCAAGGCACTCAGCACAATCCATTGGCAATGTGTGGGCCGACCTGACCCGCGCCACGCTGTGGGTGCTGCTGCCCCTGTCGCTGGTGTTGGCCGTGGTGTTTGCAGGCCAGGGCGTGATCCAGAACATGTCGCCTTACACCGAGGTGCAGACGCTGGAGCCCGTGCACTACGACGCGCCCAAGCTCGATGGCGCGGGCCAGCCGGTGTTGGACGCCCAGGGCGCCCCGGTGATGGAACCCGCCACGCAAGCCACGCAGACGCTGGCCATGGGCCCCGTGGCCTCGCAGTTGGCCATCAAGATGCTGGGCACCAACGGTGGCGGCTTCTTCAACGCCAACTCGGCCCACCCGTTCGAGAACCCCTCGGCCGCGAGCAACCTGTTGCAGATGCTGGCGATCTACCTCATCCCCGCCGCGCTGTGCCTGGTGTTTGGCCGCATGGTGGGCGATGAGCGCCAGGGTTGGACGATTCTGGCAACGATGAGTCTGCTCTTCGTGGTCGCAGTGGTAGCCGCCACCGCGTTCGAGCAGCAAGGCAACCCGCTGCTTTCATCGCTGGGTGTGGACCAGGCCGCCAGCGCCTTGCAGGCGGGCGGCAACATGGAAGGCAAAGAAACGCGCTTTGGCATCGCCACCTCGGCCCTGTTCGCAGTGATCACCACAGCCGCCAGCTGCGGCGCGGTGATTGCCATGCACGACAGCTTCACGCCCCTGGGCGGCATGGTGCCCATGGTGCTGATGCAGATGGGAGAAGTGGTGTTTGGCGGTGTCGGCTCGGGCCTGTACGGCATGCTGGTGTTCGCCATCATGGCGGTGTTCATCGCCGGACTGATGATTGGCCGCACGCCCGAGTACCTGGGCAAGAAAATCGAGACGCATGAGATGAAGCTCGTCTCCATCGCCATCCTGGTCACGCCCCTGCTGGTGCTGCTGGGCACGGCCGTGGCGGTGATGAGCGAGGCAGGCCGCGCAGGCCTCTCCAACCCTGGCGCACACGGCTTCAGCCAGGTGCTGTACGCGCTGTCTTCCGCCGCCAACAACAACGGCAGCGCCTTCGCTGGCCTGTCGGCCAACACCCCCTTCTACAACGTGCTGCTGGCCGTGGCCATGTGGTTGGGCCGCTTTGGCGTGATCGTGCCGGTGCTGGCCATGGCTGGGTCCCTCGCCGCCAAGAAGCGCGCTACCGCCACCGATGGCACCTTGCCCACCCACGGCCCGCTGTTTGTGGCGCTGCTGGCGGGCGTGGTGCTGCTGGTGGGGTTGCTGAACTATGTGCCCGCCCTCGCGCTGGGCCCGGTGGTAGAGCATCTCGTGCTCACACCCCGTTAAGAAATGGCTGGGAGATTGTGATGACTCGCAAAACATTGACCCTGTTTGACCCCGCCCTGGTACGCCCCGCGCTGCTGGAGGCTTTCAAGAAGCTGGACCCGCGCGTGCAATGGCGCAACCCGGTGATGTTTGTGGTGTACGTGGGCAGCGCCTTCACCACCGCGCTGGCGGCCAGCAAGCCCGAGGGCTTCACGGCTGCAGTCGCCCTGTGGCTGTGGTTCACCGTCCTGTTCGCCAACTTTGCCGAGGCCATGGCCGAAGGCCGCAGCAAGGCCCAGGCGGCCTCGCTGCGCGGCCTGAAAAAGCAGACCTGGGCCAAAAAGCTGGACGGCCAGTTTGACCGCACCACCCCACGCACTGCCATGACCTGGCTGCCGCTGGAGGCCGCCCACCTGCGCAAGGGCGACGTGGTGCTGGTGGAAGCCGGTGACACCATTCCCGCCGACGGCGAGGTGATCGACGGGGTGGCGTCGGTGGACGAAAGTGCCATCACGGGCGAATCGGCCCCGGTGATCCGCGAATCCGGCGGCGACTTCTCGGCCGTGACCGGCGGCACCCGCGTGCTGTCCGACTGGATCGTGGTGCGCGTGGCCGTGAACCCTGGCGAGACCTTTGTCGACCGCATGATCGCCATGGTGGAGAACGCCAAACGCCACAAGACACCCAACGAGATCGCGCTGACCATCCTGCTGGTGGCGCTCACCATCGTGTTCCTGGGTGTGGTGGTTACGCTGCTGCCGTTCTCGCTGTTCAGCGTGCAGGCCAGCGGCGCGGGCGAGCCTGTGAGCCTGGTGGTGCTGGTGGCGCTGCTGGTGTGCCTGATCCCCACCACCATTGCAGGCTTGCTCAGCGCCATTGGCGTGGCGGGCATGAGCCGCATGATGCAGGCCAATGTGATCGCCACCTCGGGCCGCGCGGTGGAGGCTGCGGGCGATGTGGACGTGCTGCTGCTGGACAAGACCGGCACCATCACCCTGGGCAACCGCCAGGCCAGCCAGTTCGTGTCTGCGCCAGGTGTGACCGATGCCGCATTGGCCGATGCCGCCCAGCTCGCATCGCTGGCCGACGAAACCCCCGAAGGCCGCAGCATCGTGGTGCTGGCCAAGCAGAAGTTCAACCTGCGCGAACGTGACCTTTCCAGCCTGCAGGCGGTGTTTGTGCCCTTTACGGCGCAAACCCGCATGAGCGGGGTGGACTTGCCCGGCCCCCGCCTGCTGCGCAAGGGCGCGGCAGATGCCATTCGCAAGCATGTGGAGGCCCTGGGCGGGCGCTTTCCTACCGCCGTGCAGACGGCGGTGGACGATGTATCGCGCCGTGGCAGCACCCCGCTGGTGGTGGCCGATGGTGCCCATGTGCTGGGCGTGGTGGAGCTCAAAGACGTGGTCAAGGGCGGCATCAAGGAGCGCTTTGCCGAGCTGCGCCGCATGGGCATCAAGACCGTGATGGTGACGGGCGACAACCGCCTGACGGCCGCCGCGATTGCGGCCGAGGCGGGTGTGGACGACTTCCTGGCCGAGGCCACACCCGAGGCCAAGCTGCAGCTCATCCGCAGCTACCAGGCCAATGGCCAGCTGGTGGCCATGACCGGCGACGGCACCAACGATGCGCCCGCTCTGGCCCAGGCCGACGTGGCCGTGGCCATGAACACCGGCACCCAGGCCGCCAAGGAGGCGGGCAACATGGTAGACCTGGACAGCAACCCCACCAAGCTCATCGAGATCGTGGAGACCGGCAAGCAGATGCTGATGACGCGCGGCTCGCTTACCACCTTCAGCATTGCCAACGACATCGCCAAGTACTTCGCCATCATCCCTGCGGCCTTCGTCACCACCTACCCGCAGCTGTCGGCGCTCAACTTCATGCACCTCGCCAGCCCTTCGTCGGCCATCTTGTCCGCCGTGGTGTTCAACGCTCTGATCATCATCTTTTTGATCCCGCTGGCCTTGAAGGGCGTGGCTTACCGCGCAGTGGGTGCCGCCGCGCTGCTGCGCCGCAACCTGGCCATTTATGGGCTGGGGGGCATGGTGGTGCCGTTCATTGGCATCAAGCTGATTGACATGGTGTTGGCCGCAGCCGGGTTGACCTGATCGCTGCCCATTCGCCAACACAGCGCCTTAATCACTGACAAGGAAAATCGTATGCCTATCCGTATCCCCCGCGACGACGTGCCCGCCAGCCCAGGCGGCCTGCTGCGCCCTGCCCTCACGCTGTTCGTCGTGCTGTCCATCGTCACCGGCCTGCTCTACCCGCTGGCCGTGACCGGTGTCGCACAAACGGCCTTCCCGCACCAGGCCAACGGCAGCCTCATCACCCAGGGTGGCAAGGCAGTGGGCTCCGAGCTGATCGGCCAGTCGTTCACCGAGCCTGGCCACTTCTGGGGCCGCCCATCGGCCACAGCGCCCATACCCTACAACGCATCGGCCTCGGGTGGCTCCAATCTGGGCCCCACCAACCCGGCGCTAGCCGAAGCGGTCAAAGCCCGCATTGAAGCCCTGCGTGCCGCCGACCCGGGCAACACCCGCCCCGTGCCCGTCGACCTGGTCACCGCGTCGGCCAGCGGGCTGGACCCACACATCAGCGCGGCAGCCGCCGCCTACCAGAGCGAACGCGTGGCCCGTGCCAGAGGCCTGCCCGTGGGACAAGTGCAAGCCTTGGTGCAGCAGCACACCGACACCCCCTGGCTGGGCCTGCTGGGCGAGCCGCGTGTGAACGTTCTGGCCTTGAATCTGGCACTCGATTCGCTATCAAATAAATAGCTATCAGCGCAATTGATACTAGCGCTTGAGGCCTATTCGACATCAAATTGGTGGATACACTGTGCCCATGCAGGATCGCCCCGACCCCGACGCGCTGCTGCAGCGCATCCAGCAAGAGCAGGCCCAGCAGCAGCGCGGGCGGCTCAAAGTGTTTTTTGGCGCCTGTGCGGGGGTGGGCAAGACCTTTGCCATGCTGTCCGCCGCCCGGGCGGCGCAGACGCAGGGCCTGCCCGTCACCATCGGCGTGGTCGAAACGCATGGCCGCACCGACACCGAGGCGCTGACCGCACACCTGCCGCGCCTGCCGCTGCGCGCCCTGCCCTACAAAGACCGCACCCTGCCCGAGTTTGACCTGGACGCCGCCCTGGCCTGGGGCGCTGCGAACCCCGAGGGCCTGGTGCTGCTGGACGAGCTGGCCCACAGCAATGTGGCCGGATCGCGCCACCCCAAGCGCTGGCAAGACGCCGAAGAGCTGCTGGCCGCAGGCATCGACGTGTGGTCCACCATGAACGTGCAGCACCTGGAGAGCCTGAACGACATCGTCAGCGGTATCACCGGCATCCGCGTGTGGGAGACGGTGCCCGACCAGTTTTTTGACGCTGCCGACGAAGTGGTGGTGGTGGACCTGCCGCCCGACGAGCTGCTGGCGCGCCTCAAAGCCGGCAAGGTCTACCTGCCCCAGCAGGCAGAGCGCGCCGCTGCCAACTTCTTTCGCAAAGGCAACCTGCTGGCCCTGCGCGAGCTGGCCCTGCGCCGCACCGCTGACCGTGTGGACGACGAAATGCGCGCCTACCGCCGCGCCAGCAGCACCAGCGCCGAGGCCGTGTGGCCCAACCGAGAGGCCCTGCTGGCCTGCGTGGGCACGGGCGACAACGCCGAAAAAGTGGTGCGCAGCTGCGCCCGCCTGGCCGCCCAGCTCGACCTGCCGTGGCACGCCGTGCATGTGGAAACGCCCGAGCAGCAAGGCCAGTCGGCTACCCTGCACCCGCAGGTGGAGCGCACGCTGAAGATCGCCCAGCAACTGGGCGCCGCCGCCTGCGCCGTGCTGCCCGCTGCGCAGCCCGCCCAGGCCCTGGTGCGCTATGCACGTGAGCACAACCTGGTGCGCGTGGTCATGGGGCGCAGCACCCGGCGCTGGCCGTGGCAGGCCACGCTGGCCGAGCAGATCGGACAAAGTGCCAGCGACCTGGACCTGCTGCAGGTGGGCACACTGCCCAGCCGCAGCGCCGACACCACCGAACGCAAAACCACCCGCACCAGCACCGCAGCCCCCCGCGCTGCATTCTGGCCCGGCTACATCGCCGCCGCCCTGGCCTGCTGCATTGCCGCCGTCATTGCCACACCGCTGGCCAATGTGCTGGAGCTGACCAACATCGTCATGCTGTTTTTGCTGGTGGTGGTGGGGGTGGCGCTGCGCTTTGGTCGCGGCCCGGCCATCATGGCGGCGTTCCTGGGCGTGGGGTTTTTTGACTTCTTCTTTGTGCCGCCCCGGTTCAACTTTGCGGTGAGCGACGCGCAGTACGTCGTCACCTTTGCGGTGATGCTGGTGGTGGCCCTGGTGGTGGGCCAGCTCACCGCCGGGCTCAAGGTGCAGGCCGAGGCCGCCACCGACCGCGAACACCGCGTGCGCAGCCTGTACGACATGGCGCGTGACCTGTCTGCAGCCCTGCTGCCCGAGCAGGTGGCCGAGATTGGCGCACGCTTTATCACGGGCGAGTTCAGCGCAGGCAGCACGCTGGTGGTGGCCGACGATGACAACCGCCTGCAGGTGCTGCCCGGAGGCACCGCCCCCGTGGACATGGCCGTGGCGCAATGGGCATTCGAGCGCGGCGAGCCCGCAGGCCGGGGCACCGACACCTTGCACTCCAGCCCCACGCTGGTGCTGCCGCTCAAGGCGCCCATGCGCATCCGTGGCGTGCTGGTAGTGGCTATGCCACAAGGCCAGGTACCCGGTGTAGAACCGCGCCGCCTGTTGCAAACCTGCGCCTCGCTGCTGGCCATTTCGCTCGAACGCATCCACTACATCGACGTGGCTCAAAAGAGCACCGTGCAGATCGAGTCCGAGCGGCTGCGCAACTCGCTGCTCTCGGCCATCTCGCACGACCTGCGCACGCCGCTGGCCTCGCTGGTCGGCCTGGCCGAATCGCTGGCCATGGTGCAGCCGCCCCTGCCTGCCCATCAACAAGAGCTGACCGGCGCCATCCAGCAATCGGCCCAGCGCATGAGCGCGCTGGTCAACAACCTGCTGGACATGGCCCGCCTGGAAGCCGGGGCCGTGCAGCTCAACAAGGCCTGGCAGCCGCTGGAAGAAGTGGTGGGCAGCGCCCTGGCCGCCAGCGCCCCCGCCATTGCTGCGCACCGTATCGAAGTGACCCTGCCCGAGGACCTGCCCCTGCTGCAGATCGACGCCGTGCTGATGGAGCGCGTGCTGGTCAACCTGCTGGAAAACGCCGCCAAGTACACCCCCGCAGACACCACCCTGCACATCAGCGCGCGACCCCAAAGCGACGCCGTGGCCTTGACCATCACCGACGAAGGCCCCGGCCTGCCCCCAGGGCGCGAAGAGCTGTTGTTTGAAAAATTCGAGCGCGGTGCCCGCGAAAGCGCCACGCCCGGCGTGGGCCTGGGGCTGGCCATCTGCCGCGCCATCGTTCAGGCGCATGGTGGCAGCATCCGGGGCGATACCATCCTCAACGCCCAGGGCCAGCCTGCGGGCGCACGCTTTACGCTGCTGCTGCCACGCGGCACACCGCCCACCGACCTGGGCACCGATACAGACACCACCAGCGAAGTTTGACCGCGCGGCCCCGCAATCCCCATGACCGATCTGCACACCCACATCCTCATCGTTGAAGACGAAGCCGATATCCGCCGCTTTGTGCGCCTGACGCTGGAGAGCGAAGGCCATACCGTGCACGAGGCCGCCACCCTGCAGCGCGGCCTGATCGAGGCCGGCACCCGCCGCCCCGACCTGGTGGTGCTGGACCTGGGCCTGCCCGACGGAGACGGCGTGGACTTGATCCGCGACCTGCGCACCTGGTCTGCCATGCCCATCATCGTGCTCTCAGCCCGCAGCGCCGAAGCCAGCAAGATCGCGGCGCTGGACGCCGGAGCTGACGACTACCTGGTCAAGCCCTTTGGCTCCGGCGAGCTGATGGCCCGCGTGCGCGCCCAGTTGCGCCGCAGCCAGCGCGCATCCGGCGCCGAGGCCACACCCCTTATCCAGTTCGGCCCCATCACCGTGGACCTGGCCCGCCGCACCGTGGAGCGCAGCACAGGCGGCAATGGTGAAGGCAATGGCAGCGAGGCCCTGCACCTCACGCCCATCGAATACAAGCTGCTCACCTACCTGGCCTCCCAGCCCGACCGAGTCATCACCCACGCCCAATTGCTCAAAGCCGTGTGGGGCCCTGGCCATGCAGAAGACACGCACTACGTGCGCGTGCACATGGCCAACCTGCGCAAGAAGGTGGAGGACAACGCCTCCATGCCCCGGCACCTTCGGACCGAGGCGGGCATTGGGTACCGGTTCGTGCCCTGAGGTCCACTCACGAACTGCGCGCACCAGTGCAGCGCAACGCCCGCTCCCCCGCCACGCGCAGCCGCTGCTGCAGTGACGCGGGCGCCAGCACCTCAAACTCCACATCCAGCGCCATGAGCCAGAACACCAGCGCATCGCTGGCGGGGCTTTGCAGCTGGCACCGCTGTCCATCGGCCAGCGTTGTGATCACACCGGCCGACTGCGGAATGCGCCGCGCCATTTCTGCGTAGGGCGCGTGCAGCACCACCCGCGCCTGGTCGGGGTGCGGCGCCACGGTGATGGAGCGCGTTACGTAGGCCTTGAGGTCGCCGCCGTCCGGCCCGGGGCGCGGCACAAAATGCGCGCCGACTTCGGGCTTTGCCACCATGCGGTCGATGCGGAAGGTGCGCCAGTCGCCCCGGTCGCAGTCCCACGCCACCAGGTACCAGCGCATGCCGGTGTGCATCACGCCCTGTGGCTCCACCGAGCGCTGGGTGGCACGCCCCTTGCCATCTTCGTACGAAAAAATTAGCCGCAATTGGTCGCAACATGCAGATGCCAGCGTAGCCAGCAACGAGGCCTCTACCACCGGCCCGGGGCGGTCCAGCGGCAAGATAGTGGAGCGCAACGCGTCCACCTGCTCGCGCAGCCGCAGGGGCATGGCCTGCTCCAGTTTCACCAAGGCGCGCAAGGCGGGTTCTTCAATGCCGCCCACGGCACCCGCAGTGGCAGTGCGCAGCGCAATCGACACGGCCAGGGCTTCTTCATCGTCCAGCAGCAGCGGGGGCAGCGCCTGCCCCGCGCGAAACGCATAGCCGCCCGCCACGCCACTGCTGGCCTGCACCGGGTAGCCCAGCTGGCGCAGGCGATCGATGTCGCGGCGCAGCGTGCGCGGGTGCACTTCCAGCCGCTCGGCCAGCTCGGGGCCCATCCAGTGGCTGCGGGTTTGCAGCAGGGACAGCAGGCGCAACAGGCGCGTGGACGAGGTGAGCATGCCGCCACTGTACGTCGAATCGAGGACTGAAATTGTCCGCAATGGTTCTTACAGTGGCTCCACCTTTTCTTCCACCACTTGCAAGGAGTTCTTCATGTCCATCGTCCTTTACTGGCACCCCATGTCCAGCGCCACACCCATCGCCTGCGCCCTCACCGAACTGGGAGTGCCGCATGAGCGCATCAAGATCGACATCCGCACCGGCGAGCAGCGCCGCCCCGACTACCTCGCCCTCAACCCGAACGGCAAAGTGCCCACGCTGACGGTAGACGGTGCACCGATGTTTGAGGCTCTGGCCATTCACTTGTGGCTGGGACACCGTTTTGGCGTCGAGCGCGGCTTGTGGCCCGCAGGCGGTACACCCGAGGCGTTGCAGGCCCTGTCGTGGTGCACGTGGTCGTATGTGACCTATGGCGCGCTGGTGGGTCGCCTGCATGTGGCCACCCAGGGCGAAGCGGTGTGGCGCAACACCGCCCAGGCAGAGGCCGTTCTGCGTCAGCTGAGCGAGTTGCTGGCCCTACTGGACGCTCGGCTGGCCCAGCAACCCTGGATGCTGGGGGCCAACTACTCGTTGGTGGATCTGGTGGTGGGCTCAGTGGTGGGCTACAGCCAGTACCTGGGTGCCCCTGTCAACGCACACCCGCATGTGCAAGCGTGGCTGGCCCGGGTGCAAGCGCGCCCGGCGATGCAGATCGAGGCCTGACGCCCTCCGTCGATCAAGAGCGCTGCTACAGCAGCACGATGTCGTACTGCTCCTGTCCCATCGCGCTTTCTGCCTGCAGCGAGATGGGTTTCTTGATGAAGTCGGAAAGCCCGGCCAGATGCTGGCTTTCTTCGTCCAGGAACAGCTCCACCACCCGGGCCGACGCCACCACGCGGAACTCACGCGGATTGAACTGGCGGGCTTCGCGCAGGATCTCGCGCAGGATGTCGTAGCACACGCTTCGCGCAGTCTTCACGCTGCCCTTGCCCTGGCACACCTCACAGGGTTCGCACAGCATGTGGGCCAATGATTCGCGGGTGCGCTTGCGCGTCATTTCCACCAGGCCCAGTTGCGAGAAGGTGCCAGACGACATGGTCTTGACCCGGTCGCGGGCGAGTTGCTTTTTGAACTCCGACAGCACGGCCTGCTGGTGGTCGTCGCGCACCATGTCGATGAAGTCCACGATGATGATGCCGCCCAGGTTGCGCAGGCGCAGCTGGCGCGCAATAGCCTGCGCGGCCTCCAGGTTGGTCTTGAAGATGGTGTCGTCAAAATTGCGGGCACCCACGTAGCCGCCGGTGTTTACGTCGATGGTGGTCAGCGCCTCGGTCTGGTCCACGATGAGGTAGCCGCCCGACTTCAGATCGACCCTGCGGCCCAGGGCCTTGGCCACCTCTTCGTCGATGGAGTACAGGTCAAAAATGGGGCGCTCGCCCTTGTAGTGCTGCAGCTTGCCGGCGGCGGCGGGCATGAACTCCTGCCCGAAAGCGCGCAGGCGCTGGAACTGCTCCATCGAGTCGATGCGGATGGTCTGCGTGTGGTCACCCACCAGGTCGCGCAGCACGCGCTGCAGCAGGTCCAGGTCCTGGTGCAGCAGCGACATGGCGGGCAGCTTGAGCGATGCCTCCTTGATGCGCGCCCAGGTCTTGCGCAGGTAGGCAATGTCTTCGGCCAGCTCGGCATCGGTGGAATCTTCGCCATTGGTGCGCAGGATGAAGCCGCCGCCACCACCGGTGGATTTGTCGCCCACCAGCGCCTGCAGCCGCGCGCGCAGGGCATCACGCTCGGCGGGCGGAATCTTCTGCGACACGCCCACATGGTCGTCCTGCGGCAAAAACACCAGCAGCCGGCCGGCGATGCTGATCTGCGTAGACAGCCGCGCGCCCTTGGTGCCGATGGGGTCCTTGATGACCTGCACCATGAGCGCCTGGCCTTCGAATACCTGCTTTTCAATCGGCACCTGCGGCTCGTTCTTGCGGGCGAATGCGGGCGGCTCGCCATCGGGCTGGCGCTGCCACACATCGGCCACGTGCAAAAAGGCCGCTCGCTCCAGGCCGATGTCGATGAACGCGGACTGCATGCCTGGCAGCACGCGGGAGACCTTGCCCAGGTAGACGTTGCCCACCAGGCCACGCTCCAGCGTACGCTCCACATGCAGCTCCTGCACGGCGCCGTGCTCGACGATGGCCACACGGGTTTCCTGGGGCGACCAGTTGATCAGGATGTCTTGTTGCATGGCTCTGGAACCTGTTGTTCTTGCTTATAGCGGGAAGCCTGCAGCACGGAGCAGCTGTGCGGTCTCGTACATCGGCAGCCCCATGATGCCCGAATAGCTGCCCGCCAGGTGTTCCACATACGCCGCCGCCCTGCCCTGGATGCCGTAGGCGCCCGCCTTGCCCAGCGGCTCGCCCGTGGCCACATACGCATCGATCTGCGCCGAGGTCATGGCAGCGAAGGTGACGCGCGACACCGACAGGGCCGTCAGCCGCTTGGCCCCCACCTGCAGCGCCACGGCGGTGAGCACGCGGTGCTCGTGGCCCGCCAACTCGGCCAGCATGTGCGCCGCATGGGCGGCATCGTCCGGCTTGCCGTAGATGGTACGGCCCAGCGCCACAGTGGTGTCGGAGCACAGGATGGGCGCATCGGGCAACTGGCGCCGCGCGCGCCGGGCTACGGCCGCGTCAAGCTTGAGAGCGGTCACGCGTTCCACATAGGCCGTGGGCGCCTCGCCGGGCAGCACCACCTCGATGGCTTCGGCGTCCTCCGCCTCGTCACCCTCCACATTGGGCAGCAGCAGCTCGTGCCGCACGCCCAGCTGTTCAAGCAACTGGCGACGGCGTGGGCTTTGGGAGGCGAGGTAGATGAAGTCGGGCATGAAGGGATTTTGAATAAAAATCGGCTAGGGATGTCTTGCATCACCCTCGCAAGTCGGTGGTGGCGCGGATCGGGATAGACCGCAAGGCGTCTTTTTGCAGCCAATAGCCCCGCTATTGGCAAGAAAAGCAACGCAGCGGACTGCCCGAGGCCGTGTTATCACAGACCGCAGGGAGTGATGTAGGACATCCCATACGCTTATTCATCAAGCGCTAGCAGCTATGAAAACAGGAGTAACACAGACCAGCATCACAAAGGGCCTGCTTCATTCACGATGGTAGGGATGCCCGGCATTCACCGACCAAGCACGGTACAGCTGCTCGATCAGCAGCACGCGCACCATGGCGTGCGGCAGGGTCAGGTCCGACAGGCGAATCCGCTCGTGCGCCGCCTGCCGAAAGGCGGGGTCCAGCCCGTCGGGGCCGCCGATGACCAGTGCCACATCGTCGCCACCCAGCTGCCAGCCCTTGAGCCGTTCGGCCAGGGCCTTGGTGGTGAGGTTGGTGCCGCGCTCGTCCAGTGCCACCACACGCGTGCCGCGCGGAATGGCGGCCTCGATGCGCTCGCGCTCCGCGGCGTAGAGCGTCTCCAGCGTCTTGGAGCCGCGAGGCTCGGTCTTGACGGCCTTGAGTTCAACCTTGAGTTCGGGCGGGAAACGTTTGGCGTAGTCGTCGTACGCGGTCTGCGCCCAGTCGGGCACCCGCTGCCCGACCGCCACAATGAGCAGCTTCATGGATCAACCTGGATGCGTGAGGGAGAGGCCGCTGCAGAACGCCCATAGTGCGCACAGTGAGCGCACGGCAGCGGAGCGGGATCAGCCCTTGCTGCGCGCAGGTGCCTTCTTGGCCGCCGGCTTGGAGCCCGATGCGGAAGCTGGCTTGGCGGCTGCCCGTGCAGGGGACTTGGCTGCCGGCGACTTCTTGGCAGCAGGCTTCTTGGCGCCAGCGGGCTTGACCACAACGGTCTTGACGGGGGTCTTGGTGGCGGGCTTCTTGGCGGCTACTGCGCCCGGGGTCTTGCTGGCTGGCTTGGTGGCGCTGGTCTTGGCGGCAGACTTTGCGGGTGCGGCCTTGGGCGCAGTTTTTGCTGCAGGCTTCGGTGCTGTTTTGGCTGCAGTCTTCGCAGCGGTCTTGGCGACCGCCTTGACGGTGGCCTTGCCAGAACGGGCGGCCACCGTGGAGGTGGCGGCCTTCTTGGCGGGCGCCTTGCCTGCGGCCTTGGCAGCCTTCTGGGCCGACTTCTTCTCGGCCAGTTCGGTGGCGGCGCTGGACTGGGGCTTGGCGGCGCCCAGCTTCAGGCGCACGGGTGTGTCGCCCCACAGCTCTTCCAGACGGTAGTACTGGCGGATGGCGGGCTGCATGATGTGCGCCACGGCCGGGCCGCAGTCCACAATGATCCATTCGCCGTTGTCCTCGCCTTCGATGCGGGGCTTGCTGAAACCGGCTTCCTTCACCGCATCGCGCACGCTGGCGGCAAGTGCCTTGGTCTGGCGGTTGGAGGTGCCCGATGCCACGATCACCCGTTCAAACAGCGGCGAGAGATGCTCGGTGTTGAAAACCTGGATGTCTTGCGCCTTGACGTCTTCCAGGCCATCAACGATGGCGCGCTGGAGTTTGGTGACGTCTTTCTTGGCGGCGGTTTCCGATTTGGTGGAGGTGGTCATCAGGCGGTGATTTGAGAGGGAATGGAATCAATATAGCGTGCAACGCAGCGCACAGCCAGCGGGCTGAGCCTTGGGTGTTGCGCGGGTGTTGTGCTGGGGCGCTGCAGCAGTGTGAGGTGTTTTTGGCCTCTTGCGCTCATGTGAAAAGCGCGGGCAGCTATTGAAATTATAGCTTTTGCGCTTTTCAAGGCTTTCAGGACGCAGGGACAGCGCCCTCCGCAAGCCAGTCGCGCCGCACCAAAAAACGCCGCGTGAGCTCAGCTTCAGTCGAATCGGCCGCGTCAGAGCGCTGGTAGGACCACGACACCAGCGGCGGCATCGACAACAGGATGGACTCGGTGCGCCCGCCCGACTGCAGGCCAAAGTGCGTGCCCCGATCCCAGACCAGGTTGAACTCGACATAGCGGCCCCGGCGGTACAGCTGGAAGTCGCGTTCGCGCTCGCCATAGGCCATGCCCTGGCGCGTCTCGACGATGGGCAGGTAGGCGCTCAGGAATGCGTCGCCCACCGACTGCGTCATGGCCAGGCTCTGCTCAAAGCCCAGTTCCGAGAAATCGTCATAGAACACGCCCCCCACGCCGCGCTGCTCGCTGCGGTGCTTCAGGTAAAAGTATTCGTCGCACCATTGTTTGAAGCGCGGGTACTTGTCGTCGCCAAACGGCGCCAGCGCGTCGCGGCAGGTACGGTGAAAGTGCACCGCATCCTCTTCAAACCCGTAGTACGGCGTGAGGTCCATGCCGCCGCCAAACCAGCAGGTCGGCGCCTGCCCCGGATGACCGGCGGCGATCATGCGTACGTTCATGTGCACCGTGGGCACATAGGGGTTGCGCGGGTGGAACACCAGCGACACGCCCATGGCCTCGAACGGTGCACCCGCCAGCTCGGGCCGATGCTGCGTGGCCGAAGGCGGCAGTTGGGGGCCGCGGACATGGCTGAAGCCACAACCGGCACGCTCGAACACGCGGCCGCCTTCCATGATCTTGGTGATGCCGTCGCCCTGCAGCGGCTCGCCGGGCGGCTTGCTCCAGGCATCGGCCAGAAAGCGTGCGCCGCCCTCGCCTTCCACGGATTCCAGCGCATCGGTGATGCGCGCCTGCAGGCCCACCAAGTAAGCGCGCACGCGGGCCACCGTGTCGGCGGCGTTAAGGCTTTGCGCGTCTGCCATCAGCTTTTCAGGGCACGGAAGCCGATGTCGCGGCGGTACTGCGCGCCATCAAACTGGATGCCACGTGCCACGTCGTACGCACGTTGCTGCGCCTGCTTAACGCTGTCGGCCAGCACCGTCACGCACAGCACCCGGCCACCCGTCACGCTGACCACGCCGTCTTTCAGCTGCGTACCCGCATGGAACACCACGGCATCGTCCGCCTCAGCCGGCAGGCCGGTGATGGGGTCACCCTTGCGCGGATTTTCCGGGTAGCCATGGGCTGCCATGACCACGCCCAGCGCGGTGCGGCGGTCCCATTGCAGTTCCATCTGGTCGAGCTTGCCGTCGGCGGCAGCGGCCATCACGTCGCTGAAGTCGCTCTTCAGGCGCATCAGGATGGGCTGTGTTTCGGGGTCGCCCATGCGGCAGTTGAATTCGAGCGTCTTGGGCTGGCCCTTGGCATCGATCATCAGCCCTGCGTACAGGAAGCCGGTGTAAGGAATGCCGTCCTTTTCCATGCCGCGGATCGTGGGCAGGATGATCTCGCGCATGGCGCGGGCATGTACATCGGCCGTGACCACGGGCGCGGGGGAGTAGGCGCCCATGCCGCCGGTGTTGGGGCCTTCGTCGCCGTCCTTCAGGCGCTTGTGATCCTGGCTGGTGGCCAGAGCCAGCACGTTCTTGCCGTCGCACAGCACGATGAAGGAGGCTTCCTCGCCTTCCAGGAACTCCTCGATCACCACGCGCGCGCCGCCTTCGTTGTGGGTCACGCCGTATTTGTTGTCCACCAGCATGAAGTCCACGGCATCGTGGGCTTCCTGCAGCGTCATGGCCACGACCACGCCCTTGCCAGCCGCCAGGCCGTCGGCCTTGATGACGATGGGCGCGCCCAGGCGGTCCACAAACGCGTGGGCGGCTGCCGGGTCGGTGAAGGTGTCGTAGTCGGCCGTGGGAATGCCATGGCGGCGCATGAAGGCCTTGCTGAACGCCTTGGAGCTTTCCAGCTGCGCAGCCGCCTTGGTGGGGCCGAAGATGCGCAGGCCATGGACGCGGAACTCATCGACCACACCGGCGGCCAGGGGCGCCTCGGGGCCCACCACGGTCAGCGCGATCTTCTCGGCCTGTGCCCAGGTGCGCAGTTCGCGCACGTCGGAGATCGCCACGTTTTCGAGCTTGGGGTTCAGGGCCGTGCCACCGTTGCCGGGTGCCACATACACCTTGGTCACCTTGGGGGACTGGCTCAGTTTCCACGCCATCGCGTGTTCACGGCCGCCGCCACCAATCACAAGTACTTTCATAGGAACCTTTGGTGAACCCGGCCCAGAGCGCTGCGCTGCTGGGTGGGGTTCGGGGGAATATCAGTCGGAAAACAGGTCAGGGCAAGAAAAAAGCGGTGATCTACGGGTGCGAAGTCACAGCGCCGCGTTGTGGTAGACCTCCTGGGTGTCGTCCAGGTCTTCCAGTACGTCCAGCAGCTTTTGCATCTTGGCGGCGTCTTCGCCGGTCAGCTCGATCGTGTTTTCAGGCCGCATGGTCACTCCCGCCACTTCGGCCGTCAGGCCAGCGGCCTCCAGCGCGTTCTTCACGGCCTCAAAGTCGGCCGGGGCAGTCAGCACCTCCACCGCGCCGTCTTCGTCGGTCACCACGTCTTCGGCGCCGGCCTCCAGCGCCACTTCCATCACCTTGTCTTCGCTGGTGCCGGGGGCAAAAATCAGCTGGCCGCAGTGCTTGAACTGGAACACCACCGAGCCTTCGGTGCCCATGTTGCCGCCATGCTTGCTGAACGCGTGGCGCACTTCAGCCACGGTGCGGACGCGGTTGTCGGTCATGGTGTCGATCATGATGGCGGCGCCACCAATGCCGTAACCTTCGTAGCGGATTTCTTCGTAGGTCAGGCCTTCGGCATTGCCCGTGGCTTTGTCGATGTTGTACTTGATGCGGTCGGCGGGCATGTTGGCCGCCTTGGCCTTGTCCACCGCCAGACGCAGACGGGGGTTGGCAGACAGGTCACCGCCACCGGCACGGGCGGCTACAGTGATTTCACGAATGATGCGGGTCCAGATCTTGCCGCGTTTTTCATCCTGGCGCCCTTTGCGGTGCTGGATATTCGCCCATTTACTGTGTCCTGCCACGAGAAGTCCTTTTGTATTGATTTAATCTAGTTGGCAGATTTTACTTTTTGCTGAACCCAGGGAACCTCTGCAAGCGTCGCGCGGAAAGTGTGCGCTGCGGGTCGGGATGGGCTGCCAGGCACAAAGCGCAGCAATAGCCGCAGCTATTGCGAGCATTTGTAACGCAGCAGACCGCCCTAGACCGCAGATGCACACGGCGCGCGACGCGTGCAGAGGTTCCCTCACCCCGAGGAAACCCGAAATGGCTGAACCCCTCCTGATTGCCAAGCACGACACCATCGAATGCCACCTGTTGCCCGGCCTGGCCAACCGGCACGGGCTTATCACCGGCGCCACCGGCACCGGCAAGACCGTGACCCTGCAAACCCTGGCCGAAAACTTCTCGCGCATCGGCGTGCCGGTGTTTATGGCCGACGTGAAGGGCGACCTGACTGGCGCCAGCCAGCCCGGCAAGATCGGCGACAAGCTGGCGGGGGTGCTCAAGGAGCGCGGCCTGGACCTGCCAGAGCCCCTGGCCTGCCCCACCACGCTGTGGGACGTGTTTGGCGAACAGGGCCACCCGGTGCGCGCCACGGTGTCCGACATGGGCCCGCTGCTGCTGGGACGCATGCTCAACCTGAACGAGACGCAGCTGGGCGTGCTCAATCTGGTGTTCAAGATAGCCGACGACAACGGCCTGCTGCTGCTGGACCTGAAAGACCTGCGCGCCATGCTGCAGTACGTGGGTGACAACAGCAAGGAGTTCACCACCGAGTACGGCAACGTCAGCGCCGCCAGCGTGGGCGCCATCCAGCGCGGCCTGCTGCAGATCGAGCAGCAAGGCGGCGACAAGTTCTTTGGCGAGCCCATGCTCAACATCCAGGACTTCATGCAGACCGTGGACGGCCACGGCGTGGTCAACATCCTGGCGGCGGACAAGCTCATGAACTCACCGCGCCTGTACGCCACATTCCTCTTGTGGATGCTGTCCGAGCTGTTCGAGCAACTGCCCGAGATCGGCGACCCCGAGCAGCCCAAGCTGGTGTTCTTCTTCGACGAGGCCCACCTCCTGTTCAACGAGGCGCCCAAGGTGCTCATCGAGCGCATTGAGTTGGTGGTGCGCCTGGTGCGTTCCAAGGGCGTGGGCGTGTACTTCGTCACGCAGAATCCGCTCGACATCCCCGACAGCGTGCTGGCCCAACTGGGCAACCGCGTGCAGCACGCGCTGCGCGCCTTCACCCCGCGCGACCAGAAGGCCGTCAAAGCCACCGCGACCACCATGCGGCAAAAGCCGGGGCTGGACATCGAAACCGCCATCACCGAGCTGGCCGTGGGCGAGGCGCTGGTGAGCTTTCTGGACGCCAAAGGCCGCCCCAGTGTGACCGAGCGTGTGTTTGTGCTGCCCCCGGGCAGCCAGCTGGGCCCCATCACGCCGCAGCAGCGTCAGGCGCTGATGGCCAGCTCGCTGGTGGCGGGTGTGTACGAAAAAATGGTGGACCGCGAGTCGGCCTATGAAAAGCTCAAGGGCCGCGCAGCTGAAGCCGGCACGCAGGCAGGCAATGCAGCGGGCGGTGGCAACGGCAAGGTGACCGCCGGCACGCCCGCTGAAGAAGGCGGCGGCCTGCTGGGCGGGCTGAACGATGTGCTGTTTGGCAGCACCGGCCCACGCGGCGGCAAACGCGATGGCTTGGCGCAGACCATGGCCAAGTCCGCTGTGCGCACCATGGGCACCACGATTGGCAAGGAGATTTTGCGGGGTGTGCTGGGCGGCATCTTTGGCGGCGGCAGCAAGCGCCGTTAACTCCGTTGGTATGGCGCCCGGCTTCATCAACCGGCGCCTCTCCCCCTGCGGCTTGCCTCTCTTGCAAAAGCGCATCACATGGCGCCTGTGACGGTTTGACGACACCCCGCAAGTCGTCACAAATCAGTCACATAGCTGCCGTGAAATCGCCATACACAACAACAAAAAGAAGGAGGGACGATGACACGGATCGAAAACGTTCTGCTGCGCTGGGCGGCAAGGTCATGCTGCTGGCCATTGGGGTGTGGGTGGCAGCCATCCTCGGCATCTTCGCCGGTGCCTGGCGCCTGCGCTGGCCCTGGGTCCTGTGCTTCATTGCCACCGTGATCTTCACGGCGCTGGTGATCCAGTGGACCAACGCGGTGCGCCAGCGCTACATCCGCGAGGCTCCCCTGCCCCGCTTTCTGCAGCGCAAGCTGCGCGAGACCTATCCCCACCTGAGCACCCGCGACTGTGAGCTGGTCGAACGCGGCCTGCGCCAGTTCTTCATGGCCTGCCTGCGCAGCAACCAGCAGTTTGTGGCCATGCCTTCCAAGGCGGTTGATGCGCTGTGGCACGAATTCATCCTGCACACGCAGGCGTACAAGCTGTGGTGCCAGAACGCGCTGGGTTTCTTTTTGCACCACACACCCGCCGAGGCGCTGGGCCACAAGGCGCGCCACAACGACGGCCTGCGCCGCTGCTGGTACTGGGTGTGCAAGGAAGAATCCATCGACCCCAAGACGCCCAGCCGCCTGCCCCTGCTGTTTGCGCTGGACGCCAAGTTCGCGATTGCCGGGGGCTTCAGCTACGTGCCCGATTGCTCCGACATCGCGCGCAAGAGCGACGCCGGCGGCAGCGGCGGCGACAGCTACTGCGGCACCAGTTTTTCGGACGGCAGCTACAGCGGCAGTTCGGGCGACTTTGGCGGCGCCGAGAGTTCGGATGCAGGCAGTGACGGCGGCGGGGATGGCGGAGGCGATGGCGGCGGTTGTGGCGGCGGCGGGGACTGAGCGCCTGCTCCACCCGACCCAATCGCCCCCGCTGGCGGCACAAAGCCAGCCCCAATCACTCTCTTTTTGATAGCTAACGAGGCTTGATGCACTAGCGCCAACAGCCAAAATTACCTGAAATCACGCCCAGTCACCCAGGCGACGACTGCGCCTGTGCCCACCGGTCTACAGTGGCACCCCATGAACACCCTCACCTGCTTTTCCCTCAGCATCACTGACCACGTGGCCCATCTGGTTCTGAACAAACCCGAGGCCATGAACACCATGCACCCCACCTTCTGGCGCGAGCTGGACGCGGTGCTGGCCCGGCTGCACCAGGCGGGCGAGGCGCGGGCGCTGGTCATCAGCAGCACCGGCAAACATTTCAGCGCGGGCATGGCGCTGGAGACCTTTGGCGGCGCCATCACCATGGACGACCAGAGCCCCGAGGGCCGGGCCGCCATCTTCGACCTGCTGACCGACATGCAGGCCACCTTCACCCGCATCGACAACCTGCGCATCCCGGTGATCATGGCCATCCACGGCGGCTGCATCGGCGGTGCGGTAGACATGGTCACGGCAGGCTGCATCCGCTACGCCACGCAGGATGCGTTCTTCTGCATCCAGGAAATCAACATCGGCATGGTGGCCGACGTGGGCACGCTGCAGCGCCTGCCCAAGCTCATCCCGCTGGGTGTGGTCAAGGAGCTGGCCTACACCGGCCGCCGCCTGAGCGCGGCCAAGGCCTTGGACTACGGCCTGGTCAACGAGGTGTTCGACACACAGGAGGCCTGCGTGGCCGCCGCACTGCAGTGCGCCAAGGAGATCGCGTCCAAACCCCCGGTGGCCATCTGGGGCACCAAGCAGGCCGTGAACTACGCGCGCGACCACAGCGTGGAAGACAGCCTGCGCCAGATGGGCTGGCTGCAGGGCGCCATCTGGAGCAACCAGCATGTGCGCGAATCGGTCACGGCCATGAAGCAAAAACGCGCGGGCGAGTTCCCGGCACTCACACCGCTGCAGCGGTTCAGCGAACTGGGTTGATGCGCTGAACAAGCACTGGCAGGCGCCGCCGCAGGCGAATCACGGTGGTCCCATCAACCCGCAGCGCGCGGCTGGCTCGGCAACGGAGCATCTGCCGGGATGGGGCAGACATAAGGCTGGCCACCTCGGCGCTCCAGCAATTCGGCCTTGGCCTGCTCGATCAGCTCCGGCTGCTCCAGCAACACAATCGCCGTGGCGGCCAGGATTTGCGCTGCGTGCACCATGCCCGCGTGTGCCAGCTCGGACTGCCCTTGCGACACCATCTGCCATGAATGCAACGGCGTGCCGAAGGCGTAGCAGGCCACCCAGGCCTGCACGGTGGGGGTGATCCAGCTCACGTCCGCCACGTCGGTTGAGCCGAACAGGGTTTCCTCGACGGCAGGGTCGTAGGGCGCGATGCCTTCGAAGATCGCCGGCATCTTGCCCCGCAGCACACTGGCCAGCGGGCGGCTGACCTGCTCGACATCGGCAGCGTCCAGCGTCGCCTGAAAATCCCCCGCCAGCTTGTGCTGCGCGGCATCGACCTTCAGCTGCCCCAGTGCCTGCATCTGCGCGTACATCACCTGGTTCAGCGTGCGGTTTTGCAGCAGGTTGGAGCAGGCCTTGTCGAACACGATTTCGACACGGCAATCCGTCATCAAGGCAGCACCACGCGCCACGTTCTGCACACGCTCATACAGCTCGGCGGCATCGCGGTTGTTGCGTGCGCGGATCAGGTACAGCACCTCGGCGCGCGCCTGCACCACGTTGGGTGATAACCCGCCCGAGTCGGTGACCGCATAGTGGACCCGCGCATCCGCAGGCATGTGCTCGCGCATGTAGTTCACACCGACATTCATCAACTCCACTGCATCCAGGGCACTGCGGCCCAGGTGCGGCGAGTGGGCCGCGTGCGAGGCGCGCCCGTGAAAGACGAAACGCGCCTGCACATTGGCCAGCGTGGCCTGGCTCAGCACCCCGGTAAAGCTGCCCGGGTGCCACGTCAGCGCCGTGTCCACATCATCGAAGACCCCTGCGCGTGCCATGAAGGTCTTGCCCGAGCCACCTTCTTCGGCCGGGCAGCCGTAGAACCGCACGCGCGCCTGCTGGCCCGAGCGGCGCAGGTGCTCTTGCAACGCAATGGCGGCAAAGTGTGCCGAGGTGCCCAGCAGATGGTGGCCGCAGCCGTGCCCGGCCAGGCCGGGGCTGTCCACGGACGGCTGGCACACCAGCGCACCGCTTTGCTGGTTGAGGCCCGAGAGCGCGTCGTACTCGCCCAGAAAGGCCAGCACCGGGCCTTCGTCGCCCCACTCCGCCATGAACGCGGTGGAGATACCGGCCACGTCGCGCGTGATCCGAAAGCCCGCTGCGGCCAGCCCGTCGATGTGCAGCTGGGCAGACCCGCGCTCGGCGTAGCGCAGCTCGGCCAGGGACCACACGCTGTCGGCCAGCCCCGCCATCCGGGGCCTCTCACGGTCAAAAAAATCCTGCAGATCCTGAATCGATTGCACGGCAGCAGTCATCGCACCGCCCCTTATTCAGGCTTCACGCCCAGCTTGTCCAGCAACACCTTGTTGCGCTGGAGGTCAGCGGCGATCTGCGATGCAAATTTGCTCTGGTCCATCTCCACCGCTGTCGCACCCATGGTCTTGAGGCGGCCTTGCACATCGGGCGAACGCAAGGCGCTGACGGCCGCGTCCTGCAGCCGCTTGATGATGGGCGCAGGCGTACCCGCAGGCACAACCAACCCGAACCAGCTCATCCCCAGCTCATTGAGGTCGGCGTGGCCCAGCTCCTTGAAGGTGGGCACATCCGGCAGCTCGGACACGCGGCGGTCGGCGGCCAGCACCATGGGCACCAGCTTGCCGCCCTTGATGTGCGGCATGGCCGAGGGCAGCTGGTCTGCCATCACCTGCACCATGCCTGCCAGGGCATCGTTGAGCGCGGGGCCGTTGCCACGGTAGGGAACGATCTGGATATCGGTCTTCAAGGTCTCGTTGAACGACGCCATCATGAGGTGGCCCAGCGTTCCGAGGCCGGGCACGCCCACGCTGTAGTCGCCGGGCTTGGCTTTAACCTTGGCCATGAAGCCCTGGAAGTCCTTGACGCCCATGCTAGGGTGCACCATGTAGACCGAGGGCACGGTCACGAGCTTGACCACCGGTACCAGCTTGCCCTCCAGCTTGGCCGCGCGGGTGAAGATGGAAGGGTTGACCGTGGCCGTGCTCACCGTGGCCATGCCGATGGTGTAGCCGTCGGGCGCAGACTGGGCGATGGTCTCGGTGCCCAGCAGGCCGCCAGCACCCGCCTTGTTGTCCACCACCACCGATTGCCCCAGGCTGGCGCGCATGCCCTCGGCCACCACGCGGGCCACGATGTCGGTGGAGCCACCTGGGGCAAACGGCACGATCAGCTTCACAGGCTTGCTCGGGTAGTTGTCTGCAGCCTGCGCTGCCGGGGCTGCCACCAGCAGGGCGGAGGCAGCTGCGGCGCACAGTGTGGACACAACGGTCCGCCGTGCCAGAAACGAAGTCATTGTGGACATGGGTAGCGCTTTCGTGAATGGATGGATGGGTCTGGATCAGCGGGAAGGGCACGGTGCGCAGGGCCACCGGGCATGCCTGCTACTGATATCGACTATAGGAATTTCAGACTCTCTGCAGGTCGCGGTATTCTTCGAAAGGTATAAGCCTTGTCGATAGCTCCGACGGGATAGCAACCATCGCAGTGGCGAATCACGCTGCTGCCGGATCTCTATCGCTTCTCCTTATTTGCCAGTCTGGACAGGAGCCCCATGGCCCTCTCAACCCTACCCACCGATTCCGACAACCTGGACGACCCCGCGCCCCCGCAAGGGCAGGTGCTCTATGCCCGCCTGGCCCGCCACGCGCGCCTGCGCCAGTTGCAGCTGCTGGTGGCGCTGCAGCAGTGCGGCTCCGTCCTGCAGGCCGCCGCTTCACTGCACATGAGCCAGTCCGCCGCCACGCAGGCGCTGGCAGAGATGGAGCGCATCCTGGGCGTGCGCCTCTTCGAGCGCCATGCGCGGGGCATCCGGCCCACGCTGGCGGGCCAGACGCTGGTAGACACAGCCCGCGGAGTGCTCGCCGCGCTGGAGGAAGCGGCGGAGTCGCTGGCCGCCATCCGGCGCGGCGCTGCCGCTGCACTGCGCCTGGGCGCCACCCCCGCGGCCACGCAGGCCATCCTGTCGCCCTTGCTCGCAGAGTTCTACAAAACCCAGCCCCGGGTGCACATCGACGTCCAGGAGGACTCAAGCCAACGGCTGCTGCCGCTCTTGCTCAACGGCGGGCTCGACGCGGTGTTCTGCCGCGAGCCGGTGCTGCTGCCAGCGTCGTACGTTTTCAAGCCGCTGCAGCCCGATGAGCCGGTGATCATGGCCAGCACCCGTCATCCCCTGGCCAAGCGCCGGGGCATCGCGCTCTCGGCGCTCAAGGATTCACGCTGGGTGCTGCCCACCGCCACTATCGCCGTGCGCGAGATCTTCGAGCGTGAAGTGCTGGCGGCCCTGCCCGATGCGCTGCAGTTCCCGGTGTCGACCGTCTCGCTCCCCGTGTTCGCCAGCCTGCTGAACCAGCCCGATGCCGTGGCGCTGGTCCCCCAGAGCATTGCGCCCGTGCTGCCGTCGGGCGCGCAGCTGTGCCAGCTGGATGTGCAGCTGAGCAGCCCCCTCCCCCCGTTGGGCGTGGTGCACCGGCGCGAGCAAATACCCGCCATGCTGATCCGGATGCTCAAAAGCTGGCGCAACAAGTAGCGCGATGGCCAAGCCCCACACATGCCGTGCCGTTACCTACCGTCGCTGGCAGGGCTGCGCAGCTCTGCCGTCACTACGCATTTGATAGCAAATATCACCCAACCATCAAGCGGTAGCGGCCATTCTTATGCCAACAATCTGCTTGACGGTCTATCATGTACCCACCAGGGGCAGGCTGCGCCCCGCAGCGAGGACACCGCTATGACCGAGCACACTGCTCCCCCACCCACCTACGACGATGTGGCCGCTGCCGCGCACCGGCTCAAGGGCATGGCGCACCGCACGCCCGTGCTGCGCTCCAGCACTGCCGACGAGCGGCTGGGCGCGCAGCTGTTCTTCAAGTGCGAGAACCTGCAGCGCACCGGCGCCTTCAAGTTCCGGGGCGCATTCAACACCCTGGCCCAGTTCACCGACGAGCAGCGCGAACGCGGCGTGCTCGCCTTCTCGGCGGGCAACCACGCGCAGGCCATTGCGCTGTCGGCACGGCTGCTGGACATGCCCGCCGCCATCGTCATGCCCGAGGATGCCCCCGCCTCCAAGATGGCCGCCACGCGCGACTACGGCGCCCAGGTCGTCACTTACAACCGCTACACCGAAGACCGCGAGGCCATCAGCCGCCGCCTGGCGCTGGAGCGCGGCATGACGCTGGTGCCCCCGTTCGACCACCCCCATGTCATTGCCGGCCAGGGCACCGCGGCCAAAGAGCTTTTTGAAGAAGTGCCCGACCTGGACTACCTGTTCGTCTGCGTCGGTGGCGGCGGTCTGCTGGCGGGCAGCCTGCTGGCCGCCGAGGCGCTGGCGCCGCAATGCCGGGTGGTAGGGGTAGAGCCTGCAGCGGGCAACGACGGCCAGCAGTCGTTCAAAGCCGGGCATGTGGTGCAGATCCCCACGCCCCACACCATTGCCGACGGCGCACAAACCCAGGCGCTGGGCCAGCTCACCTTCCCCATCATCCAGCGCCTGGCCGACGACATGGTCACCGCCACCGACGAGCAGTTGGTGGAATCCCTGCGCTTTTTTGCCGAGCGCATGAAGATCGTGGTCGAGCCCACAGGCGCCCTGGCCTTCGCTGGGGCCCAGCACGGCAACGTGGACATCCATGGCGCGCGCGTCGGCATCCTCATCAGCGGCGGCAACGTCGATTTGTCGCGACTGGCACGGTTTCTGGCAGACTAGCCCCCACTTTTTTACTCACCGCGCGGCAGAGCGCGCCGGTGCATCGGCACCGAGGCCTCTGCCCTTCTCCTTTCAGGTTCCCCATGAGCAACGTCACCGTCATCACCCACCCCCTCGTCCAGCACAAGCTCACGCTGATGCGCAAGAAAGACGCCAGCACCAACAGCTTTCGCCGCCTGCTGGGCGAGCTGTCCACACTGATGGCGTATGAAGTGACCCGCGACATGCCGCTGCAGGACGTGCAGATCGAAACCCCGCTGGAAACCATGACCGGCAAGATGATCGACGGCAAGAAGCTGGTGCTGGTCTCCATCCTGCGGGCGGGCAACGGCTTTCTGGACGGCATGCTCAACGTGGTGCCCGGCGCCCGCGTGGGCCACATCGGCCTGTACCGCGACCCCGCCACGCTGCAGCCCGTGGAGTACTACTTCAAGATGCCGTCCGAGATGGACGAGCGCGACATCATCGTGGTGGACCCGATGCTGGCCACCGGCAACTCGGCCGCAGCCTGCGTGGACCGCCTGAAAAAGCTCAACCCCCGCTCCATCAAGTTCGTCTGCCTGCTGGCCGCCCCCGAAGGGGTGGCCACGCTGCAAAAGGCCCACCCCGACGTGCCCATCTTCACCGCCGCCATCGACCGCGAACTGAACGACCACGGCTACATCCTGCCGGGCCTGGGCGATGCGGGTGACCGCATTTTTGGCACCAAATAAGCGCACAACGGCAGCGCCCGTGCACCAGCCACCGCAGGGCCTGCCGCCCAGCGGTGGCTTTTTTTTCATCACCGGGCCTCCCTGCGTTGCGTAACAGCCCATTGGGAGCCCTACTCTGGTGGGGTGCCCCAGCCTGGTTTCCGGATGCGCTGCACGCATGCACCATTTTTTTACCAACTGGTGGCTTTCCTCTGGCAGACTTGCCGCTGGTTTGCAGTTACACAGCCACCGACTGGCGCGCTCCTTGCTTGGTAGCAGCACACCCAACCTCCTTGTTTGCTTGTCTGAAGGAACCCCACCATGACCACTCGCCGCATCTTCACCGGACGCCTGCTCTGCACCTCCATGGCCCTCTCGGCCGCCATGGCGATGGCGCCCTCTCTGGCCTTCGCGCAGTCCAAGATCAAGGTCGCGGCGATCTACACGGTGCCTTTTGAACAGCAATGGGTCAGCCGCATCCACAAGGCCCTCAAGGCCGCCGAGGCACGTGGCGAGATCGAATACAAGGCCAGCGAAAACGTCAGCAACGCTGACTACGAGCGCGTGATGCGCGAGTACGCCACCGGCGGCAACCAGCTCATCGTGGGCGAAGCCTTTGCGGTGGAAGCCGCCGCCCGCAAGGTGGCCAAGGACTTCCCCAAGACGTCCTTCCTGCTGGGCTCCTCCGGCAAGCCGCAGGCGCCCAACTTCAGTGTGTTCGACAACTACATCCAGGAGCCAGCGTACCTCAGCGGCATGGTGGCTGGCGGCATGACCAAGACCAACAAGATCGGCATGGTGGGCGGCTTCCCCATCCCCGAGGTCAATCGCCTGATGCACGCCTTCATGGCGGGCGCCAAGGAGACCAACCCCAGGGTCGAGTTCACCATCACCTTCATCAACAGCTGGTTCGACCCACCCAAGGCCAAGGAAGCCACCTTTGCCATGATCGACAAAGGCGCCGACGTGCTATATGCCGAGCGCTTTGGCGTGAGCGACGCTGCGAAGGAAAAAGGCAAGCTCGCCATCGGCAACGTGATCAACACGCAAGAGCAGTACCCCGACACCGTGGTCGCATCGGCCCTGTGGCACATGGAGCCCAGCATCGACCGCGCACTCAAGCTGGTCAAGGAAGGCAAGTTCACCGCCGAGGACTACGGCCCGTATTCGATGATGAAGCACAAGGGCTCTGAACTAGCGCCCTTGGGCACGTTCGAGAAGAAGGTGCCTGCCGACATCGTCGCTAAGGTCAAGGCCAAGGAGGCCGACATCCTGGCTGGCAAGTTCACCGTCAAGGTGGACGACAGCCAGCCCAAATCGACGGCCAAGTAAGCACGGCGGGCGGCGGGCGCCCTGCCCGCTTGCCCTCTCTCTATTGCGTGAGCAGGCCACCCTCACAACGCGGTGGCCTGTTTGTTAGACCCCCCCGCAATGAACCGCTGACAAGGCCCTCATGTCCTCACTCTCCGCCGCAAAAGCCTCGCTGGCTACCCGTTGTTCACGTCTTATGGGCGCTGTGACACTGGCCGCCATGGTCTCAGGCTGCGCTGCCCCCGCGCCCGGCAAGACGGCAGTGCGGCTGGACGATACGCCCCGCATCGCCGTCATCTCCGCCTTTGCGCCCGAGCTGACCGTACTGCTGCCCCAGGTGCAACAGCCTGCCAAGCACAGCATCAACGGCGTGGAGTTCACCACCGGCACGCTCGAAGGCAAACCTGTGGTGATGTTCCTCTCCGGCATCAGCATGACCAACGCGGCCATGAACACCCAGCTGGTGCTGGACCGCTTCAACGTGAGCCATGTGGTGTTCAGCGGCATTGCGGGCGGCGTCAACCCCAGCCTGCACATTGGCGATGTCACGGTGCCTGCACAGTGGGGCCAATACATGGAATGGCTGATGGCGCGCGAAGACCAGCCCGGCCAGTACAGCGCCCCCGCCTGGATGAAAAGCGAGCTGACGATGCCCGCCTTCGGCATGATGCACCCGCGCCCCGTCGAAGTGCGCTCGGCCGCCCAGCCCCAGCTCTCGAAAAAGTTCTGGTTTGAAGCCGACCCCCAGATGCTGGCCACTGCCCGCAGCCTGCAGAACGTGGGCCTGGAGCACTGCCTGGCCGCCACCTGTCTCAAGCAGCGCCCGCAGCTGGTGGTGGGCGGCAATGGCGTGTCGGGCCAGGCGTTTGTAGACAACAAGGCCTTCCGCGAATACGCCTTCAAGACCTTCGAGGCCAACGTGCTCGACATGGAAACCGCCGCTACCGCCATGGTGGCCCACAGCAACGGCGTTCCCTACATCGCGTTCCGCTCGCTGAGCGACCTGGCCGGTGGCGGCGAAGGCGAGAACGAGATGGGCACGTTCATGGGCCTGGCGGCCGCCAATTCGGCCAAGGTGCTGCGGGCGTTTCTGTCGGCCTGGAAATGAGCGCAATGAACCCACAACGGCCTTCGCGATGCGCCGGTAGCCCCTCCCCCCTCGCGGGGGAGGGGTTGGGGAGAGGGGGCGCGTGGAAGCACGCGCTCTGCCTGGCTTTAGCGCGGAGCCCCCTCTCCCCAGCCCTCTCCCGCGAGGGGAGAGGGAGTGACAGCCCACCGCAGCCAGCGCGCAGCACTGCGGAGGCCTGACATGGAACCCGTCCTGCGCCTGTCGGGCATCACCAAACGCTTCGGCAAGCTCGTCGCCAACGACAGCATCAGCCTGACCCTGGCACGCGGCGAGGTGCTGGCCCTGCTGGGCGAAAACGGCGCAGGCAAGTCCACGCTGATGTCCATCCTGTTCGGGCACTACATGGCCGACGAAGGCAGCATCGAAGTCTTCGGCAAACCCCTGCCGCCCGGCCAGCCGCGCGCGGCGCTGGCGGCTGGCATTGGCATGGTGCACCAGCACTTCACGCTGGCCGACAACCTCACGGTGCTGGACAACGTGCTGCTGGGCAGCGAGCCGCTGTGGCAGCCCTTCTCGCGCCGCAGCGAGGCACGCGCCAAGCTGCTGGCGGTGTCACAGCAATTTGGCCTGCCCGTCAGCCCCGATGTGAAGGTCGGCAGCCTCTCGGTGGGCGAACGCCAGCGCGTTGAAATCTTGAAAGCCCTCTACCGGGGCGCGCGCATCCTCATCCTGGACGAACCCACCGCCGTGCTCACCCCGCAGGAGAGCGAGGCGCTGTTCGACACCCTGGCGCAGATGGTGGCGCAGGGCCTGTCCATCATCTTCATCAGCCACAAGCTGGGCGAGGTGCTGCGCGTATCGCACCGTGTGGCCGTACTGCGCCAGGGCAAGCTGGTGGCCGAGGCACCTGCGCAGGGCACCACGCAAGGGCAGCTGGCGCAATGGATGGTGGGCCATGCGATCGAGGCGGCCGAGCGCCGCCCCGCCAAGAATGTGGGCGATCCCATCTGCACCCTGACCAACGTCAGCACCGCACCCGCTGGGCGCGACCGGCTGAACGATGTCTCCCTCACCCTGCGCGCAGGCGAGATCTTCGCCATTGCAGGCGTCAGCGGCAACGGCCAGGTGGCGCTGGCCGATGTGCTGTGCGGCGTGCGCAACGCCACCACCGGCCAGGTCACGCTACGCGGCGCGGCGCTACAAGCCAGGCCCGCATGGCTGGTCAGCCAGGGCGTGGCCCGCATCCCCGAAGACCGCCACGCAGTGGGCGTGGTGGGCGACCTGCCCGTGTGGGAGAACGCGGTGGCCGAACGCTTGCGCGGGCCCTGGTTTGCGCACCCGTGGTTCCGCGCCTTCTGGGTCAAACGCCGCGCTGCGCGCCAGCATGCACAGCGCGTGGCCGAGACCTTTGACGTGCGCGGCGGCGGGCCGGACACTCCTGCCCGGTCGCTGTCCGGCGGCAACATGCAAAAGCTCATCCTCGGCCGGGCGCTGATGCCGCCGAAGGACGCAGCAGGCTTCACCGCGCCTGCGCCCCAGCTCATCGTGGCCCACCAGCCTACTTGGGGGCTGGACATTGGCGCGGTGATGTTTGTGCAGCAGCAGCTCATCAATGCGCGCGACGCAGGGGCAGCCGTGCTGCTGATTTCTGACGACTTGGACGAAGTGCTGGCGCTGGGCGACCGCGTGGCAGTGATGCATGACGGGCACCTGAGCGAGGCCCGGCCCGCAGAAGACTGGACACGCGAAGCCATCGGCCTGGCGATGGCAGGCGCTGCACATTGAGCGACAAAAACAAGAACAACCCACATGAGACTCGAAAAACGCAACCACACCTCCCCCGCCGCCTACGTGCTGGCGCCGGTGGGCGCCGTGGTGTTCACATTGATCGTCAGCGCCCTGCTGGTGCTCTGGGCCGGTGCGCCCGTGGGCCAAACCTATGCCCTGCTGCTGCAAGGCGCGTTCGGCTCGGTGTTTGCGCTGACCGAAACCCTCACCCGCGCCACGCCGCTGATCCTCACTGGGCTGGCAGCGGCCGTGGCCTTCCGCTCGCGGCTGTTCAACATCGGGGCCGAGGGGCAGCTTTACGCCGGGGCGCTGGCCGCCGTGGCCGTGGGCGGCATGCATGGGGGCACGGGGCTGGAGTGGTCGCCCTATCTGCTCTTCCCACTCATGATGCTGGCGGCCGCGCTGGCGGGCGCGGCGCTGCTGCTGGGCCCGGCGCTGATGAAGGCGCGGCTGGGCGTGGACGAGGTGGTCACCACACTCCTGCTCAACTTCATCATGCTGCTGCTGGTGTCAGCCCTGCTCGATGGGCCGATGAAAGACCCGCTCTCCATGGGCTGGCCGCAGAGTGTGGCATTACAGGGCGACCTGGAACTCTCCAAGCTGGTGCCTCAGACGCGGCTGCACACGGGGCTGCTGTGGGCCGTGTCGCTGGCCGTGATGCTGTGGGCGCTGCTGGCACGCACTGTGCCGGGGTTTGACATTCGTGCTGCGGGAGCCAATGCACGCGCTGCTGCCTTTGCGGGCGTGCCCATCACCCGCACGGTGGTGCTGGTCGCCTTGCTCTCCGGCGGGCTCGCAGGCTTGGCTGGCGCCATCGAAGTGGCCGGTCGCACTGGCTATGTAACGCTCGACATGTCGCCCGGCTACGGCTACAGCGGCATCGTGATCGCCATGCTGGCCGGACTGCACCCGCTGGGCGTGATTGCGGCGGGCACCTTTGTGGCGGGCGTGCTGGTGGGGGCTGACAGCATGAGCCGCGCGGTGGGCGTGCCTACCTACATTGCGGATGTGATCGTGGCGACTTCGCTGATTGCGGTGCTGGTGGCCGGGCTGCTGACGCAGTACCGCGTGCGGTGGAAGTGAAGCAGCCATGACAACCCATACACACCACAATTTCAAGCCAAATAGGCCTCTGGCGCTAGTGAATCATGCGCTAGATGCTATCGAAATGAAAGCAAATTTCCACGGAGCAGCCGCATGACCGAACTGCTCGACATCCTCGCCAACCCCGCGTTCTGGATTGCCACCCTGCGCGTGGCCACCCCGCTCATCCTGGGCACATTGGGCGTGCTGCTGTGCGAGCGCGCCGGGGTGCTGAACCTGGGCATTGAAGGGATCATGGTGGCCGGGGCTTTCACAGGTTGGCTCACGGTGTATGCGGTGCATGGACTGTGGACCGGGGTGCTGGTGGCAGCGCTCACCGGTGCGGTGTTTGGGCTGCTGCACGCGTGGCTCACCGTGGGGCTGGCGCTGTCGCAGCACGTGTCGGGCCTGGGCATCACGCTGCTGGCCACGGCGCTGAGCTACTACGGCTACCGGGTGAGCTTTCCCAAAGTGAACACGCCGCCCACCATTGAGCCCTTTGCTCCGATGGAGTGGCTGGGCATTCCTATCCTGTCGGCACAGACGCCGCTCACGCTGCTGGCCCTGCTGCTGGTGCCGCTCATGGCCTGGTTGCTGATGCGCACGCCGCTGGGCCTGGCCGTGCGCATGGTTGGCGAGAACCCGCAGGCCGCCGAGGGCCAGGGCATTTCGGTGGCGGCTACACGCACGGGCTCCATCGTGGCGGGCTCAGCGCTCATGGGGGTGGCAGGGTCGTTCCTCACCCTGTCAGCGTTCAACGCCTTCTTCTTCAACATGATCAACGGGCGCGGCTGGATCTGCGTGGCGCTGGTGGTCTTTGCATCGTGGCGGCCCGGCAAGGCGCTGCTGGGTGCGCTGCTGTTTGCCTTTTTTGACGCGCTGCAACTGCGCCTGCAGCAGGCGGGTGATGCGTGGCTGCCGTACCAGGTGTATTTGATGCTGCCCTACCTGCTCTCCATCCTGGCGCTGGTATTGGTGGCGCGCAAGGCGGCTTATCCGCAGGCGTTGATGAAGCCTTACCGCAAGGGCGAGCGATGAGAAGGTGCGAATGAACCCACCACGCCCGATTCATTCACACCGTCTGGTCGGACCACACCGCAAACTCGTTGCCGCTGGGCTCGGTGAAATGAAAGCGCCGCCCGCCCGGAAAGTCGAACACCGGCTTGACGATGCAGCCACCCGCCTGCTCCACCTTGGCCAAGGTGGCTTCGAGGTCTGCGCTGTAGAACACCAGCAAGGCGCCGCCAGTGGCCGGGGTGGAACACAGGCTGGCCTGAAAGAAGCCACCGTCCAGCCCCTGGCCCGTGAAGGCCGTGTACTCCGGGCCGTAGTCCACAAAGGCCCATGCAAAGGCCTTTTCAAAGAACGACTTCGTGGCGGGCAAGTCGCGCGCGGCAAATTCGACGTAGTTCAGCTTTTCATGTTCGTTCATCGGATGACCCTTTGTTCTTGAGACCCGCAGTGTGCCTGCACGCCCAGACGAATCTCTAAACTCTCCCACCATGCTCGATCTGCTCATCACCCACGCCACCCTGCCCGACGGCCGCCAGAACATGTCGATTGCCGTGCAAGGCGGTCGCATCACCGAAGTGACCGAAGGCCTGCAAGCCCCCGCACATGAGACGGTGGATGCAGGCGGCCTGCTGGTCAGCCCGCCGTTTGTGGACGCGCATTTCCACATGGACTCGACCCTGAGCTACGGCCAGCCGCGCGTAAACGAGAGCGGTACGCTGCTGGAGGGCATTGCGCTGTGGGGCGAGCTCAAGCCCACGCTCACCCACAACGCCATCGTTGAACGCGCCCTGCAGTATTGCGACATGGCCGTGGCGCGCGGCCTGCTGGCCATCCGCAGCCATGTGGACACCAGCCACCCCAGCTTGCTGCCAGTGGAGGCGCTGCTGGATGTGAAGCAGCGTGTGGCGCCCTACCTGGATTTGCAACTGGTGGCCTTTCCGCAAGACGGTGTGCTGCGTGCACCCGGGGGGCTCGACAACATCAAACGTGCGCTGGATATGGGTGTGGACGTGGTGGGCGGCATTCCGCACTTCGAGCGCACCATGGCCCAAGGGGCCGAAAGCGTGAAGATCCTCTGCGAGCTGGCCGCCGAGCACGGCAAGCGCGTGGACATGCACTGCGACGAATCCGACGACCCGCACTCGCGCCACGTCGAAACCCTGGCGTTCGAAACCCAGCGCCTGGGTCTGCACGGCCGTGTGACGGGCTCGCACCTCACCTCCATGCACAGCATGGACAACTACTACGTGAGCAAGCTCATCCCCCTGATGGCAGAGGCCGACCTTGGCGTGGTGGCCAACCCACTCATCAACATCACGCTGCAAGGCCGCCACGACACCTACCCCAAGCGCCGGGGCATGACCCGCGTGCCCGAGCTGATGGCCGCAGGCCTGACGGTGGCGTTTGGCCATGACTGTGTGCTGGACCCGTGGTACAGCGGCGGCAGCGCCGACATGCTGGAGGCTGCGCACATGGGCCTGCATGTGGGGCAGATGACCAGCCAGGCTGCGATGCGGCAGTGTTTTGATGCGGTGACGGTGAACCCAGCGCGCCTGCTGGGCCTGGAGGGCTATGGCATTGCCCCCGGCTGCCACGCCGACCTGGTGCTGCTGCATGCGCGCAACCCGGTGGACGCCATCCGCCTGCGGGCCACGCGCCTGGGTGTGTGGCGACGCGGCCAACGGGTGGCCAGCAGCCCGGCGCCTGTGGCGCAATTACAGCTGCCCGGTCGGCCCGATAGCGTAGATTTTGCGTCCAAATAGCCCCAAGCGCCAGTGAATCATGCCTTGATAGCTATACATTAAATAGCAAAAAAGATCATCACGCCATGCGCGCAATCGTCTTGCGAAACCGCGCCAGCGCCAGGCTGAACAGCACGGCCCCAATGCCCAGCAGCCACACCAGCGACGGCCACACCACCGCCCAGCCCGCACCCCGGTAGAGGATGGCCTGGGCCAGCTCGGTGAAGTGTGTGGTGGGCGCCAGCGCCATGCCGTACTGCACCCACAGCGGCATGCTCTCGCGCGGGGTGACGCCGCCCGACAGCATCTGCAGCGGCATCATCACCAGCACCATCAGCAAGCCAAACTGCGGCATGCTGCGCGCCGCCGTGGCCATGAAGATGCCCATGGACGTGGTGGCAAACAGGTGCAGCGTGGCCCCCAGCAGAAACAGCGGCACCGAGCCCTCGATGGGTACGCCAATCGCCCAGCGGATCACCGCCGTGAGCGAAATCCACGTGGCGACCAGCACCACCAGCGCCATGGCCCAGACCTTGGCCAGCATGATCTCGCCGGGCGTCACAGGCATCACCAGCAGATGCTCCACCGTGCCATGCTCGCGTTCGCGGATCAGCGCGGCGCCCGTGAGGATGATGGACAGCATGGTCACGATGTTGATCAGCTCCATGAGCGAACCAAACCACGCAGGGCTCAGCGCCGGGTTGAAGCGCGAGCGCACCGTCAGCTCGATGGGCTGCGCGGCCACGGCGCGGTCGCGCTGCACAAACTCTGCCGCCTCCAGCTGCACGATCTGCTGCACCGCCCCGTTGGCCGCAAACGCCTGCCCCATGCGGGTGGCGTCGATGTTGAGCTGAACCTGCGGCACCCGGCCTGCCAGCACATCGCGCTGGAAATGGACGGGGATGTGCAGCACCAGCGTGAAGCGGCCCGCGTCCAGGCCCGGGTCCACCTCGCGCATGCTGATCATGGCCGGGCGTGTGAACTGGGGTGCGTAGAACGCGGTGGCGATGCGCTGGGACAAGGCCGAGTCGTCCTCATCCACGATGGCAATCGGCACGTGGTAGAGCGTCTCGGGCTGCGCCATGCCTGCCGAGTACACCGCCAGCGTGGTGGTGTAGACGATGAGGAACAGCATGGCCGGGTCGCGCCACAGGCTCCACAGCTCCTTGATGCCGAGGCGAAAAATGTTCGACCACCGTCCACGCAGTGCCATGTCAGGTCTCCTGCTTGCGTAACAGCAAGATCGCCGCGCCGATGATGACCGGCACCGCCACCAGCATGGGCCAGAACTCGGCCTGCAAGTCCTGCAGCGTGAGGGCCTTGTTGAACACGCCCCGGCTGATGGTGAACATGTGGCTGGCCGGATAGACCTCGCCCACCCAGCGCGCGAATCCGGTCATGGACGACACCGGGTTGATGAGCCCCGCAAACTGCACCGCCGGGATGAGCGTGCCCACCATGGCAAAAAACATGGCGGCAATCTGGCTGCGCGTGACGGTGGAGGCCAGCAGCCCCATGCCCGTGGAGCACAGGCTGAACAGCACAGCCCCCAGCGTGAGCGTGGCAAAGCTGCCGGTGATGGGCACGCCAAACACCGTCACGGCCGCCAGACACATGAGGCCAAAGTTGAACAGCGCCAGCAGCACATAGGGCAGTTGCTTGCCCAACATGAATTCGGTGCGCGTGGTGGGCGTCACATACAGGTTGATGATGGAGCCCAGCTCTTTCTCGCGCACCACCGCCAGGGCCGTGAGCATGGCGGGCAGCATCAGCAGCAGCAGCGGAATCACGGCAGGCACCATGGACGGCAGGCTGCGCACATCGGGGTTGTAGCGGTAGCGCGGCTCCACCTCCAGCAGGCCTCGGGGCACGGTGCCCGTGCGGCTGCGGCTTTGCTCCACCAGCCACTGCTGGTGCAGGCCCTGGGCGTAGCCGATGACGGTTTCGGCACGCTGGGGCATGGCGCCGTCCACCCACGCTCCGATCTGCACCGTCTGGCCGCGTGCCACATCGCGTGCAAAGCCGGGCGGGATCTCCAGCGCCAGCGATATCTCGGCGGATCGCATGCGCGCGTCCAGCTCGGTGTAGGTGGTGATGGGCGGCCGCTCGGTGAAGTAGCGCGAGCCCGCCAGGTTCAGCGTGTAAGCGCGGCTCAGCGCGGTCTGGTCGCGGTCCAGCACGGCAAAGCGCAGGTTCTCCACGTCCATGCTGATGCCATAGCCCATCACGAACATCAGGATCAGCGAGCCCAGCAGCGCCATGGCACCGCGCACCGGGTCGCGGCGCAGCTCCAGCGATTCGCGCCACTGGGTGCTGTGGATGCGGGCCAGGCTCTGGCGAAGACGGGAGCGCGAGGTGGTAGCGCTGGATGCGGACACCGGCGATAGCGCAGCGGGGTCCGAAGCCTGCAAAGGCACAGGGTCTGGTGCCGTTCCCGCAGCATCTTCCAGGTAGCCGATGAAGGCTTCTTCCAGCGTGGTGGCGCCGCGTTTGGCCACAATGTCCTGCGGCGCAGCGCTCTCCAGCACGCGCCCCGCGTGCATCAGAGAGATGCGGTCGCAGCGCTCGGCCTCGTTCATGAAGTGGGTGGAGATGAAGATGGTGACCTTGTCGCGCCGCGCCAGCTCCGCCATCAGGCGCCAGAAGTTGTCGCGTGCCATCGGGTCCACGCCCGAGGTGGGCTCGTCCAGAATCAGCAGCTCGGGCTGGTGCACCATGGCCACGGCCAGCGACAGGCGCTGGCGCATGCCCAGTGGCAGCTTCATGGGCAACGAACTGCGCACGGCCTGCAGGTCAAAGCGCTCCAGCATGGCCGTCACGCGCGCGGGCACCTCGGCCTCGGGCACGTGGAACAGGCGGGCATGCAGTACCAGGTTCTGCTCGACCGACAGCTCGCTGTACAGCGAAAACGCCTGCGACATGTAGCCCACGCGCCGCCGCGTGGCCATGTCCTTGGGGTCCACCGGCTGGCCGAACAGCCAGGCCTGCCCGTCGCTGGCGGGCAGCAGGCCGGTGAGCATCTTCATGGTGGTGGACTTGCCGCAGCCGTTGCTGCCCAGAAAACCAAAGATCTCGCCCCGCTGGATGCGAAAGCTCACATGGTCCACCGCCACAAAGTCGCCAAAGCGCATGGTGAGGTCGCGCGCCTCGATGGCAACGTTGGCTGCGTCGTCTGCCTGCGACCGGTCCAGCGGCGGAATCTGCACCGCCTGGTGGCCCCGGCGCTTGGCCTCGGGCAGCAGGGCCACAAAAGCCTGCTCCAGCGCATCGTGCCCGGTGCGGGCCATCAGCTCGGCAGGCGTACCCGTGGCCAGGATGCGCCCCTCGTCCATCGCCACCAGCCATTCAAAACGCTGGGCCTCTTCCATGTAGGCGGTGGCCACGATGACGCTCATGCCGGGCCGCGCGGCGCGGATGCGGCCGATCAGGTCCCAGAACTGCGCGCGCGCCAAAGGGTCCACGCCGGTGGTGGGCTCGTCCAGGATGAGCAGGTCGGGGTCGTGGATGAGCGCGCAGCACAGCGCCAGCTTCTGCTTCATGCCGCCCGAGAGCTTGCCCGCAGGCCGCGCCAGGAACGGGTGCAGGCCGGTGCTGCGCGTGAGCTCATCGATGCGCCGGCGACGCTCGGCCGCGTCGTGCCCGAACAGGCGGCCAAAGAACTGAAGGTTCTCTTCCACCGACAGCGTGGGATACAGGTTCTTGCCCAGACCCTGCGGCATATAGGCGATGCGGGGGCACACGCGGCTGCGGTGGCGGCTTTGGGCCATGTCGCCGCCCAGCACCTCCACCGTGCCCTGCTGCACTGCACGGGCGCCCGCCACCAGCGCGAGCAGGCTGGACTTGCCCACGCCATCCGGTCCGATCAGGCCCACCATGCGGCCCGCGGCCACTTCCAAATCGATGTCTGCGAGCGCCACCGTGCGCCCATATCGCTGGCCCACGCCACGCAGGCGGGCCACGGGTGCCACGCTGCCGGGGAGGCTCACTGGTCCGCCTTGATGGCAAGGTTGGCGGGCCATTCCACGGCGGGGTCCACCCGCAGCCAGGCCACACCAGGCAGACCGGTCTTGACCTGCTCCTGGTGGCGCAGCAGCAGCGCCTTGTCAATCTGCGCGCGCACGCGGAACATGAGCTTCTGGCGCTCGCTGGCGGTCTCCACCGTCTTGGGCGTGAACTGCGCGGTGCTGGCCACAAACGACACGGTGGCCGGGATCACGAAGCCCGGCGCGGCATCGAGCACGATGCGCACATCGCTGCCCAGCGCCACACGGCCCGCCACGGTCTCGGGCAGAAAGAAGGTCATGTACACATCGGTCAGGTCCACCAGCTGCAGCACGCGCGCGCCTGCGCCCACCACCTCGCCGGGCTGCACCACGCGGAACTGCACCCGCCCGTCGCGCGGGGCCTTGAGCTCGCTGTCGGTCAGCTCCACATCGATGCGGGCCAGCGTGGCCTCCAGAGCGCGCACATTGGCCTCGGCACTGGTCACCTGCGTGCGCGACGCGCCAATGCCCGCCTGTGCGGCCTTGGCCTGGGCTTTGGCAGCGGTCACGGCGGCCTGCTGGCTGCGCACCTTGGCGCGGTCGTCGTCCAGCAACTGGCTGGAGAAAAAACCTTCGCGCGCCAGCTGCTCAGAGCGTGGCAGGCGGCGGCGGGCGGTGTCGAGGTCGCTTTCGCGCTGGGCCACGACCGCCAGTGCAGCCTGGTAGTCGCTTTCGCGCTGGGCCACCTGCACCTGCGCGCTGCTGATGGCCAGCTGCGCCTGCTGCAGCCGGGCTACGGCCTCTTCGCGCTGGGCTTGCAAGCCGTCGATCTGCATACGGGCCACGGGCTGCCCCGCCTTCACGAAATCGCCCTCGGCCACCAGTATGTCCTGCACCCGGCCCGCGAGCTTGGTGGCCACGGCGATCTCGGTGGCCTCGATGCGGCCGTTGCCGCTCACAAAGCCCGGGCCTGGCCCCTTGGACTGCCAGGGCGCCCACCGCACGACCAATACGGTGCCCAGCAGCAACAGCGCTGCGACGGCCGCATAAATTTTCCACTTGCTGCCCATGGCTCTGATCCTCTTTGGTGCGGAGGCAGAGCGCATTGGCAGTCACATCAGCGAAGGCGCCTCACCTCAAAAAGTATCGTAAGCGCAGGGCCCTCATGGGCTGCGCGCAGTCGGCCGCCTCCCTTGACTTGCATCAATTTGGCTGCAATTGCGTGGGTCTTACGCCTGGGCTGCGGAGCTGGTCCAGCAGCTTCAGACGAGCGCAGCTTTAGTCTTCAGCGCCTGAACTAGCCGCGCCCATCAAAGGCCGACAGATGGTTGGCCAGGTGCATGGCGTGCGCCTGCTCGTACTGCGCCCGGGTTAATGCGCCATAGGCAAAGTGAGGCTGCAGTGCACCGGTGTGGATGGCAAAGTCCTGCACCGCCTGGCGCAGGCGTGCGATGGCGGCCGATGCGTCCGTGGTCTGCGCATCGAGGGCCGGGGCGCCCGGAATGGGCTCGGCCAGGTTGTGGCTCATGCGGCCCCGCAGAGTAAACACCTTGAAAGCGGCGGCCCCCAGGGTGTTCTGAAACAGCGCCGACTTGGGCGACGGAAAGCCTTGCAACGAGTATTCAATGCTCTGCGCGCAATGCACCAGCGTCTGCGCCCAGGTCCAGGCCGTGGCGGGTTCCAGCGCGTGGACAGAGGCAGCATTCAGTCGCTCGGCCTCGCCCATGGCATCGTGCAGGGTGGCGAAGACCAGCCGTCGGTCGTTGCCCGGTTGGTGCAGAAAATAGCCCGCAGCGCCAGCGGCTGCGAGCGCCGCCCCGGCCCCGGTGGCCAGAAATGCCCTGCGGCCGGGCGCTACGGGCGACGAAGAGGGCGCGGGCTGTGTGCCAGCGGATTGGGGGGCTGCAGCGTGGGCGTCGCTGGGAGCGCCAGGAGGGGTGGGGACTGCCATGGGGTTGTCTGCTCGCATCACCGAAGGCGGGGTGAAAAAGGCGATTGTGACGGGCGACACCGACTTTGGGACCCATGCCGCCACCGCCAGGGTCGGGCAGCCGACACAGCCCGCCACGACGCAAGGCAGCTCCTATGCCGCCAGGGTGGTCCGCGCGGCAGGCTGGTTGGTGGTGGTAGCGGCGGCCAGGGGCGCTGCGGCGGCCACTGTCATCTCCACCCGGTTGCGCCCCCGTTCCTTGGCCAGGTACATGGCCTCATCCGCACGCTGCAGGGCCGTGCCTGCAGACTCGCTGCCCGTGCACACGGTGACGCCGACACTCACCGTGAGCGCAATGCTGCGCTGCTCGGTCACCACCGGGTGGGCCTCCACCATGGCGCGCAGCCGCTCGGCCACTGCAACGGCGCCACCGGCCCCTGCGTTGGGCAAGAAGATGGCGAACTCTTCCCCCCCCAGTCGACCCATCACGTCCTCCTTGCGCAGGCAGCGCTGGGCCAGCATCACAAAATGGCGCAGCACATCGTCACCCGCGCGGTGACCCCAGCTGTCGTTGACCTTCTTGAAATGGTCCAGGTCCATCACCAGCACGGGCAACGTCGTCTGCGTGCGCTGGGCGTTGCTGATGGCTTTGTCCAGCAGGGTCAGAAACGCGCGGCGGTTGAACACATTGGTCAGGGGGTCCACCTCGGCCAAGTGACGCAGTTCGTTGGTGATGAACTCATTGGTGAGCATGAGCGCACCAAACGCCACCAGCACCAGCGCCAGGGTGGACTCCAGCACCACAAACTGCGACAGCGCAGCCACCATGCCCGTCTCGGGCTGCGCCCCATCGGCGGGCGCGGCCAGCTTGAACAACAAAGGCCGCACCAGCAAGAACGCTCCATGCACGCCCACCGTGGCCGCAAACAGGTACCGTGCGGGCACCTTGTGAACGCCGCCACGGGCCAGTGTGTGCGCGGCCGCAATGAACAACACCCCAGGCACCAGACCCGTCAGCACGATGCGCACCTGTACGTTCGGCTTGACCAGGGTAAAAAACAAGGCCGTACCCAGCAGAAGCGCCAAGGCCAGTGCGGCAACACCGTGCCCCAAGGGCGCCCGTCCCATGTACTCGCGTGCGCCCAGCAGGCATAGGTATGCAGCCAACGCTACGGAAGACTGCGCCAGCACTACAGACAACGGCAGCGGCACATGGTCGCGCAGCAGCAGGTTGATGCAGAAGACGGTGGCGCAAAACAGTGCCTGCGCCCAGAAGCGAAGCCCGGGAATGCGTCTGTTGAAGAGCCACACCGCGGACAAAACGCCAGTGACCAGCGCTGCAAGAATGGCCGCGACGATAAGGAGGGTGGGGCTGTGCACAGAGGGTACAGACAGGCGATGGCAATGAGGCTCACAACGCGACGCCATCGCCCAACGCCCGGCTGCTATGGCTTGCAGGCTATGCGATGACTGTCAACGTTAACAATGGTAACCGAGAGCCTTGACTGCCCCGCGACTCTTTTGCGGGCATCCATGCAGTGCTTGAGCTAGCGCCTGGAGCCTCTCAGGCCGCCCCCTCGCTCGGCCTATGGGCGCACCTGTCAGCCCACCACGTGGCATTCGCGCCGCAGCAGCGCCAGAGCGTCGTGCATCTGGTAGTCACGGTCGCTGGTCAGCGTGGCCTGCGCGTCTTGCACAAAACCGGACCACAGCGCCAGGTAGTCTTGCTGGAAGGCGGCCGCCGCATGGGTGCGGATGAAGTCGGCCGCCAGCTCGGGCTGCAGGCCGGACTTGCGGATCTTGCGCACCAGGCTGGCGGCGGTTTTCTCGGTCAGCAGCGTCTTCTTGGGCGCGCCAGCGGCCAGGCACAGGAACAGCGTGAGCAGGGAGTGCTCGTCCTCGTTGCCTGCGGTCGCCTTCGTCCAGGTCTTGCTGGCGGGCTGCGGAGGCTCGTCGTCTTCCTCCAGGGCGTCCAGGCTGCGGTGAAAGCTGTCCACTTCGGCCAGCGGGTCGTCCAGCAGGAAGTACCGCGCCCGAAAGGCGCCCATGGGGCGCAACAGGGTGCGCAGGGGCGCAGTGGACTGCAGCAGCTTGGGCAAGTCCGCCAGCACCGCAGCGCATTGGGCCTGTAGCACATCGCGCAGCTCTGCGGGCACACCAGCGGGCAAGCGCAGCGCCGTCGGCACGGGTGCCTTCTTTTTGCGCAGTGCCGTCACCAGCTTTTCAAACGCCGGGGCGCTGGGCCACTCACCCGCTGCCATGGCCTTGGGGTTCAGCGCCTGCATGAGCAGCCCTGTGCGGATCACAGCCTCTGCGTCAGCGCCAGCGGTTTCCAGCTCGTCGGTGTCCAGGTCGTACTGCGCGGCAAGCCATTCGGCGGCGGCGATGGCCTGGGCGATCTGGCTGCGGCGGGCCAGCTCCGCGCGGTAGTCGGCATGGCTGCGCAACGACCAGGCAGCCAGCAGCGGGGTTTCGGCATCGGCATAACCGGCCATGCCAAAGTTGCTGCTCTCGGGCATGGCGATCAGCCGCTTGAGCATGTCCGACCCGCCCTTGGAGCGCGACAAAAAGGAGTTGTCGCGCAACGAGACCGCCGCCTTGGCCAGATCACCGTCCGTGGTCTCCAGCAGGTACAGGCTGATGAGGTTGACCATGCGGTCCCGCGCTTTTTCCAGCTCGGGCCGCAAAAACTCACTGCCAAAGTAGCGCGCAATCTGCACCATGCCCTTGGGCGCATCGGTATGGATGGCCGCAAGCCGGTCCGCGTCGAGGATGCCATGCTGAACGCCGTAGACCAGCGCCTTTTCAAAGAAAGGACGGGCGTCGTGCAGTTGCAGTGCCGAGCTTTGGGACATCATCAAATCGCGGATTCTTCGTCAGAGGCGCGGGCAGCGGGCGTGGCCTTGCCACGGTCCGTCTCGCTGGTCTCGAACTTGCCGTCGTCTTCCTCGGCGGGAGTCTCATCGCCCTCTTCCAGGCCCATATCAAAAGCACGGGCTTTGGCGCGCAGCACCAGCAGCATTTCGATGAACAGGTCGCGGCACTCGTAGCGCAGCAGCCAGGCCATCTGCATCCAGTCGCGGTCGGCCACCTCGTCCAGGTCCACGCGCGGCTGCACATAGCCCGAGGCCAGCAGTTCGTCATCGCTCAGCGTGACACCGTAGTCTTCGGTCGCGTCAAACGTGCCAGTGCGGGCAAAGGCTTCGATGCGGCTCCACTTTTCCGCAAAGTAGTTGGCCAGGGCCTCGGCGCCGCCTTCGAGGTCGCCTATGGCGGTGAGGAATTCCACCGGGTCGGCATCGTCGCGGAAGACCACGGCGTTGACCATGTTGCGCAGGTGGGTGTGGGTGAGGTCCTTGTACTGCTTCTCCAGCACCATGGCGCGGGCAAACTGCTCAGGCGTGACCAGCATGTTGACCACGGACGTCTTGGAGTCGTCGTACTCGCGCATCACGGCCAGGATGTCCTTGGGGGCGAGCTGGTCCAGCACTACCATCAGGGCGTTGTCGCCTTCGGCATCGGCCAGCTCTGCCAGCGCCGATTCGGCGCCCACGATGTCACCGGCTGCGATGAGGCTGGTGGTTTTGGTGATCAGGGCCAGGTGTTGGTTGCTGCTGCTCATGGTCGTCATTCCTTGCGCTCAAAGCCCACGTCGGCCAGCCAGTTGGCGCTGGCCTCTTCGCGCGTACGGCTGTTGTGTGGGTCCACCGCGTCGTCGGCACTCAGGGCGCTGTAGTCGTCGTCGTGCTCGGCGGCGTCTTCACTGTCCTCTTCGGCATCGCTGTCGCCATGTGCGGCGGCAGCGGGGGCCATGTGGGCGTGCTGCTGCAGGTATTCCAGGCCAGCAGCCACGGTCAGAAAGCGTGCGCCCTGGGGCTCGCGCAGCACCGTCTGCGCCAGGCTCTGCGCCCAGGGCTCCAGCGCCACGGCGTGGCCCAGGCTGTGCCAGTCGGGCAACTCATTCACGGGCAGGCTCAGCAGGTGCTCCAGCGCCGCCGGTTGGGTGAAGCGAAAGCCCCGGTGGAACACCACGGCCACCATTTCGGGGGCCAGTTCCATCATCTGCACCAAAAACGCCATCTCGTTGCGCTTTTCGGCCAGGCGCTTGCGCAGCACGTCGTTGCCCTCGGAGTCCGACACCAGGTCATCCAGCTCGGCCTGGTAGGCCGAGCGCAGGTCATAAAAATAGGGAGAAAGTTTCACAGGGCAGAAGGGTGAGAAAGGATGCGCGCGCTGTAGGCCTGCCAGATCTCCTGGGCGGTCTGCAGCGGGTCGTCCAGCAGGTTGCGGCGGCGGTTGTCGTCGTAGGCCTGGCGGGCGTCGTCGTCCGACAGCACCTGGTAGGCCTTTTGCACTTCAGCAAAGCGTTGGGCCGCGTCGGGGTCGGTATTGCGGTCGGGGTGGTAGAACGAGGCCTTCTGGCGAAAGGCCTTCTTGATGTCCGCCAGCGACGCGTTGGCCGCCAGCCCGAGGGCTGCGTAGTGGTCAGCAGTCATGAAACAGTGGATGGGTCCGTCAAAACAAGAGGTGGCCAGCCAACGGATGGAGTGGGCGGAATGCTGCGCGGCACCGTATGCGGTACCTGCTCCAGCACCAGCCCGCTGGCATCAGCCTCCCAGGCTCACAAACACGTTTTGTACGTCGTCGTTCGAATCGATGGCGGCCAGGAAGTTCTCCACCTCCTCCAGCTGTTCGGCCGTGAGGTTGGCAGGGTTCACCGGATTCTTGGGCTTGTAGCCCAGCTTGGCAGTCAGCACCGTGAAGCCGTGGGCTGGCAGCGCGCGGCTGACCAGATCCAGGTCGGTGGGGTCCGTCCAGAAGACGGTGGTGCCTTCTTCGTCGCCAGCTTCAAAGTCCTGCGCACCGGCTTCGATGGCGGCCAGCTCGGGGTCGGCATCGGCGTTGGCACGCTCGGCTTCGATGATGCCCACGTGGTTGAAGTCCCACGCCACCGAGCCAGATGTGCCCAACTGGCCCTTGCGGAACAGCACGCGCATCTCGGGGGCAGTGCGGTTCACGTTGTCGGTCAGGCATTCGACCATCACGGCCACCTGGTGGGGGGCAAAGCCTTCGTAGATCACGCGTTCGTAGCTGACGGCGTCGGCGCCGGTACCGGAGCCCTTCTTGATGGCGCGCTCCAGCGTGTCCTTGGGCATCGATGCCTTGCGGGCCTGCTCGACCACCAGGCGCAGGCGCGAGTTGCTGGCCGGGTCGGCGCCGCCGCGTGCGGCCACGGTGATTTCCTTGACCAGCTTGCCAAACAGCTTGCCCTTGGCATCGGCCACCAGAGCCTTGCCTTTTGCTTTCCACTGCGCGCCCATGGGGGTTACCTTTGTGTGTGGGTTGGGGGTATTTGCCGTGGGTCGCCCCGCGCGGCAAAAACCCTATAGTTTACCCGGCACCCCAGAATCACCCCATGCACACAACCCCGGCGCTGTCGTGGCGGCGCCAAACCGGCTGCCAACGGCCCCGCCCTGCCCTCAGCAGCGTGTAATCTCGGCCAAACAACCACCCTCCCCTCAGCGCCCCCTCTCCCATGCTCAACACCCTGTGGCTCGGCTTCTTCCTGACAGCGGCGGTGGCTGCGCTGGCCCAGTGGCTGGTGGGCGGCAATGCCGACATCTTCTCGGCCATGGTGCAGGCCCTGTTCCAGATGGCCAAGCTCTCGGTCGAGGTGATGGTGCTGCTGTTTGGCACGCTCACGCTGTGGCTGGGGTTCTTGCGCATTGCCGAGAAGGCGGGCCTGGTGGACGCGCTGGCGCGCTGGCTGGCGCCGCTGTTTGCCAGGCTCATGCCTGGGGTGCCGCACGGCCACCCTTCGCTGGGGCTGATCACGCTGAACTTTGCGGCCAACGCGCTGGGGCTGGACAACGCGGCCACGCCCATGGGGCTGAAGGCCATGAAGTCGCTGCAGGAGCTGAACCCGCAGCCCGACACCGCCACCAACGCGCAGATCCTGTTTCTGGTGCTCAATGCCTCGTCCCTCACGCTGCTGCCGGTCACCATCTTCATGTACCGCATGCAGCAGGGCGCGCCCGACCCAACGCTGGTCTTTTTGCCCATCCTGCTGGCGACCTCCGCGTCCACCCTGGTGGGCCTGCTGAGCGTGGCCGTGGTGCAGCGCCTGCCACTGTGGAGCCCCGTGGTGCTGGCCTACCTGCTGCCCGTAGCGCTGGTGCTGGGCGGCTTTATGGCGCTGCTGACCACGCTCAGCGCTGCGGCGCTGGCCTCGCTGTCGTCGCTGCTGGGCAACCTCACGCTGTTCGCGCTGGTGGTGCTGTTTGTGGCCTTGGGCGCATGGCGCAAGGTGCCAGTGTATGAGGCGTTCATCGAGGGCGCGCGCGAAGGCTTTGACGTGGCCAAAGGCCTGCTGCCCTACCTGGTGGCCATGCTGTGCGCGGTGGGCGTGTTCCGCGCCTCGGGGGCGCTGGGCTATGTGCTGGACGGCATCCGCTGGTGCGTGACCACGCTGGGCGCTGATGCCCGGTTTGTGGACGCTTTGCCTACCGCTCTGGTCAAGCCGTTCTCGGGCAGCGCGGCGCGCGCCATGCTCATCGAGACCATGCAGACCCAGGGCGTGGACAGCTTTGCCGCCCTGGCCGCCGCCACCATCCAGGGCAGCACCGAAACCACCTTTTACGTGCTGGCGGTGTACTTTGGCGCAGTGGGCATCCAGCGCGCGCGGCACGCCGTGGGCTGCGCGCTGCTGGCTGAGCTGGCGGGCGTGGTGGCTGCCATTGTTGTGTGCTACCGGTTTTTTGGGTAATTTTGGCTGGTAGCGCTAGTGCTATATGCCCAAGCAGCTATCAATTAGATAGCAAACAGGATATCAACCGCCAGCCGGCCCAGGAGCAGCCACCAGCTCCCACTCGGCCAGTTGCTCGTTGGTGGCGATCAGCCGCCCCACCAGCAGCTTGATGAAGGCCTTGTCAAAGCGCGACTGCAGATCTTCCGACGCCTCGCGCAGCGCGGGGTTGCGCACCTTGAGCACCAGCACCTCGGTTTCGGCCACGGCGGTGGCGGTGCGGATGCGGTTGTCGGGGCGCAAGTAGGTCATCTCGCCCAGGGTCACGCCGGGGCCCAGCGTGCTGAGGTTCCAGCCCTGGCGGCTGACGGCCACCTGGCCCTCGATGAGGATGCAGAACGAGTCGCCGGGCGTGTTCTCGCGCATCAGCACCGTGCCCTGCTCCAGCCGGCGCCAGCTGCCCAGGCGCATCAGCTCCCACAGGGCCACGTCGTGAAAGTCGGCAAAAAACGGCAGTGCTCGCAGGCGCGCAAAGCGCTCGGCCTCGGTGTCTTGCGACTTCTGGCGGGGCAGGCCCCGGTGCGCGGCCAGCAGCGCCTGGGCAAAGTCGGCCCAGGTGGCAAAGCGGTCGGCGGGCTGCTTGGCCAGCGCACGCAGCAGCACCTCGTCCACATGCGCTGGCAGCGACGCGCGCAGCAGGCTGGGCCGCGTGGGCGTCTCGTTGCTGATCTTGTAGAGCGTGGCGAAGTCGGTGTCGCCATCAAACGGGCGACGGCCCGTGAGCAGCTCGTACACCACCACGGCCAGCGAGAACATGTCGCTGTGGTGGGTGAGGTCCTGCTCGCGCACCTGCTCGGGCGACATGTACGAGGGCGACCCCACCAGGCCAGACAGCTGGGTGGCATCGCTGCGCAGCGATAGGGCGGCGCCAAAGTCGGTCAGCTTCACATCGCCGCCGCGCGCCAGCATGAGGTTGGCGGGCTTGATGTCGCGGTGCACCAGACCTTCGCGGTAAGCGTATTCGAGCGCGTTGCAGCACTTGAAGGCAATATCCAGCACCTGGGGCACGGGCAGCAGGGTGTCGGGCGTCGCAAAGTCGGACAGCGGCTGGCCGTCCACGTATTCGAGCACTAGGTACGGCGGCAGCGCCTCTTCGTCCGCATCCAGCAGGCGCACGATGTTGGGGTGGCGCAGGCGGCCCGACAGCGCGGCCTCGTTGCGCAGCAGCTTGCGGTAGCGCTCGGCCTGCTCGGGCACCTTCAGCAGGTGCGCGTGGGTCTGCTTGATGGCCACCTTGCGGCCCCGGAAGCCGTCCAGCCCCAGGTACACGATGCCACTGGCGCCCCGCCCCAGTTCACGCTCGATGCGGTACTTGCCGATGTTGGCGGGCGGTGCAGAGGTGGCAGTGGCCATGGCGGGGCTCCCGTGTCAGGGTGGGCAAGTCAGGTGGGGTCAGGCTCCGGCCAGCGCCTGCTCAAAGTCGGCCAGCAGGTCTACCACCTCTTCCAGGCCCACCGACAGGCGGATCATGCTGTCGGCAATGCCCATGGTGGCCCGCACGGCGGGGCCGGCCTCCCAGAAGATGGTGTGCGCCACCGGGATGATGAGCGTGCGCGTGTCGGCCAGCCCCGTGGCCTTGATGGGCAACTGCAGGCGGTTGCACACGGCGAGGCACTGGTCAGGGTTGCGCAGCTCGAACGACAGCAGCCACGAGCCCGCCTTGAGGTGCTTGCGCGCAAACGCGTGCTGCGGGTGCGAGGGCAGCATGGGGTACAGCACGCGCGAGACGGCCGGATGCGCCTCCAGCCACTGCGCCAACGCCAGGGCCGTGGCACTGGTGCGGTCCATGCGCAGTGACAGGGTCTCCGCGCCCAAGGCCAGCTGGTGGGCGGCGTGGGACGACAGCGTGCCGCCCATGTCGCGCAGGCCCTTTTTGCGCAGCTGCTGCAGGCCCCAGCCCTTGGCGTCCCCCTTGCGGTAGGCCGCAAAGATGTTGGGGTAGCCCGACCAGTCGTACAGGCCCGTGTCGGTGATGGCGCCGCCCAGTGCATCGCCCTGCCCGCCAATGCTCTTGGTGAGCGAGTTGACCACCAGGCCCGCGCCCACCGTGGCCGCGCGGAACAGGTAGGGCGAAGCCACGGTGTTGTCCACCACGTACAGCACGCCCCGCTGCTGGCACAGTGCGCCAATGCCTTCCAGGTCGGGGATCTGCGTGCCGGGGTTGGCAATGGTTTCGACAAACACCATGCGGGTGTTGGGGCGCAGCGCGGCAGCCACATTGGCCGCGTCGGTCACGTCCACCGTGGTCACTTCAATGCCCAGGTCGGCCAACGTGCCGAACACGCTGTTGGTGTTGCCAAACACAAACTGGCTGGCCACCAGATGGTCGCCCGCCTTGAGCAACGTGAGGAACGCCGCGCAGATGCCCGCCATGCCGGTGGAAAACACGATGGAGCCGTACCCGCGCTCCATCTGCGTGATCTTGGCCTCCAGCGCCGCCGTGGTGGGCGTGCCCTGGCGCGCGTAGTTGAAGCCGCCCTTGGCCGTGCCCTGGAAGACGGCGATCAGGTCCTCGACCTTCTCGTAGCCGTACTGCACCGAGGTGTGGATGGGCTTGTGGATGGCCCCTTGCTCGGCGCCGCCCAGGCGGTCGGCATGCACGATCTGGGTGGTGAAACTGTGGTTCTGCGGTGTCGTCATAAAAATCTGCGCTGTTTCTGCGTGGCTACTTACAAGACGGGGCGATCACTACTGGCGCGCCCTAATGCCAGTGCACCCGTGGAACTGGCTTTGCCAGGCCACCGGGTGCGTCCCCCTCCGGGGGAAGGCGCGCAGCGCCTCAGGAGTTACCGTTCAGGTGCGATGTGTTCTGCGTAATCGTACAAGGCGCCCAAAATATCCTGCGTCCGCTCGTCGTCGGCCGTCTCCGAGAGTTCGTCGATTTCGGTGAACAGCTGCTCCACCGTGCGCGCACCGCCCTGCCCGTCGAACAGGCAGGCAGCGCGGTGGGCCTCCCAGCGCTCCTGCTCCTCGGGTGACAGCGTCTGCGGAAAGTTGCGCGCCCGGTAGCGCCACAACAGCTCGGCCAGACGCGGGTCGTCAAAGTTCGCGCGCGCCTTGGCCAGCTTGTCGCCACTCAGGGTGCGCAGGTCGTTCAGCAGGCGCCGATCGTTGTTGCCCACAAACCCGCCGTACAGGTCCTGGTCCACATCGGGCGCGGGCTCTTGCGGGCGGGCAAACACCGCCGGCCAGATGCCGCTCATGTCGGGCAGCGCGCGCGCCACCTCGGCGTGCCGTGCGGCCTGTGCCAGGTCGATGCCCCAGCGCTGGGCCAGCGCGGGCGTGAGCGTGTTCACATTGCCCACCACCATGGGCGACTTGTTCAGGTGGATGGTCTTGATGGGCAGGCGCGTGACGCCCTCGGGCAGCGCGTCGGCCTTGCTGAACATGCGCAGGCGGATGTCCTCCACATTCAGCGTGGCCAGCTCGCGCGGGTCATGGGCCAGGTCCCAGGCGATCAGCTCGTTCTTGTTGGTGGGGTGGCTGGCCAGCGGCCACATCACCGCCAGGCAGCCGCGTTCGGTGGGGAACATGCCCGACACATGCAAAAACGCCCGCGCCGTGGCCGTGGTGGCGGGCAGCCGCAGCTCGGCGGCCACACGGTCTTTCTTGTGAAGGCTGAGGGCAAAGTCGAACAGCTTGGTGTTGTGCTGGCGAATCAGCCGCGCCAGCGCAATGGTGGCGCGCACGTCCGACAGCGCATCGTGCGCGGCATCGTGCTGCAGGCCGTTGGCCTTGGACAGGTGCTCCAGCTTGAAGCTGGGGGTCACGCCGTCTTCCTTTTTGGGCCAGGTGATGCCGTCGGGCCGCAGCGCATAGGTCATGCGCACCACGTCCAGCAGGTCCCAGCGGCCGCACTGGTTTTGCCACTCGCGCGCATAGGGGTCGATGAGGTTGCGCCAGAACATGAAGCGCGTGATCTCGTCGTCAAACCGGATGGTGTTATAGCCCACGCCAATCGTGCCGGGCTGCGCAAACTCGGACTCGATGCGCGCGGCAAACTGGTGCTCGGGCACGCCCTGCTCCAGGCACTGCTGGGGCGTGATGCCGGTGATGAGGCACGACACCGGGTCGGGCAGATAGTCGTTGGCGGGCTGGCAGTACAGCATCAGCGGCTCGCCGATTTCGTTCAGCTCGGCATCGGTGCGGATGGCCGCGAACTGCGCGGGCCGGTCGCGGCGCGTGTTGGCGCCAAAGGTTTCGTAGTCGTGCCAGAGAAAGGTGTGGGGCGCCATGGTCGGTAGGCTAACAGGAGGCTGCAGGCGGCGGCTTGCGCACGGCGGGCGGGGCGCAAGGCGATCAAGCCGCCACTGTAACCGCATTTTTCAGTGTTTTTGGCCGCAAGCGCTAGTGGAACATGCGCAAGCAGCTATCAAAAACATAGTAAGCATATTCACCGTACGGACTGATGCACATTCGCACCCGGTACGCAGGCTGGCACGCGGGACAATGGCGCATGCCCAGTTTCATTGCTTACCCTCGCCCCGTGGGGCGCGCCTCCGCCCTGCCCCGCGCTGCCCAGCGCGCCCACGCCCCTGCAGGCGTTGCCGGAGTGGCTCTGGCAGCCGCCCTCGCCCTTGCGGGCTGCGCGTCAGCCCCCAGCGCCACCCCTACGCCTGCAGCCAAACCTGTGGCGGCGGCCCCAGCACAGACAGCTTCGCCCAACGCGCCGCCCGCCCCAGCCGCCACTCAGCCGCAGGCCAGCCCCTATGCCGACCATGCCGCCGACTTTGCCCAATGGCTGACCACCTTTTCGGCCCAAGCGCTGGAGGCCGGCATTCGCCCGGCCACCGTGCGCGACGTGCTCGGCAAGGCACAGTGGCTGCCCCGCGTGGTCGAGCTGGACCGCGCCCAGCCCGAGTTCACCCGCACCCCGTGGGCGTACTTGGACAGCGCCGTCTCCCCCCAGCGCATTGCCCTGGGCCAGGCCCAGCTGGCAGCGCACGGCACCGCCCTGCAGGCCGCAGCCGCCCGCTATGGCGTGCCGGCCAGCATCGTCACCGCCATCTGGGGCATGGAGAGCAACTACGGCAGCAACTTTGGCACCTTCCGCACGGTGGACGCGCTGGCCACCTTGGCGTACGAAGGCCGCCGCCGCGCCTGGGCGCAGACCGAGCTGCTGGCCGCGCTGCGCATCATCGACCAGGGCGACATCGCCGCCGACCGCATGATCGGATCGTGGGCCGGGGCCATGGGGCACACCCAGTTCCTGCCCTCGGTGTTTCTGGCCTACGCGGTAGATGCCGACGGCGACGGGCACCGCGACATCTGGGGCAGCGTGCCGGATGTGACGGCGTCCACCGCGCATTTCCTCGCCCGGTCCGGCTGGAAGTCGGGCGAGCCATGGGGGGTGGAAGTGCAGTTGCCCCCCACCTTCGACCACGCCCGCGCCGACCCCGCCGTGCGCCAGACCACAGCCCAGTGGGAGGCCGAAGGGGTGCGGTCCATCGACGGGGCGCCTTTGCCCGACCTGGCCGGGGCCTCCGTCATCACCCCAGCGGGCGCGCGGGGCCCGGCGTTTCTGGTGGGCAACAACTTTCGCACCATCCTGCGCTACAACAACTCGGTCAACTACGCGCTGGGCGTGGCCCTGCTCGCGCGCCAGATCGACGGCGGCGGCCCGGTGGCCACCCCGTGGCCCCGCGACATCGAGCCGCTGTCGCGCGCACAACTGCAAGCCCTGCAAGAGGCCCTGAACCGCAGGGGCTTTGCCGCTGGAACTCCCGATGGCGTGATGGGCCCCGTCACCCGCGCAGGCTTGCGCGGCTACCAGCGCAGCCTGGGCGTGGTGGCCGACGGGTATCCGACGCTGGAGCTGCTGCAGGGGTTGCTGAGGCCCTGAAGGCCGCTCGCTCCAATCAAAGGAACGAGCAGCGCATCGCCCCACGACAGCCACACACCGTGGCAACCATCACGACTTGAGGGAGCGAATTGCTTCGTCGATATCGCGCAGGTTGGTCTCTATCTTGGCCCCCAGCAGGTAAATGGCCAGCAGCATGAAGACGCCAAAAGCAACGCCTGCGGCAATGGCACTGGTCAGCGCATTGGCCTGCGCCTGTGCTATGCGCACGGCTTCTTCAGCACGCTGCTTGTCAACCCGGTCCTGTTCAGCTTGCACAAATTCAGCCTTTTCGTCCTGAATTTTGTCCCAGGCCTTGATGTGAAAGTTCAGCACCGGAATGAAAACGCTCTTGACCTTGCCTTCTTTGCGCATGGCGATGATGGTGGGGTCTACGAGCACAGCACAGGTGAATTCTGTCGCAGCCATGACCCACCGGTCCCCCCGCCGCTTGTCCTGCGCCAATCGCTCTATCTGGGAACGCAACTCCTCAACGCGTTGCGCAGCAGCAGAGTTGTCTTCTTGTTCAATCTCAGCCCCCACCTTTTTGCCGAACTCGAAAGAACACCGATACAGACGGGTGACCTCTTCAAGGTAGCGCAAGGAGGGGGCTATTGACTTTGGGGAACTGGCTGGGGATTGCGCCTCATCGGCCTTATCCCCGTTCAGGAGGAATTTCTTGAGTTCCTCCATGCTGACCTCTTTCTCTGGCGCCTTCTGGGCCGGAGCGGGTTCTTTGGGCGTCTTGGTACTTTGATACGCCACGTTGACACCCAAAATCAGGACTATCAGCAATGCGAGCGCCATGCCTGCGAGGACGATGATTTTGACGATCTTCAGTAAAAATTCTTCGGTCTGCTTGGTCTGTATGGCCATTTTTTCTCCCCGTCGATTGCTATAAATCCATGGCCGATCTGACTTTGATCGGAGCCTTCTTTGTGTCGGCGGGGGCCTTCTGCGCGCTGGCTTTATCGGTGGCCGCTTTCTCGGCTGCAGACCTTTCAGCGGCGGCTTTTTCCGCCGCAGCCTTCTCTGCAGCCACCCTTTCTGATTCCAATTGCAGGTTCTTGGCCCGCAGCGCATTCATCTCGGCGGCGTGTGCTTTGGCCGCAGCGGCAGCCTCTTCGCCGGAGCGCCGCTTCGTTGCAGCCGCGCGCTCCGCTTCCAACTGCTTCTGCTCAGCTTGCAGCGCTGACAGCTCCTTGTCTTTGTTCAACTTCTCATGGGTACGGGCCGTGGACTCTGTTGTAGGTACAGGGTTTACGGCGGTGTTGCTACGGGCAGTGGTCGGCTTGGGGAGGGCTGGCGGTTGTTTGCGCTCCGGGGTTGCATAGGCCAGTTTCAATTGACAGTCCCTGAGCTTGGTTTTGCCGTCCTGCGACTCCATGGGCCCGTTGAGCGTCATCTGCGCGCCGTTCAACGTGCCCTGCAGACGGTATCGCCAGGAGCGCTTGGGGTCGGACTTCCAGTGGCCGTTGCCTTCCACACTGGCGCGGCCCATCCGGTCAATCGATCCAGCAAACTGCTCGATGACCTGGGCATTTTCATATTTGCCAGTCATGGCGCCCAGGGACACACCGACCTCCACGGGGCTGACAAACGCTTTGCCTGATCGGCTGGACGCCACTTGCAATTCACCGCAAGTGACAACGCCCCGCCAGACACCCTCGGTGTCATTGATGGCAAGGCTGTGCGCAACCAAGGGGCTCAGCATGGCCGAACACAGAACCACAGTGAACAACCCCTTGAACCGGACGTAGTTGGACACTCCGCTCAGATTGCCAAATGAGAAATTCAGTCGCATGTAACCAAGTATGTCATGACGGGCATGACACATCGCTCCCGCCCCGTGCAACGAAACCCGTCCTGTTGCGTGATTGGCAACACCCCCACGCCAGATACTTTGCATCAATGGAAATCCCGGCTCCCCTGCAGCGCCTGTGCCATGCGGCCCAGTAGGGGTGTCAGGTCCTTGAAGCGCTGGGCCACCAGGTGGCGCACCATGGCCTTGCTACCAAGCGCGCCGGGGCTGCATTGCCACACCCCTTCCACCGCCAGCAGCTGTGACCGCAGCAGCGCATTGCGCCACACATCGACCAGGGCGGGCCAGACGATGACGTTGACGGGGCCGGTTTCGTCTTCCAGCGTGACGAACATGGTGCCCTTGGCGGTGCCGGGGCGCTGGCGCACGGTGACGATGCCGCAGGCGCGCACCTTGCGGCCGTGGGCGACGCTGTGCAATTGCAGGGCGGTTTGCAAGCGCCAGCGGGCCAGGCGGGGGCGCAGCAGGGCCAGGGGGTGGCGGCGCAGCGTCAGGCCGGTGGCGGCGTAGTCGAACAGGATTTCTTCGCCCTCGGGCGCCTCGGGCAGTTGCAGCGGGACCTCGTGCACGGGCACGTCGCGCCACAGGGGCGGCGCGCTGTGCTGGGCAGCGGCGTCCCACATCTGCTGGCGCCGGTGGCCGGACAGGCTGGCCAGGGCGTCGGCAGCTGCCAGGGCCTGCAGGTCTTGCTGACTCAGTTGGGCACGCAGGGCCAGGTCTTCGGTGCTGGCAAAGTCGGGGCCTGTGGCGCGGGCTTGCAGCAGGCGCTTGGCGGCATCTCCGTGCAGGCTGCTGACCATCCGCAGGCCCAGGCGTACAGCGGGCTGGGGCAGCGGCGGCGCGCCCAGGCCGCGTGCGGGGCGAAGCGGCTCGGGGTTGCCCTCCAGCGTGCAGTCGATGTCGCTCACGGTCACGTCGATGGGCAGCACGCGCACGCCGTGGCGGCGGGCGTCCTGCACGAGTTGCGAGGCGCTGTAAAAACCCATGGGCAAGGAGTTGAGCAGCGCCGCCAAAAAGCAGGCGGGCTCGTGGCACTTGAGCCAGCTGCTGGCATAGGCCAGCAGCGCAAAGCTGTGGGCATGGCTTTCAGGAAAGCCGTATTCACCAAAACCCAGCATCTGCTGGAAGATGCGGTCGGCAAATTCGGCGGGGTAGCCCCGGTCTTTCATGCCTTGTTTGAGAGGCTCTTCAAAGCGGTGCACGCCGCCCTTGCGCTTCCAGGCGGCCATGGAGCGGCGCAGGTCGTCGGCCATGCCGGGCGTGAAGCCCGCCGCGATCATGGCGATCTGCATCACCTGTTCCTGAAAGATGGGCACACCCAGTGTGCGCGCAAGGGCGGCCTCCAGTTCGGGCTTTTCCAGCTCCAGCGACTCGCCCCTGCGTCTGCGCTCGCGCGCCTGCAGGTAGGGGTGCACCATGCCGCCCTGGATGGGGCCGGGGCGCACGATGGCGACCTCGACCACCAGGTCGTAGAACTCGCGCGGCTGCAGGCGGGGCAGCATGCTCATCTGCGCGCGGCTTTCGATCTGGAACACGCCCACGGTGTCGGCGGCGCAGATCATGTCGTAGGTGGCGGGGTCTTCGTGCGGGATGTCTTTGAGACCCCAGCGCTCGCCGCGCAGGGCTGCGCGCAGGTTGAGGCAGCGGCGCAGTGCGCTGAGCATGCCCAGGGCCAGCACATCGACCTTGAGCAGGCCCATGTCATCGAGGTCGTCCTTGTCCCACTGGATGACGGAGCGGTCCTTCATGCTGGCGGGCTCCACCGGCACCAGCCGCGTGAGCTTGCCCTGGGTCAGCACAAAGCCACCCACATGCTGGCTGAGGTGGCGCGGAAAATCCTTCAGGTCGGCAGCCAGCTCCAGCCACAGCCGAGCGGTATGCCGGTGCAGCGACACGCCCACCGCCTGGGCCAGCTCCTGGAGGCGGTCGGTGGCAAAGGTCTCGTCAAACCAGTGGTGGTCTTTGGCAAACGCATCGACCAGGGCGGGCGCCACGCCCAGGGCTTTGCCCACGTCGCGCAGGGCGCTGCGCGTGCGGTAGCAGGTGACCACGGCGGCAATGGCGGCGCGGTCGCGGCCGTATTTGTCGTAGATGTACTGGATGACCTCTTCGCGCCGGTCGTGTTCGAAGTCCACGTCGATGTCGGGCGGCTCGCTGCGCTCCTTGCTGATGAAGCGCTCGAACAGCAGGTGGGACTGCTCGGGGGCCACTGCCGTGATGCCCAGCACGTAGCAGACCACTGAGTTGGCCGCCGAGCCGCGCCCCTGGCACAGGATGCCCACGCTGCGCGCAAACCGCACGATGTCATGCACGGTCAGGAAATACATCTCGTACCCGCAGTGCGCGATCAGATCGAGCTCTTTGCGGATCTGCGCCTGCACGCCCTCGGGCGCGCCCAAAGGGTAATGGCTTCGCACCCCCAGCTCTACCAGCCAGGCCAGTGCCTGGGCAGGTGTCATGCCCTCGGGCACGGTCTCCAGCGGGTAGCGGTACTGGATCTCACTCAGGCTGAAAGTGCAGCGCCCGGCCACGGTGAGCGTGGCCGCCAGCAACTCGGGCGGATAGATGCCCGCCAGCCGCACGCGCTGGCGCAGGTGGCGCTCGGCATTGGGCTGCAGCGCAAAGCCGCACTCGGCTACGGTGCAGCCGAGTTGGACGGCGGTGATCACGTCCTGCAGCGGCTTGCGCGAGCGGGCGTGCATGTGCACGTCGCCCGCAGCCACCAACGGCAGCTGCAGCGCGGCCCCCACGCGCTGCAGCGTGGCCAGCCACAGGCTGTCATCGGCCGCCTGGTGCAATTCGACCGCCAGCCACACATGCGGAGCCTTTTGAGAGCCCAATTGGCTGGTAGCGCTAGTGATACATGCGCTGATTGCTACAAAATCAGAAGCATCAAAGCGCTGCCGGCATGGTGCCAGCAGCAGCTCGCACCCCTGCAGCAAGTGCCAGGGGCTGTCCACACCCACGCGGTATTGCCCCTTGGGCGCAGCGGCACGGGCGGCGGTGATGAACTCGCACAGGTTGCCCCAGCCCTCGGCATCGCGTGCCAGTGCTACCAGCCGCAGGTCACCCCACAAAAACTCGCTGCCCACGATGAGGTGCAGGCCACATTTCTTGGCCGCCCCCCAGGCACGCACCACTCCGGCCACGGAGCATTCGTCCGTCAGCGCCAGCGCCTGGTAGCCGAGTTGGGCAGCACGCGTGACCAGCTCTTGCGGGTGCGATGCGCCGCGCTGAAAGCTGAAGTTGGACAGGCAGTGCAGCTCGGCATAGCCCGGCAGCTCGGCCATGCCTGCGGCAGATGCAGCGGCTGCAGGCACAACCGAAGCCTGCGGAGGATGTCGGTGCGTCAAACCCATGGACAACCACCCTGCCCGCTCACCCAAAGATTCCGTGCAAGAACCAGCGGTGTGGGCGAGCCACCGCTGGCGTGCCATCCAGCGCAGGTGCCAGGCGCTCGCGAAACACCCACACCAGTCCCGCAACGTCGTTGTGGGCCACAAAGTAGTCGCGCAAGGCCAGGTCTGCGCAGGGGCGTGCTGGGTCCACAGCGTCGTCCATGGCAGACCACCAGCCCGCCTCCAACCGGTGGGGTCCGGCCAGCAGGCGCAGCAGGCCGTGGTGGCAGGGGCGGTTGCCCTGCACGGCCAGCTGCCGGGGCGGGTTCAGCAGCCAGGTGGGCAACAAGGGGGCATCCGGGACGATGCCCTGCGAAGCACCGTCCGCACGCGTGGACACAGGACCGGTGGGTGTCCGCGTGGCTGCATTGCGCGTCGCAGCCGAGGGCATGCCCAGCACTTCAGCGGCCGGTCTCCATTGCTGCATGCGTTCGGGCCGATGGTCGGCCAGCAGCACCGGGGCCACCACGTGGTCGGCCCCCAGGCGGGCCGACAGGCGCTCCAGCAGCTGGTGCAGGGCCTCGCCGGGGGTACCGGCCGGGTCGGTGCTGCCATGGCTTGTGGGGTCACGCCCGCCCACATCCCCCGGGGGCAGCAGGCTGGCACTGCGGTGCGGCAACGGTGCCGATTCGAGCAGCCGCAGCGTGATCTGGTTGACCGGCGCGGCCAGCGAGGTGCGCGCCAGGTTTTCGGCCAGCAGGCGCCGCAGGTGCACCAGGTCGTGGGTGGCCTGGGCGGTGCGCACCTGCAGCGCCTGGGTGGGGGGCAGCGCCACGCCATCCAGGCGCCGCAGGTCGTGGCGCCAGGCCAGCTCCAGCGCCAGCACGCCCTGCTGGCGTGCCTGCAGCCAGGCCTGCAGGGCCGTCAGGCTGCGGCTGGCGCTCCACAGCAGTGCGTCGGCCGACGCGGCCAGGGCAGGCAGCTCGGTGGTCAACACAAACTGCTCGGGCAGTTGCAGCCAGGCATGGGCCTCGGGGGCATCGCCCAGGGCCTGGTCCAGCACCTGCAGCACGCCCGCGCCCAGGCGCCGCGCAACGCCCGCACGCGGCAAGGCCCGCAGCGCGCCCCAGGTGCGGCAGCCCATGCGCTCCAGGCTGGCCACATGGGGGCGCAGTGCTGTCAGCGTGTGCAAGGGCAAGCTCTCTACCCCGCCCTGCAGTGGGCAGGGGCGCCCTGCCAGTGCCATGCGCAGCCTGGCATGGGCCACCAGGGCGGTGGGGCCTGTGCCCCACACCGTCGGCGCATGAAGCGGCAAAGCCGGGGTCTGTCCACAGGAAGGGGCAAGCCCTTCCGCGCTGCGGACGCGTGGAGGCGCAGCGCCCTCCCCTTCGCACCGGGCAGCAGCCTCGGCCCAGGCTTGCAGCACCAGGGCCTGCAGCGCCTCGCGCCCGCCCCACAGGCGTTCGGTGGTGGACACCTCCAGCAACACCGCCTCGCCATCGGCCAGTGCCACACGCGGCGTGAAACGCAAGGCCCACCAGCCAGCGGCGGCCTGGAGTGCGCCAGCACTTTTGTCCGTGCCCATACCCGTACCTGGCAAGGCGGCAGGCTCATCGGACCAGGGCAATGGCAGAGCGATCCAGTGCATGCCTGCTCCCTTCTGGCCGGCCTCCGGGTCGGCCTCCTGGCTGCTCTCCGGGCTGGCCTGGGGGCTGGACTGGAGGCACGTGGCGCGCCAGCGCCCCCGCCAAGGCCCCGGCTACACGGACGGATGCGGCCTGACGCCCTGCCAGTAGAGCCCTGGCGGCTTCTTGCGCCGCACGGCGCCGCTCAGCCTGCGCCACCAGCACCTGCGCCAGCTGCGGATGACAGCCCGGCAGGTGGAGTGCCTGCGCCAGCGGAGGCCCCCGGCGCTTGAGGATCTGCACCTGCATGCCAGGGGCAGCGGCGGCATCCCCTGGCAGGGCCAGCCCCTGCACTTGCAGCCGCAACGGGGCGGGCGACGCATGCGGCATTTGCAGCGCCTGCAGCGAGGCGGCCACCGAACGAAACACCCACAACAATTGCTGCTGCTGGGCAGCCGCCAGTTGCAACCGCCGCAGTGCCGCAGGCTGCGCCTGGGGCAACCAGGCCATGACGGCCAGCACGCCCTGGCAGCGCAGCGCCTGCTCGACCGCCCACAAGGCGGCCACGGGGGAGTCGGCGCGCACCACACACACCCGCTCTGCGCGCAAGCCCTGCGATTGCAAGGCCGGGCCAAAAGGCTCACAGGGCGGCGCCACCAGCACGATGGCACCACTTTGTTTTGCCGTGGCCTGCACCAGCGCAGGCATCACCAGTTGCCATTCATGCAAGCCCGCCAGGGGCTGCAGCACCTCGCTCAGGGCTCCCACAGGCCAGCCACCGCCCGGCAGCTCGGCATCCAGCGCGGCATACCCTGTGGGCAGCACACGCGGCGTGCCGGCCCCCAGCGCGTCGGCATGCCACACCCCAGCAATGGAGGCGGGCAAAGGGGACGCAAGCCGCAAGGAAGGGCGTGGCGCAGGCATGGTCGTAGGGGGGTTCAGGCAACAAGAATACTGTAAATATAACCAGTATTTTGCAGCTTGGGTGGACCGGAAGGCGAAGCCCCACCCAGGACGCCGGTATGCGAAAGCCGCCGCAAGTCGGCCCACCGCCCACGCGTTCAGGGCGGCGCTGAGGGGGAGCTAGCAAACGCCGCCAACTAGGGAGTTCTCTTAAAGAGCCCCCGGGTTGGTGGTGTCAATCCGAGAGTCGGTTTACAGCGTACGCATCGCCCAGTCGCACCAGTCAGCCACTGCCGCATCGGCAGGCGTGGCGCGGTCCGAGAGCTGGGGCCAGCGGCGGTGGCTGGCGTTCAGGATGCTTTGCAGCTGCCACAAGGCCTCGCGCCCCACCAGGGCGACCTCGGCCATGCCAATAGCGTCGCCTTGCAGCTGCGCCAGCAATTCCCCCTGGTGCCGGGGGTGTGAGCCCGCTTCGATCAGGGCCTTTTGCAATGCCATGAGGCGGGAATCGGCAAACGCAAAGGCGCTGCCCGCAGGAGACTTGGCCACCGCGTCTGGGGGCAACGCCGCCTTGAGCTGGTCCCAGTAGGCAAAGGCTTCGGCCAGCAACTCGATCTGGCGCGGGGCGTCGTTACCCAGGGGCATCAGGGCCGATTCGCGGGCCACTTCTTCCTGCAGCAGCGGCAGGATGAATGCCACCAAGGCCGAAGGAAACTTGCGGTGGTTGAGCCGCAGCACCAGCGACAGCCGCTGTGCGGGCATGTCGTCGTATTTTTCGTAGAAGGCGGCCACCACCTCGGCCAACAGCAGGATGCGGCCCATGGGCGTGATGTCGGCCCCCAGCAAGGCGCGCGGGTAACCACTGCCGTCCATACGCTCGTGGTGCTCCAGCACAGCGACCTCGGCGGCGCGTGGATAGGCTTGCGTGTCGCGGATCATGAGCATGGCCGAGATGGGATGGGCCACCAGGTGCTTGCGCCCTACCCCCACCACCTTGTGGTCCGGGTCGTCCCAGGCCGGGTCCATGTGCAGCACCCCCAGGTCATGCAGCAACGCAGCGGCCGCCACCGTGCTGCAGTCGCGCTCACTCAGCCCGCTTTTGAGCGCCAGAAACACCGCCACGGTGGTCATCACCAGACTGTGCTGGAACAGCGTGGGCCGCTGGTCACGCATCACCGTGAGCTTGCAGGCCATGGCAGAAGGCAATGGCAGGGAACGCAGGGGTGCCAACAACCGGGCGCCTGAGCCCAATGCCTCGGCCAGCATGGCGGGCAGGGTTTCCTGCTCGATGAGCGTCTGGCCCAGGGCCAGCAGGGCCGGTACGTCCACCGGGTTTTCGATGGACAGATGGCGATCAATGGGTTCACGCAGCTTGTGCTGCACCAGGCGGTCGTACAGACGGCTGTCGATGCGTGCCCCCTTCTCCACCAGCTTGATGCCGTTGTCGGTGTAGATGGCAGCACCTGCGACCACCGTACGCCGGTCGGCCATGTCGGTCAGCGCACGCAAGTAATGGGGGCTGTCAGCGTCCTCGGCATCCGCTGAAAGAAGAATATCGGTCATGCAAGCAACACAAATCGTTACTTCGCACTATATGGGGTTCTCTTGCAAGGCACTGACTCGCATGGCGCGATACAGACACGCAATCTTGATGCACATCAAGTGACAGGCCCTGCTACCTGCACTTGTTTTGGCCGCATAGAACGCATTGCACGCCCATATTCCCCTGTGCAAGACCTGGTTCCACCCAGGCTTTCCGGGGTGGAAAAGCCCTTTGTCACCCCAATGTCATTGTCCCAAATGGAAATCAGGGTTTCCATGAGGCAATGTCGCCAAAAGCCCATTTTTTGGCGCTCTCAGGCAGTCAGTCTTGGGTAAACCCTGAAAAGTTCCGTGCCGATTGTTCACAATACTGGAACAGTTAGTTCGCGACTAGGTGGTTTTTCTCTGCACCCCACCGGCGTACAGTTCATCCCATCGATGAGCCGAA
>NZ_JBMDJM010000016.1:0-128339 GCF_057809195.1 Acidovorax sp. FG42 | reverse complement strand
CGCCGCAGACCGCCCGCAAAGACCACTGCCCGAAGGGTTGGAGCGAAATCGGGTGTTTGAATGCCTCGACTGCTTGCATGGGCATGAGCCCATGCGGCGCACCCGAAGCGTCGACTCATCCCGATTGCGTTCCAACGCGACCCCTGGTAGATCATAAACAGGCTCTGCGGGGCTGGCGCCTGCGCCAGCCCTTTTTTTTGGCAGGTGCGGAAATGGCCTACACACGGCTGTCAGCGAGGCAACGCACAATGGGCGGAGGGGCAGGGGAGCGCGTGGGGTGTGCCGCAAGGCGGGCACCCCAGTCGCCTCTGCTTTTGACCCACCGGCGGCGCTGCCGCACCAACGTCTCGACGACCCATGCTCCTGCCTCGCTATTCCGACATCACGCACGGGCTCACCCAGCGGCCCGCACGCATTTCCCCCAAGTACTTTTACGACCAGCACGGCTCCCAGCTGTTTGAAGCTATTACGCGCCTGCCGGAGTACTACCCCACGCGCACCGAGATGGCGCTGATGCAGGCGCATGCGGACAGCATTGCCCATGCCATTGGCCCGGGGCGCACCCTGATTGAGCTAGGCGCAGGCAACTGCCAGAAGGCCCGCACCCTGTGCCGTCTGGTGCAGCCCGCCTGTTTTGTGGGCGTGGACATTTCGGCGGATTTTCTGGAGCAGGCGGTGCAGGGGCTGCGCGATGAGTTTCCGGCGCTGGATGCCCGTGCGCTGGCGGGCGACATGACGCTGGGAGTGTCACTGCCCGACGACATTCCCCGCACCGGGCGCCTGGTGTTCTACCCGGGCTCGTCCATCGGCAACTTCGACCCGCCGCACGCGCTGGATCTGCTGGCCCACATGCGCGAACTGGTGGACGATGATGGTGGTCTGCTGATCGGCATCGATTTGCCCAAGGACGTGGCGGTGCTCGAAGCCGCGTACGACGATGCCGCGGGGGTCACTGCCGAGTTCAACCGCAATGTGCTGCGGCATGTGAACCGCCTGATCGGCAGCGACTTTGACGTGGCGCAGTGGCAGCACCGTGCGTTCTTCAACACCGAGGCGTCGCGCATCGAGATGCACCTGGAGGCGGCCTCTGACACCGAGGTGTGCTGGCCCGGCGGCGGCCGGAGGTTCGACCGGGGTGAGCGCATCCACACCGAGAACAGCTACAAGTACCCGCTGCCCGTGTTCACCGACATGCTTGCGCGCGCCGGCTTCGCGCAGGCCCAGGCGTGGACGGACGAGCGGGGCTGGTTTGCAGTGGTCCACGCCCGTCCTTGATCGGTGGTATTCATGACCGTGACATCCCCCGCATTCGACACGCTGTTGGCGCGCTACACCGCCGTGCGCGGCCGCTCGCTGGCCCTGGCGGCCCCGCTGTCGCCCGAGGACTGCGCCGCGCAGTCCATGCCTGATGCCAGCCCCACCAAATGGCACCTGGCCCACACCACCTGGTTCTTTGAGACCTTTGTGCTTGAGGCCCACGAGCCCGGTTTCCAGCCGTTTGCACCGGCGTTCCGTGTGCTGTTCAACTCGTACTACAACGGTGTGGGCGCCAAGCACCCGCGCCCGCAGCGCGGGCTGCTCACGCGGCCATCGCTGGAGGAGGTGCTCGCTTACCGGGCCAACGTGGACGCCCGCATGGCACGCTGGGTGCCCACCGTGGCGCACGACGACGCGCTGCGCGGCCTGATCGAGCTGGGCCTGCAGCATGAGCAGCAACACCAGGAGCTGATGCTCACCGATACCCTGCACCTGCTGTCCTGCAACCCCTTGTTTCCCGCCTATGCCAAGGCGTCTGACGCCGTGGCGCCGGAGCCCGCCGGGGCGCTGGCGTGGCACTCGTTTGACGCGGGGCTGACCGACATCGGCCACGCTGGCAGCGGCTTTGCCTTTGACAACGAGGGTCCGCGCCATCGGGTGTATCTGCACCCTTATGCACTGGCCTCGCGGCTGGTGACGCAGGCTGAATATCTCGCGTTTGTGGAAGCGGGCGGCTACCGCAACCCGCTGCTCTGGCTGGCCGAAGGCTGGGACTGGCGGGCGGCGCAGGGCCTGGAGCAGCCGCTGTACTGGCACCGCATCGACGGGGCCTGGCACCACTTCACGCTGGCGGGGCTGCAGCCGCTGCAGGGCGACCAGCCAGTGGTGCATCTGTCGTACTACGAGGCCGATGCCTACGCGCGCTGGGTTGGCGCGCGCCTGCCCACCGAGGCCGAATGGGAGCATGCGGCCGCGCAGGGTACCGCAGGCATGGCGCAGTGGCACGGCGCTGCGTGGCAGTGGACGCAGTCCAGCTACGCGCCATACCCGGGCTTTCGGGTGGCGGAAGGCGCCGTGGGTGAGTACAACGGCAAGTTCATGGTCAACCAGTACGTGCTGCGGGGTTCGTCCAGCGCGACGCCGCCAGGGCATAAGCGGCTGACCTACCGCAACTTCTTCCCGGCCACGGCGCGCTGGCAGTTTACGGGCATTCGGCTGGCACGCGACCCCGGGTGAAGGCGGCCAGCGCCCGGCGCTGACCGCCATCGACCTGTCGCGCTGGAGCAGGCATGACGATGTCGCCATGCGCTGTGAACCTGTTTGCTATGAAATGTGCAGCTGGCAGCGCATATTCCACTAACGCTTGGACGCAAAAAGCCTCAAAACTACGCTGAAGGGTGCCTGGCCATGCGCTTGGGAGGCGCATGGCCCTTTGCACATCAGACCTTGTCGAGTGCCTGCGCCAGGTCGGCCTGCAGGTCATCGATGTGCTCGATGCCGACCGACAGGCGCACCATGCCTTCGCTCACACCGGCCTTGGCCAGTTCTTCGGGGTTGAGCTGGCGGTGGGTGGTGGATGCTGGGTGCGTGGCCAGCGACTTCGCATCGCCAATGTTGACGAGGCGTGTGAAGAGCTGCAAAGCATCCAGGAAGCGCGCACCGGCTGCGCGCGGGTCGGCGTCGCTGTTCTTCACACTGAAGCTCAGGATGCCTGAGGCCTTGCCGCCCGACTGGCGTTGCACCACCGCGTGGTCCGGATGGTCGGGCAGGCCCGCATAGCGCACCCATTCCACCTTGGGGTGGCTCTGCAGGTACTTGGCAATGGCCAGCGTGTTGTCGCAGATGCGGTCCATGCGCAGGGCCAGGGTCTCGATGCCTTGCAGGATCAGGAACGCGCTTTGCGGCGACAGCGCCGCGCCGGTGTTGCGCAGCGGTACCACGCGCGCACGGCCGATGAAGGCGGCAGGGCCCAGGGCTTCGGTGTAGACCACGCCGTGATAGCTCACATCGGGCTCGTTCAGTCGCGGGAAGCGCGCCTTGTGCTGCGCCCACGGAAACTTGCCGCTGTCCACAATCGCGCCGCCCACGCTGTTGCCGTGGCCGCCCAGGTACTTGGTGAGCGAGTGCACCACGATGTCGGCGCCGTGCTCGATGGGGCGCAGCAGGTAGGGTCTGGGCACGGTGTTGTCCACGATCAGCGGCACGCCGTGGTCATGCGCCACCTTGGCGATGGCCGCGATGTCGGTCACGTTGCCCAGCGGGTTGCCAATGGACTCGATGAAGATCGCCTTGGTGCGCGCATCGATGTGCTGCGCAAAGCTGGCCGGGTCACGCGGGTCGGCAAAGCGGGTGGTGATGCCCTGCTGGGGCAGCGTGTGGGCAAACAGGTTGTAGGTGCCGCCATACAGCGTGCTGGCCGACACGATGTTGTCGCCCGCCTCGGCAATGGTCTGGATGGCATACGTGATGGCCGCCATGCCCGAGGCCACGGCCAGCGCGGCAATGCCACCTTCGAGCGCCGCGACGCGCTTTTCGAGCACGTCGGTGGTGGGGTTCATGATGCGGGTGTAGATGTTGCCCGGCACCTTCAGGTCGAACAAGTCCGCGCCATGCTGGGCGCTGTCAAACGCGTAGGCCACCGTCTGGTAGATGGGCACGGCCACGGCCTTGGTGGTGGGGTCGGGGCTGTAGCCAGCGTGAACGGCCAGGGTCTCGATTTTCATGCAGCTTGTCTCTTTCGTTGAAGGGAAGGGAGGAAGGGAGTTGGGGCAACCGGCTTCCACCCGTGCTGGGGCGGAGCCGAATGTGCCGATGGCGCGGGCCATTCTGGCACCGCTGGCCCACCGCGTCATCGAATCGTTGGCTATGTGCTTATGACGTTCTTGCGTGCCGGGAGGGCCCTCAGGCCACAGGCTCGTCCAGGGCGCTGTCGCTGGGCTCTGGCGCGGTGCGCCGCTGCGGCCGGCTGCGTCGCCAGGCCTTCTCGATCTCCACCACCACCAGCACCACCAGCGCGGCGCCGATGCACAGCGCCAGCTCGCCCAGGCTCAGCGGCTCGGTGCGGAATATGGGGTTGAGCCAGGGCACATAGATGGTCGCCAACTGCAGCGCAAAGGTCAGCAGCACGGCGCCCAGCAGCGGGCGGTTGCTCCACAGGCCCAGGCGCCAGATGGGCTCGGACTCGGACCGGATGGCGATCACGTGCGCCATCTGCGCCAGCGTGAGCACGGTGAACACCATGGTCTGCCAGTGCGCGTGCCCGGTGTGCAGGGCCCAGGCCTGCACGGCCAGGCACAGCCCGCCAATCAGCAGGCCCACGCCCAGGATGTGCTGCCACATGCCGTGGGCAAACAGGCTCTCGCGCGGCGCGCGGGGCGGGCGCTGCATGATGCCGCGCTCGGCCGGCTCAGCCGCCAGCGCCAGGCCCGGCAGGCCGTCGGTCACCAGGTTGACCCACAGGATGTGGATGGGCAGCAGCGGAATGGGCAACAGCAGCAGCGGCGCCAGGAAGATGGTCCAGATCTCGCCCGAGTTGCCCGTCATGGCGTAGCGCACAAACTTGCGGATGTTGTCGTAGATGCGGCGGCCCTCACGCACCGCTGCGACGATGGTGGCGAAGTTGTCGTCCAGCAGCACCAGGCTGGACGCCTCGCGCGCCACGTCGGTGCCGCCCTGGCCCATGGCCACACCGATGTCGGCACGCTTGAGCGCCGGGGCATCGTTCACGCCATCGCCGGTCATGGCGACGAAGTGGCCCTGGGCCTGCAGGGCCTCGACGATGCGGATCTTCTGCGCCGGGTCCACGCGGGCGTAGACCTGCACCTGCTCCACCTTGGCCCGCAGCGCGGCATCGTCCAATGTGGCCAGGTCGGCGCCGGTCAGCACTGGGGCATCGGCACTGCCCACGATGCCCAGCCGGTGCGCAATGGCGCGCGCGGTGGCGGGGTGGTCGCCTGTGATCATCACTGGCGTGATGCCCGCGCTGATGCAGTCGCGCACTGCGGCCTGGGCCTCGGGGCGGGGTGGGTCGATGAGGGCGATCAGGCCCAGCAGCTCCAGCTGGTTTTCTACCGCGTCGATGTCGTTGGTGTCGGGCAGGCGTGTGTGGCTGCGGCGGGCCAGGGCCAGCACGCGCAGGCCTTGGCCGGCGAGCTGCTGGGCAGTGCCGAGGACCTTGGCGGTGTCGAGTGCGGCAGCGCCCTCAGGCGTCCAGTGGGCGGTGCAGCGGGGCAGCACGGATTCGGGCGCGCCTTTGGTGTAGGCCATAAAACCATCGGCAGCGCGGTGGAAGGTGGTCATGCGCTTGCGGTCGGAGTCAAAGGGCTGCTCCTGCACGCGGGGGCTGGCGGCGTCAAGCAGGGCCTTGTCCAGCCCGCCCGCGTGGGCGGCCAGCACCAGCGCGGTTTCGGTGGGGTCGCCCAGCCACTGGGTGCCTGACGGACCCTCTTCGGCCTTTGCCTGTAGCGTGGCATCGTTGCACAGCGCGGCGGCGCGCAGGGCCTCGGCGTGGGCGGTGCCGGGCAGGGGGTCGCCAGGCACCCAGCGCACGCCGTGGGCCAGCAGCAGCTCGGCGTGCATGCGGTTTTGGGTCAGGGTGCCGGTCTTGTCGGAGCAGATGGTGGTGACCGAGCCCAGCGTCTCCACCGACGGCAGGCGCCGCACCAGCGCATGCACGGCCACCATGCGGCGCGCGCCCAGGGCCAGCAGCACCGTGACCACGGCGGGCAGGGCCTCGGGGATGGCGGCCACGGCCAGGCTGATGGCGGTGAGCGCCATGAGTAAGGGTGCCTCGCCGCGCAGCACGCCCACCACAAAGATCACCGCGCAGATGCCCAGCACCGCCATCGCCAGGCGCTTGCCAAACGCGGCCAGGCGCAGTTGCAGCGGTGTGCTGCGGTCGCCGGTGTCGAGCAGCGTGGCCACCTTGCCCAGCTCGGTGTGCATGCCGGTGGCTACGACCAACCCGCGCGCCCGGCCATGGGTAGCCGTGGTGCCCTTGAAGGCCATGTTGGTACGGTCGCCCAGCGCGCCCACGTCTTCGGCCGCCAGGGCCTCGGTCTGCTTGGCCACGGTGACGGACTCGCCCGTGAGGGCCGATTCGTCCACCTGCAGTTGCGCAATCTCGATGAGCCGCAGGTCGGCCGGGATCTGGTTGCCAGCCTCCAGCAGCACGATGTCGCCGGGCACGAGCACGGTGGCATGTACCTTCTGCACCTCACCGCCGCGTAGCACGGTGGCGTGTGCCGCCGCCAGCTGGCGCAGCGCAGCCATGGCCTGGTCGGCGCGCCAGGCCTGCACAAAGCCGATGACGGCGTTGAGCACCACGATGACAAGGATCACCAGCGTGTCGGTGACCTCGCCCACCAGCCCCGAGATAACGGCTGCGCCCAGCAGCACCAGCACCATGAAGTCCTTGAACTGGTCGGCCAGCAGACGCCACCAGGGGCGGTCTCGCGATGCGGCCAACTCGTTGGCGCCATGGGTGGCGCTGCGGCGCTGCGCCTCGTCGGCATGCAGGCCTGCGTCAGGGTCGACGCCATGGGCCTGGGCGACGGCCTCCGTGGGGTGCAGGTGCGGCGCGGTGGATGGGGACATGCGGCGATCGGTGAAACGGGCCGCACGCCCTCGCATCAGTGCGCGACTTGCGGCCGGGCTTTGTAGAACAGGAGCGGGGCTTCTGGCACCTGGTTCAGCACCTGGCGCTTGATCTTGCCCACCACGTGCATTTCACAGGGCTTGCAGTCAAAGCGCAAGGTTAGCTTCTCCTTGCCGTTGATCAACATCAAGGGTTCGGCCTTGATGGTGCCCTGCACGCCCGTCACGCCCTTGGCCTGCTTGGGGCACAGGCTCATGGAAAAGCGCACGCAGTGCTTGGTGATCATGAGGCTGACTTCGCCTTCTTCTTCATGCGCCTCGTAGGCCGCAGCGATCACCTTCACGCCGTGGCGCACGTAAAAATCGTGGGCCTTGTGGTTGAACACATTGCCCAGGAAGGAGAGCGTGTCCTCGGGGTAGGGCACAGGGGGCTCCACCGGTATGGCACGCGGCAGGCGGGCAAAGTTGCTGGCGCGGTTGGCCTCCAGGTCGGCCACGGCATCGCGGCGCAGCGCGTTGAGCACCGAGGCGGGCACAAACCAGGGCTGCGACAGTTGCAACGCAATGTCGTGCACCGCAAACACCGTGGCGCCAAAGCGGCCCAGTTGCTCGCGCAGGCTGGCTTCGGCCTTGGCCGGATCGGTGGCGGGTTGGTGGGGCTGTTGCACGTCGGCACTGCCCACGTTGCCATCCTCGTCGGTCAGCATCAGGCTGAAGCCGCTGGGCGTTTCGCTCAGGTGCGCCCACAGGCCGATGCGGCGGTCGCTGGACTTTTTCTCCAGCGTGCGCACCCAGTCCATGTCGCGGTTGCGGTTGACCTCGGTGCCCTTGCGCAGATCCTTGAAGCCTTCCATCGGGTCCTTGGGGTACACACGCCACTGGCCCACGCTGCGGGCCGACACCGGCTCGGCCACGTTGATGGCCATGCCCACCAGCTCCTTGTGCAGGTCGTAGTAGCACAGGCCATCGCCGTTGTGCAGCACGGTGGCGGGGTCGCTCACTTCCAACTCCACAAAATCAGGGCCTACCTTGGTCACCCAGCCGATGGCCTGGCCGGGGTTCTTGGGGGTGTCGAAGGCGCCGATGTCTTCTTTGCGGCCGGTGACAAAGTAGTCGGTGAACTCGCGGTTGAAGTTCTGGAGCGGGTCGGGTTTGAATGTGAAAGTGGTGCGCCCGCTGGACGAGCGCGACAGCGGCCGGCCCTGCGCCTCGCGCTCTTCGATGATCTCGTCCAGCAGCGTGCGGTAGTGGGCGGTGATGTTCTTCACATAGCCCATGTCCTTGTAGCGCCCTTCGATCTTGAAGCTGCGCACGCCTGCGTCGATGAGAGCACGCAGGTTGTCGGACTGGTTGTTGTCCTTCATGCTCAGCACGTGCTTGTCGTGCGCGATGAAGCGGCCCTGCGCGTCCGTCACCTGGTAGGGCAGGCGGCAGGCCTGGCTGCAGTCGCCCCGGTTGGCGCTGCGGCCCGTTTGCGCATGGCTGATGTTGCACTGGCCGCTGTAGGCCACACACAGCGCTCCGTGGATGAAGAATTCGATGTTGGCGCGGCCGGGGGCATCCACCGGGCCCAGCGCCTTGTGCACGGCGGCAATCTGCTGCACCGTGAGCTCGCGCGCCAGCACGATTTGCGACAGGCCCACATCCTGCAGAAAACGCGCTTTTTCAGGCGTGCGGATGTCGGTCTGGGTGCTGGCGTGCAGCTGGATGGGGGGCAGGTCGATTTCGAGCAGGCCCATGTCCTGGATGATCAATGCATCCGCGCCAGCCTCGTACACCTGCCAGGCCATCTGGCGCGCGGCTTCCAGCTCATCGTCGCGCAGGATGGTGTTGAGTGTGATGAAGATGCGGCTGTTGAAGCGGTGCGCGTGCTTGACCAGGCGCTCAATGTCCCGGATGTCGTTGCCCGCGCTGGCCCGGGCGCCGAAGGCCGGGCCGCCGATGTAGACGGCATCGGCACCGTGGTTGATGGCTTCGATGCCAATGTCTGCGTCGCGCGCAGGCGAGAGCAGTTCGAGCTGGTGGGGCAGGAGGGACATGGGGCGTGATTATCCCAGCCTGGCTTGCCGGGCGGTGCGCGCCGGACGTATTAGCCCGGTTAATGCTGGAGCAAATTACTAAGTTTGCTTAGTAATTTTCCAGAAATGAGGGTTCGGGTGGCTACGATGCAGGGTTTGTTGTGTACAAGTTCGGTGCACAACAGGATGCTTTGACCGACCCAGGAGACTTTGTACTGTGCTGCGCCCCGTTTTCGCTTCTTCGCCCCTGTTCCGTATTTCTGCCCTGACCGCCCTTGCGCTGGCGGCCAACCTGGCCTCCGCCCAGGACGTGCAAACCGTCAAGATCGCCCACGCAGGCCCGGTGTCGGGCGGCATTGCCCACATCGGCAAGGACACGGAAAACGGCGTGCGTCTGGCCATTGACGACCTGAACGCTCAGAACCTCGTTATCGGTGGCAAGAAGATCAAGTTTGAAATTGCGGCCGAAGACGACGCGGGCGACCCGCGCCAGGCCACTGCCGTGGCGCAGAAGCTGTGCGACCAGAAGGTCGCAGGCGTGGTGGGCCACCTGCAGTCGGGCACGTCCATTCCTGCCTCGGCGGTATACGCCAAGTGCGACTTGCCGCACATCACGGCCTCGGCCTCCAACCCCGACCTGACCAAGCCCGGCCACAAGACCACCTTCCGCCTGATCGCCAACGACAACGCGCTGGGCGCTGCGCTGGCGCTGTTTGGCGCGGACCACCTCAAGCTCAAGAACGTGGCCATCATCGACGACCGCACGGCCTACGGCCAGGGCGTGGCCTCGGTCTTCAAGGCCACGGCGCAACAAAAGGGCCTGAAGGTGGTGGCCGAGGAGTTCACCAACGACAAGGCCACCGACTTCATGGCCATCCTCACCGCCATCAAGAACAAAAAGCCCGACGCGATCTTCTACGGCGGCCTGGACGCGCAGGCGGGCCCCATGCTGCGCCAGATGGAGCAGCTGGGCCTGGGCAACGTGAAGTTCTTTGGCGGCGATGCCCTGTGCACCGAGAAACTGCCCGAACTGTCGGGCAAGACGCCCGCGCTGAAAAACGTGACCTGCGCCACGGGCGGCGCGTCGGTGGACAAGATGCAAGGCGGTTCGGACTGGAAGAAGCGCTACGACGCCAAGTTCCCCGGCCAGTTCCAGATCTACAGCCCCTACGCCTATGACGCTGCCATGGTGCTGGCCGACGCGATGAAGCGCGCCAACTCGGTGGACCCCAAGGTGTTCACGCCTTTCCTGGCCAAGACCGAGTACAAGGGCGTGACCGCCAACATCGCCTTCACCGCCAAGGGCGAGCTGACCACCCCCGCCGTGACCTTGTACACATTCAAGGACGGCAGCCGCGTGGCGTTGAACTGAGGCCGTTCGCCTCGGTGGTTTGACCGACTCTTGCCCCAACGGCCGCCTTGTGCGGCCGTTTTGCATTCGGCGTTCATGCGGCGTTTGGCTTTACAGTCAGGCCCCATTGCAAGAACCCGCGGGCCGCCGGCGCCCGCCAAGGAGCCCAGGTATGCGCGCACTGTTTGGATTGGTTGGACTGGTGGTGGTGCTGGCCATCGTGGGCCTGCTGGCCAAGAAGCAACTCGCGGCCACGCGTGCCCCCGTGCCTGCGCTACAGACCGCCACGGGTGCGGCGGCCCCTGCTTCGGCACCCACCGGCACGGTGCGTGAGCAGAGCCAGCAGATGCAGCAGCAGGTCAAGCAGCAGGTAGAAGGCCTGATGCAACAGGCACGCCCCATGCCCGAAGATGAGAAAAAGTGAGCCAAATTGCTGCTAAGCGCTCATATTTCATGCCTTGGTTGCTATTGAAAATATAGTAATGAAGATGGCCGACGACGCGCACTGGATGCGACTGGCCCTGGCCGAGGCGCAAGCCGCTGCCAGCGCGGGCGAGGTGCCCGTGGGCGCCATCGTGGTCAAGGACGGCCAGGTCATCGCCACTGGCCGCAATGCCCCGGTGGAAGGCCACGACCCGACGGCCCATGCCGAGATCGTGGCCCTGCGTGCCGCGGCGCTGCGCCTGGGCAACTACCGGCTGGACGGCTGTAGCCTGTATGTGACGCTGGAGCCTTGCGCCATGTGCAGTGGCGCCATGCTGCATGCCCGCCTGGCACGGGTGGTGTTTGGTGCGATGGAGCCCAAGACGGGGGCGGCAGGCTCGGTGCTCAACCTGTTTGGGCATGCCGAGATCAACCACCAGACCGAGGTGCAGGGCGGGGTGCTGGCCGAAGAATGTGGCGACCTGCTGAGCCACTTTTTTGCGCAGCGCCGCCGCCAGCAGCGCGCCGAGGCATTGGCCCGCCACCCGTTGCGTGACGACGCCCTGCGAACGCCCGATGCGGCGTTTGCCCACCTGCCCGGCTACCCTTGGGCTCCCCATTACATCAGCGACCTGCCCAGTCTGGCGGGCCTGCGCCTGCACTACCTGGACGAAGGCCCCCGCGATGCACGCCGCACCTGGCTGTGCCTGCATGGCAACCCGGCCTGGAGCTACCTCTATCGCCGCATGCTGCCCACCTTTCTGTCTGCAGGCGACCGCGTGGTGGCGCCCGATCTGATCGGCTTTGGAAAAAGCGACAAGCCCAAGAAGGAAGGTGCGCACCAGTTCGAATGGCACCGCCAGGTGCTGCTGGAGCTGATCGAGCGGCTGGACCTGCGCAATGTCGTGCTGGTGGTGCAGGACTGGGGCGGCATCCTGGGCCTCACGCTGCCCGTGGCGATGCCCGAGCGGTTTGGCGGCCTGCTGGTGATGAACACGCTGCTGGCCACAGGCGATGCACCGTTGCCCCAGGGCTTTGTGGACTGGCGTGCGATGTGCCGGGACAAGCCGCTGTACGGGGTAGGGCGCCTGCTGGCACGCGGCAACCCGCACCTGAGCGCTGCGGAATGCGCAGCCTACGATGCCCCCTTTCCGGACAAAGGTTACCGGGCTGCGCTGCGTGCGTTCCCTGACCGTGTCCCTGCCGCTCTGGATGACGCCGGTGCGGCGCTGTCGCGTGCAGCCCGCGATTTCTGGCAGCACCGGTGGCAAGGCCGCAGCCTGATGGTGGTGGGGGCGCAAGACCCCGTGCTGGGGCTGCCCACCATGCGGGCGTTGCAACACCACATCCGTGGATGCCCCGAGCCGGTGGTGCTGCCGCATGCGGGCCATTTTGTTCAGGAGCATGGCGAGGCCATTGCTGCACAGGCTGTGGAATACTTCACGCACTGATGTGCCCGCTGGCGCCCCATGACGGCATGGGGCACCGGGCATCCCCCCTGTTTACGGAGCAGGCCCCACCGGGGCCTGAGCGCTTTGCACGACCACCATCACGACCACTCCCAGTGCGACCACGACCACGGTCCCAAGCACATCTACATCTATTCGCCTTCCAGTGCAGTGCGCGACAAGGCCGCCTTCAAGCGGGGCATTGCCCGCCTCAAGGCCCAGGGCCATGAGGTGGAGGTGGATGTGGACGCGCTGGCCACACACACACGCTTTGCGGGCGACGACGCCACCCGGCTGGCCGCCATCCACCGTGCGGCGGCCAGTGGCGCCGATGTGGCGCTGATCTCGCGCGGGGGCTATGGCCTCACCCGCATCCTGCCGGGCATCCGCTACAAGGCGGTGGCCAAGGCCATCGAAAAGGGCACCCACTTTGTGGGCGTGAGCGACTTCACCGCCTTTCAGCTTGCCGTGCTGGCCAAAACCGGGGCCACCACCTGGGCGGGGCCCTCACTGGGGGCCGATTTTGGGGTGGAGGGCGCGCCCGACGACATCATGGAAGCCTGCTTTGACGACCTGCTGACCGGCCACGGCGAGGGCACGGGCTGGCGCATGCACAAGGAAAAGCCCCATGCCACTACCGGCAAGCCTGCTGTGCCCAACGTCTATGTGAAAAGCGCCACCCTGTGGGGCGGCAACCTGGCGGTGCTGGCTTCGCTGGTCGGCACGCCGTACTTCCCGCAGGTCAAGGGTGGGGTGCTGTTTGTGGAGGATGTGCACGAACATCCCTACCGCGTTGAGCGCATGCTGACCCAGCTGCTGCACGCCGGTGTGCTGGCCCAGCAGAAAGCCGTGGTACTGGGGCAGTTCACCAACTTCAAGCTGGCACCGCACGACAAGGGCTACAAGCTGCAGTCGGTGGTGGACTGGCTGCGCACCCAGATCAAGGCGCCCGTGCTGACCAACCTGCCGTTCGGGCATGTCGAGACCAAGGTGCTTCTGCCTGTGGGCGCTATGGTGTCGTTGTCTGTGGAAGAGCGGGATGCGCTGATCTATTGGGGGCACCAGCACTGAGGGGGTAGGGCCTTCGCTGGGGCGGCCCTGACCGTGGTGCCAAACGTGAACGGGCCCAGGCACTCAGGGCCGCAATCTCAGAATGTCACAAGTGCGCGCGGGGTGCGTGCGGCATTTGCGGCACCCGCAGCGACAGGGGCAACTGTCCCTGGAACATCGGCGTGATCCGGTCCAGCACCGTCTGAGCAGTGGCCTCGCCGCGCAGCAGGGTGAGCGTGTCGAGCAAATCGCTGCGCAGGTACCACAGCGCTTCAATATCGCCCGCGTAGCGCAGGCGCATGTTCATGCGCGCCACTTCGCACCCGGTCAGCCCCATCAGGCTGTGCAGCATGGCACGCCGCACTTCTTCCAGACCCTGGTCGCGCACCCACGCCGTCGAAGACGGCTTGTCACGGCCCAGCAGGTCGTGCAGGTTGTTGCGGAGATTGGGCTTGTTCCAGCGCATGTGCGGAGGGAAGTGCGGTTTTTGTAACAGGGTCGATCAAAGTAAGCGGGACTAAGGATTGACGCAAGGGTGGCGCTCCTGTTTTTGCATAAAGACAACACGATGCCCCGGTTTGTTGCGAACTTTTACGCATTCCGCACGAATGTTCGCGGGGTCCAAGTGTGGCTGGGGCGGCCGAGCCGTTGTGCAGCCAAAGGCGAGGGTGGGAGCGCTGGAAGGTGGCCGCTCCAGCACCCTCATAGAGCGCCTCCGAACCGATGGCCGGGTCGCGGCGGCAGGCCTCTCTGGCTTGCAAAGACCCTGGCAAAGGATTGTTGACGCTTTGTTAGGTGCGTCTTCGTTGAGCTTGCACTAAACTGATTCACATGATGTTACTTATCGGCCATCGTTCATGAGTGTGTTGTCGACGGTGGTCTTCGCCGACATCTCGGGCAGCACCTCGTTGTATGAAACGCTGGGCAACGAGCGGGCCACCGAGGCGGTGACTCAGGTCACGCAGTGGATCAGTGACACCATCGAGGCACATGCGGGCCGCGTCGTCAAAAAGCTGGGCGACGGGGTGCTGTGCGTGTTTGGTGACGCGGCCAGTGCCGTCACCGCCACCACCCACATGCTGCGCCAGCACCAGGCGCGCCTGGACCGGTGGCCGCAGCCGCTGCGCATGGATATCCGTGTGGGGGTGGCCAGTGGTGAGGTAGTCGATGTGGACGGCGACTGCTATGGCGATGCCGTCAATGTGGCCTCCCGCCTGTGTGAGCGCGCGGGCCCCGCCGAAATATGGGCCACCGAGACAGCGGTGCTGCTGGCAGGGGCGGCGGCCGATGTGTGGTACCGCAAGCTCGGCCTCATGGAGATCCGTGGCAAGGCCGAGTTGCAGATGCTTTACCAGGTGGAATGGCGCGAGAACGAAGAGCCTGACTCACTCACCATGCAGGCGGCGCTGGTCAGCAGCTTTGCGCCGGCCGATTCCATCCTGGGGCAGATCCAGTTTTCCTGGCATGGCGTGGACATGTCGTTCACTTCGTCGGATGCGCCCGTGCATGTGGGGCGTGCCACCCATGCCCAGCTGTGCATCAATGACCCCCGCGTCTCCAGGCTGCATGCGCGCATCGACTGGCGTAACAGCGGCTTTGTGCTGACCGACATGAGCAGCTTTGGCACCTGGGTGCGGTTTGACGGCAGCGACTCGCCTGTGCGGCTGCGCCGCGATGCCTGCATCCTGCATGGCACGGGGCAGATTGCACTGGGCGTTCCCTTCACCGAGTCCAGTGCACCGGTCATGAACTTCCAGGTGTCTGGCACCAGCGTTCATCTGGGCTGAGGCCTTGGGCCAGGGCCGATGGCTGTTGCCGTGCGGCGGGCTTCTGGTCAGCGTGCAGCCCTTTTCACTTCCCAACCAATACAAACAACCCAGAACAATCAGGAGACACGAGACATGGCGTGGATGAAGCGAACGGCCGTCGGGCTGGTGGTGGCGGCCTTGCTGGCTGGCACGGGGGCTGCCGTGTATGTGCAGCGCAGCTTTGCGACGCTGGATGGCAAGCTGGCGGTCAAGGGCCTGCGCCAGGCCGTACAGGTGCAGCGCGATGGCGCCGATGTGACCCACATCCGCGCGCAGAGCCCGCAGGATGCCTGGTTTGCCATGGGCTACGTGCACGCGCAGGAGCGCACCTGGCAGCTGGAGTTCAACCGCCGCGTGATGCATGGCGAGCTGTCCGAGGTGTTCGGGCCCGCCACGCTGGAGACCGACAAACTCATGCGCACGTTGGACATCATGGGCACGGCCAAGCGGCAGTACGCAGGCCTGCCGTTGTATGCCCGGGAGGCCCTGCAGGCCTACAGCCAAGGCATTCACGCCTTCCACCAGAACCGCCCCCAGGCGCTGCCGCCGGAGTTCCACATCCTGGGCGTTCAGCCCGGTGGGGCCACCGGTGCCGTGTGGGAGCCCGAGGACAGCGTGGGCTGGGCGCTGATGATGGCGCTGGACCTGGGCGGCAACTGGGGCAACGAGTTTGCGCGGCTGTCCATCGCCAAAACGCTGGACACCGAGCGCCTGTGGCAGCTGATGCCACCGTACCCGGGCGAGCGCCCCGCAGCCTCGGCCGACCTGGCCGCGTTGTACCGGCAACTGGGGGTGTACCGCGCCACCGATGCCAACGCTTCTGCTGCACCGTCCGCGGCCACAGCGTCGGCCGATCGGGAGGCTGCAACTGCCGCGCTGGGTGAAGGGCCTTTGTCCCGCCAGATCAGTGCCGGCATGCTGGCCTGGGCCGACGAGCTGACCCGCAATGCGGGCACCAACGAGGGCAAGGGCAGCAACAACTGGGTGCTGGCGGGCACCCGCACCGTGAGTGGCAAACCGCTGCTGGCCAACGATCCGCACCTGGGCCTGTCGGCACCCGCCATCTGGTACTTTGCGGGCTTGCAGGCACCGGCAGGCCAGGCGTCTGACGGCACCCCCATGGGCGCCATCGATGCGGTGGGTGCCACCTTGCCCGGCATGCCTTTCGTGGTGCTGGGCCGCACGGACAAAGTGGCCTGGGGCTTTACCAACACGGGCCCGGACGTGCAGGACCTGTACCTGGAGCAGATCAACCCCGCCGACGCGTCGCAGTACCGCACGCCCGAGGGCTGGGCGCCCTTCACGGTGCGTAACGAAACCATCCGCGTGAAAGGGCAGGCCGATGTTGCCCTGAAGGTGCGCAGCACGCGGCACGGCCCCGTGTTGAGCGACGCGCAGAAGTCGCATGCCGACGTGCTGGACCTCGGCAAATACGTGCTGGCGCTGCGCTGGAGCGCGCTCGATGCCGACAACCAGACGGTGCTGGCGGGCCTGCAGACCAACCAGGCGAAATCGGTGGATGCCTTGTTCGCGGCCCTGTCGCACTACCACTCGCCGATGCAGAACGTGGTGGCGGCCGATGACCAGGGCAACATCCGCTTCAAGGCCGCAGGCCGCGCGCCCGTGCGAGACCCTGCCAACGACATCCGGGGCGTGGCGCCGTCACCGGGCTGGGACGCCCGGTACGACTGGAAGGGCTGGCTGCCGTACGACCAGACGCCGGAGGACAACGGCGCCCGGGGCTGGATAGCCACCGCCAACCAGCGGGTGACGGCGCCCGACTATCCCCACTACCTGACCCAAGACTGGGCCTTGCCTTACCGCTACGAACGCATTGCGCAGCTGATCGAGGCCACCGACAAGCACGATGCCGCAAGCATGCAGGCGATCCACCGCGATGTGACCTCACTGGCCACGCGCAAGCTGCTGCCCTACCTCCAGCAGGCCAAGTCATCGCACCCGCTGGCAGCGGCTGCGCAAGAGCAGCTCAAGGGCTTTGACGGCGTGATGGATGCAGGCAAGGCAGCGCCCCTGGTGTTTGCCGCGTGGACCGACGAGTTGGCGCGTGGCCTGATCGTGCCGCGCATTGGCGAGGCGCGGTTCACCGCTACTTATGGCAAACGCGACTACCGGGCGGCGCTGGAGGGCATCCTGGAGCGCAACGACTCCTGGTGGTGCCAACCTTCCTCGTGCGCAGAGCAGTCGGCCGCAGCCCTGGGCCGTGCGCTCGGTCGGCTGCAGGCGGCCTACGGCGCCGATCCCGCGCAATGGCGCTGGGGCGCGGCGCATCCGGCACTCAGCGTGCACCGGCCGTTTGGCAATGTGCCCGCGCTGGCCCGCTTTTTTGACGTAAGCGAACCATCGCATGGCGACTCCTACACCGTCAACGTGGGGCAGTACAACGCGGGCGAAGCCAAGGGCCCGTTTGTGAACCGCCATGCCGCATCGCTGCGCGCGGTGTACGACCTGGCCGACCTGGAACAGTCGCGCTTCATCTACCAGACCGGGCAAAGCGGCCTGGTGTTTTCGCCACGTTACCGCGATATGAGCAGCACCTGGGCGCAGACGGGCTACCGCGCGTTGCAGCGCCAGCCTGCAAGCTGGGCCCATGAGTTGACGCTGGCCCCCGCACCGGCAGCGCCTTAACCACGCTGGAGATCACCATGGGTTTTGTTCCATTGATCGAGGTGACCCGGGGCCACCTCGCCGAATGCCAGCATTGGGGCGCCGTGGCGGTAGCCGACCGCAACGGCCGTGTGCTGGCGCAGGTGGGCGACCCGTACACGGTCACGTTCACGCGCTCCACCATCAAGGCATTTCAGGCCCTGCCATTCATGCAGTCCGGCGGCGCCCAGGCGCTGGGCTGGGGCGCGGATGAACTGGCGCTGCTGTGTGCCAGCCACAACGGCGAGGCCATGCATGTCGAGCAGGTCGAGCGCATGCTGGGCAGTGTGGGGCAGAACTACCGCGCCCTGCGCTGCGGCTGCCACCGGCCGCTGTTTGCCGAGCTGGGGCTGGGTTCGCTGCCAGACGGCTTTGTGCCGGACGAACGCCACAACAACTGCAGCGGCAAACACGCAGGTTTTGTCGCCCATTGTGTGCAGCAGGGCTGGCCACTCGACAACCATCTGGACCCTGCGCACCCGGTGCAGCGGGCGATTCGTAACCTCGTGGCGCAGGCCGTGGGGCTGGCGCCCGAGCAACTGGCCATGGGCATCGACGGATGCTCCGCCCCCAACTACGCCATGCCGCTCGCGCACCTGGCGCGGGGCTATGCGCGCCTGGCGGGTGGGGCGCCCGACACGGATCTGGACCACAGCCTGACCGCACTGGCCGACGCCATGGTGCAACGCCCGGAGCTGGGCTCCGGCACCGGGCGGCATGATCTGGATTTCATGCGGGCGGGGCGGGGCGATTGGGTCTCGAAGACCGGAGCCGACGGGGTGCAGGTGGTGGGCAGCCGCAGCCGTGGCGAGGCCTTTGCCCTCAAGATCATGGACGGCAACATGGTGGCGCAGGTGGCGGCTGCCGTGGAGGTGATGGACCAGCTGGGATGGCTGGATGCAGCCCAGCAGGAGGCCCTGGCGCCTCGCAGAAACGCCGTCATTCGCAATGCCAAGGGGCTGGTGGTGGGCGGCCGCCAGCCTGTCTTTCGCCTGCAGCGCACAACAGCTTGAGCTGGGGTGGCATATGCGTGGCTACTGCCGGAAGTGCCAGCGCATGAGCCCAAGCCGTATTAGGCAAAAATATTGAATCAAATGGGCTGCTAGCGCACTATTCATATGCGCTAGCTGCTTCAAAAAATGTAGCAAAAGGCTCGGTGTCCGGCAGCACGTAGATCACCCCCGGTGCCCTCCCGAACCAAGGCGCGATGAACTGGTCGTAGAACGCGGCAGGTGCGTTCACGCAGCCGTAGCTGATGCGTTTGTCCCGCGCGCCGGGGCTCGCCAGGCGCTGCAGGCGGCGCTCAGCGGCGCTCACGCTGCGCACCCGGTGCAGTGAGACGGCAGCGTCGTAGTCGATCCACACAATGTCTTCACCCTGCAGGTTGCGGCCGGGCTCGGTCACAAAGCGGCCTGCAGGGGTGGTGCGTTCGTGCGGGCGGATGTGGGCCAGGGGCTTGGCCCCGATGCCCGGGGCTGAGCGGTCACCCGCAGCGGCCCCCAGCAGCACGGGTGCGCTGCCCAGCCATTGGGCCTGTGCGGAAAACACGTGGATGCGCGCGGCAGGCTTGTCGATCACGGCAAATGGCAAGCCCTGGTGATCGGCCGTTGCAGTGGACCAGCGCACCAGTTGGCGCACCCGGGCCGATGCGTCGTCTGGCAGCGCCAGGGCAGTCCCCGGTGCGGCTAGCGCACCAGACAGGGTGATCAGGGCACGTCTGCGGTCCATGGAGAAGAGTGGTGTGTGGGCTGTTTACTTCGCAGCCATTGACCGCCCCCCAGGCAGTCGCCACGCCCGCCGCTCCCCGCAGTTTATTGCGGTCAGAGTGAACAAGCTCACAGAAGGTGTCGGTCCAGTTTGCTGCAGCGGCCAATGCCACCAATAATGCCTGCATCCGTGACTCCCGCAAAGCCTGTGGCTTCGAATCGCCATGTTTGACCGTCTTCGCAAAGCGCTACATCTGCCCGGCGGCCCGAATGCCGCGCGGCCCGTGTCCAACCAGGAGGTGGTGCGTTGGGCGGCCACCCAGCGCCTGGCGGTGGTGCCGCAGGCGGTGGACGGGCATTTTGACCTGGGGGGCGATCTGAACGGCCACCCGTGGCGGCTGGAATGTGGCAACCCCACGCGCGACTACGTGCGCGGCCTGGAGTTGCGGGGGCGGGCCGACCTGGGGGTGGACCCTGACGCGGCGGTGATGGTGCTCAACCGTCCCTTGCAGGAGTCGCTGGAGGGCAATGCCTACAACGCCATCACCGACACCCTGCAGACCACGGTGAACGCCAGCCTGCCCGAGGAGATGCGCTGGCTGGCCATGTTTGAAGAGATGACCTGGCCGGGGCTGCCGGCCTCGTTTCGCCAGCACTTTGCGGTGGTGGCTGAGCGCGTCGAGACCGCACAGCGCTGGATCCATGCGCCGGTGGTGTCCCAGTTGCTCAATATCGTGGAAGGCGAGGGCGGGGCCGTGCGGGCGCAGTCGCCGCTGCTGTTGATGCTGGTGCGCGGCAAGGTGTACCTGCGCATGGAGCACACGCAGCGCAGCCTGACGGAGATCGCACAGGCCACGCAATTGCTGCTGGCGGCTGCCCAGGGGGCATTGAACAACCTGCCGCCGCCTGCGGCCGCAGGCGGGCCGACGGAAGACGCTGAAGACCCGCAGTAGGGCTTCTGCGGGTCCCGTGTCCTGTGCCGTGGAGCGTCAGCTACCGCGTGTGACCGGCACGGCGGCGTCGCGGCCGTAGGTGCCGTACTTGCCCAGTTCCCACTTGGCAATCGCGTTGCGGTGCACTTCGTCCGGGCCGTCGGCAAAGCGCAGGGTGCGCGCACCGGCGTAGGCATAGGCGAGTGGGAAGTCGTCAGACATGCCGCCACCGCCGTGCACCTGCATGGCCCAGTCGATGACCTGGCAGGCCATGCTGGGGGCCACCACCTTGATCATGGCGATTTCGGTCTTTGCGACCTTGTTGCCGGCCACGTCCATCAGCCAGGCGGCCTTCAGGGTGAGCAGGCGGGCCATGTCGATCTTGCAGCGGGCCTCGGCAATGCGCTCTTGCGTCACCGTCTGCTGCGCCACGGTCTTGCCGAAGGCCACACGCGAGGACGCGCGCTTGCACATCAGTTCGAGCGCACGTTCGGCCAGGCCGATCAGGCGCATGCAGTGGTGGATGCGTCCGGGGCCCAGGCGGCCTTGGGCGATCTCGAAGCCACGGCCTTCGCCCAGCAGGATGTTGGAGACGGGCACACGCACGTTCTCAAAAGTCATCTCGACGTGGCCGTGCGGCGCGTCGTCGTAGCCCAGCACGTTCAGCGGGCGGATGATCTTGATGCCGGGGGTGTCAGCGGGCACCAGCACCATGCTCTGCTGCGAGTGGCGGGGGGCTTCGGGGTCGGTCTTGCCCATGGTGATGAACACTGCGCAGCGTGGGTCGGCGGCGCCGGAGATCCACCACTTGCGGCCGTTGATCACGTACTCGTCGCCCTGGCGCTCGATGCGCGTCTCGATGTTGGTGGCGTCGCTCGATGCCACATCGGGCTCGGTCATGGCGAAGGCCGAGCGGATCTTGCCTTCGAGCAGCGGCTTGAGCCAGCGGGCCTTGTTGGCTTCGTCACCGTAGCGGGCAATGGTTTCCATGTTGCCGGTGTCGGGTGCGGAGCAGTTGAACACCTCGCTGGCCCATGGCACGCGGCCCATGATTTCGGCCAGCGGTGCGTATTCCTGGTTGGTGAGACCCGCACCTGAATAGCCCGAGGCTGCCGCGCTGTCGACGGGCAGGAACAGGTTCCACAGGCCTGCGGCCTGGGCCTTGGGCTTGAGGTTTTCGATGGTGTTCAGCGCGCTCCAGCGCTTGCCTGCGGCGGTGTTGGCGGCCAGCTCATCCTTGTAGGCGGACTCGTTCGGATAGATGTGGTCATCCATGAACTGGAGCAGCTTGGCCTGCAGTTCCTTGGTTTTGGGCGAGTAGTCAAAGTCCATGGGTTTCTTCTCCGTTGGTAATCGTGGGACGGCGCCGGGGTTGCGTCGTGTGTTCAGCCGCGCTGTGCAAACGACCAGGCCAGCTGGGCCATGGGCCGTGCGGTGTCGCCTGAGGCCTTGGCCTGGGCGCTGGAGGCTGTGCCGGCCTCTACCCGCTTGGCAATGCCCTGCAGAATCGCGGCGATGCGGAACATGTTGTAGGCGAGGTAGAAGTTCCAGTCCGCGCGCAAGGCTTCGGGCGTGGCGATGCCAGTGCGCTCGCAGTAGCGGCGGATGTAGGTGTCTTCGTCGGGAATGCCCAGGGCGCCCAGGTCCAGCCCCGCAATGCCACGCCCGAGCGATGCGGGAATGTGCCAGCTCATGCAGTGGTAGCTGAAGTCCGCCAGGGGGTGACCCAGTGTGGACAGCTCCCAGTCGAGCACGGCAATCACGCGGGGCTCGGTGGGGTGGAACATCAGGTTGTCCAGACGAAAGTCGCCGTGCACGATGGATACGTGGCCCTCATCCCGCGCGCTGGCGGGCATGTTGGCGGGCAACCATTCCATCAGGCGGTCCATCTCTTCGATGGGCTGCGTGATGGAGGCTACGTACTGCTTGCTCCAACGGCCGATCTGGCGGTCAAAGTAGTTGCCAGGCTTGCCGTAGTTGGCCAGGCCACGGTCCGCAAACTTGACGGTGTGCAGCGCTGCGATCACCCGGTTCATCTCGTTGTAGATGTCACCGCGTTCAGCAGGCGTCATGCCCGGCAGGGATTGGTCCCACAGCACGCGGCCCTGCATGCACTCCATCACGTAGAAGGCACGCCCGATCACCGACTCGTCCTCGCACAGCACAAACATGCGCGGCACGGGTACGTCGGTGCCGTACAGGCCGCTCATCACCGCAAACTCGCGCTCGATGGCATGGGCCGACGGCAGCAGCTTGGCCACGGGCCCGGGCTTGGCGCGCATGACATAGCTGGCGCTGGGCGTGATGAGCTTGTAGGTGGGGTTGGACTGCCCGCCCTTGAACATCTCCACCGTCAGCGGGCCAGCAAAGCCCTCCATGTTCTTGGAGAGCCATGCGGTCAGCGCTTCGATGTCAAAAGCATGCTGATCGGAAACAGGGCGGGTGCCGACGAAATGGTCAAAGTTGCTCATGGAGGCGGATGAAAGGTCGTGCAGTCGGTGATGGGGTAGTCGGCTCAGTTGTCGGCTTCTGCGATGCGCATGAGGGCTTCGCGGTCACGCACCACCAGGCCGCCTGGCTCGATGCGGATCGCGTCTTCGCGTTCCATGGCCTTGAGCTCCTGGTTCACGCGTTGGCGTGATGCGCCCAGCAGTTGGGCCAGTTCTTCCTGCGCCAGTTGCAGGCTGATGCGCATCTCGCTGCCGTCCGACAGGCTGGGCACCCCATAGCTGCGCACCAGGTGCACCAGCTGTTTGGCCAGGCGTGAGCGCAGGGGCAATGTGTTGAGGTCTTCCACCAGCCCGAACAGCTGGCGAATGCGACGCGCATGCAGGCGCAGCATGGCTTCGTACAGCTCGGTGTGTACGGCCAAAATCTTGCGGAAGTCGGCTTTGGCCACGCACAGGATCGTGGTGTCGCCATGCGCATAGGCGTCGTGTGTGCGCCGGTCCCCGTCGAAGATCGCCACGTCGCCAAACCAGATGCCCGGCTCCACATACGTCAGCGTGATCTGCTTGCCCGAGATGGAGGTGGAGCTCACCCGTACCGCACCGCGCGCGCAGGCAATCCACTCCTCGGGTGGATCCCCACGTGCGGCAATGAGGCCGCCGTCCTTGAAGCGTTTGACGTATGCACATCGGAGGATGTCGTGGCGTAGCGAAGGTGAGAGTGATGAAAACCAGCGACCGGAGTTGATCGCTTCACGTTCTTCGATAGTAAGAATCGGGTCGTCCATGGCCTGTCTTTTGGGTGACTAGAAACAGGCCCATTGTCGCGTCAGGGACCTGTGCAATGCGTCAGGGTTGTCACCTGCGTGTCTGCGCGTAAGGGCGCGTTGGCGAGTCACTGCGATATCGCAAATACGTGATGGGGCAATAAAAAACCCCCGGCGCTGGGTGGCAGCGTGCCGGGGGTTGATGTGCCTGTGATGGTGGATCGGCCGAGGCGTTTGAGGCGCAGCGCTATTCGTAGCGCGGCACGCGCTTTTCCAGGAACGCAGAGATGCCTGCGCCGCCATTAGCGTGGTGCAGGTTTTTCACGAAGTGGTCGCGCTCCTGGCCCAGGTGGTGCGTGAGCTGGGCCTGGGGGGCTTCGTTCAGCAGTTCCTTGATGCTGGCCAGTGCATTGGGCGCACGGGCGTTGAGCTGCTCTGCCAGCGCGAGGGCCGCGTCGAGTGCGCTGCCTGCTTCGGCAACGCGGTTGACCAGGCCCATTGCGTGCAGGCGCTCTGCGCCGATGCGGTCGCCACACATGAGGATTTCGGTGGCCAGCTGGCGCGGCAGCGTCTGGGCCAGGCTCCAGCTGGCGCCGCCATCGGGCGACAGGGCCACATTGCTGTAAGCCATCACAAACACGGCATTGCGCGCCGCCACGATGAAGTCGCAGGCCAACGCCAGCGAAAACCCGGCCCCGGCCGCAGCACCTTCCACGGCCGCAATTACCGGCTTGGGATAGGTGCGGATGGTCTCGATCCAGTTGTGCAGACCTTCGATGCTCTGCGCCTGAACCTCGGGCGGCTGTTGCCGGTTGGCCAGCAGCCGCTGCAGGTTGCCGCCCGAGCAGAACATGCCGTCCGAGCCGGTGATGACCACGCTGCGGATGTCAGGGCTGCTTTCGGCCACACCCAGCGCTTCCACGCCGGCGGCGTACATCACCGGGTCGATGGCGTTGCGCCGCTCGGGGTTGCGGAGGGTCAGGATCAGGGTCTGTCCCTGGCTGGTGCTCTGGAGTTCTGCGGGCATGGCGGTCTTGGGTGAGGTGGCCGTGGTGCTGGGCGATCAGGCTTCTTCGACGTGGCTCAAGCTCAGGCCGATGGCCCCGCGCCGGCGCAGCCAGGGGCTGGGGCGGTAGCGCGTGTCACCGTACACGGTCTGCATGTTGAACAGCACCTCCAGGATGTTGGTGGGGCCCCAGCGGTCGCCCATGGCCAGCGGGCCCAGCGGGTAGCCCAGGCCCAGGGTCACGGCGGTCTCCAGGTCCTTGGGGGTGCAGATGCCTTGCTGGCAGATGTCGCTGGCGATGTTGACGATGGTGGCCACCACGCGCTGCGTGACAAAACCGCCGCTGTCACGGATCACGCTGACGGCTTTGCCATCGCGCGCAAACAGCGCATGCGCCGCGTTGCGGATGTCGACGCGCGTGGCGGGGTTGGTGGCCAGCACGCGGCGCTTGGTGGCGGCGTCATCGATCAGCATGTCGATGCCGATGGTGCGGGCCGGGTCCAGCCGCTCCACCACCGCCACGGTGGTCACGTCAAAGCCCAGCGGGGCCACCAGCGTGATGGCCTGGGGGGAGGGCGATTGACCGGTTTCGATGGTGGCCCCCAGGTCCTTGAGCAATTGGTACAGCTCGGCCCGGCGCGCAGCGCGCGGGGACACCCACACCGGGGGAATGTCGTTGACGACGGGGACGGGTGCCTCGGCGGGCACCTGGGCCACACCCTCCACGTAGCGGTAGAAGCCTTCGCCCACCTTCTTGCCTACCACGCCCCCTGCCAGGCGCTGGGCCGTGATCACGCTGGGGCGGAAACGGGGTTCGTCGTAATACTGGCGGTAGATCGATTCCATGACCGGATGCGACACGTCCAGCGCCGTCAGGTCCATCAACTCGAAGGGCCCGAGCTTGAAGCCGACCTGGTCGCGCAGGATGCGGTCGATGGTGGCGAAGTCGGCCACACCTTCGCCCACGATGCGCAGGGCCTCCGTGCCAAAGCCGCGCCCGGCGTGGTTCACGATAAAGCCCGGGGTGTCTTGTGCCTGCACCGGGGTGTGGCCCATGGCCTTGGCATAGGCGGCCAGCGCAGTGCAGATGGATGGATCGGTCTTGAGGCCCGCAATGACCTCCACCACCTTCATCAGCGGAACGGGGTTGAAGAAGTGGAACCCCGCCAGGCGTTCCGGGTGCTTGAGGGATGCGCCAATCGCCGTCACGGACAGGGAGGATGTGTTGGTCGCCAGCACCGCATCGGCGCGCACCACCCCCTCCAGTTCAACGAAGAGGGCCTGTTTGGCATCCAGCCGCTCCACGATGGCCTCCAACACCAGGTCGCAGGCCGCCAGCTCGGCCACCGTTGTGACGGGGTGCAGCCGTGCAGTCAGCGCGGTGGCTTGGTCAGCCTCGATCCGGCCCTTGGCGACCAGCTTGTTCCATTGTTCCTGCAAGGCGGCCCGGGCGGCGTCGGCGGCCCCGGGGTTGGCGTCCAGCAGAAAAACCTGGCTACCGGCCTGGGCAGCAATTTGCGCAATGCCCCGGCCCATGGCGCCGGTGCCCACGATGGCGATGTTGGGAAACTGAATTTTCATAGCGGCATTATGGCTCTGGCCTTATCTGGGACTTATGTGCAAGAATCCTTCGGACCGAAAAACAGAATTGATTGTGAAAATCCGTAACACCATTTTTGGGCCGGGATTGTGGGCGCTTGCAGCCGGTGCTTCGGCGCTGTCCCTGGGCAATGGTAGTGGTACGGTGGTGTTGGGCTCCCCGGTCGATCTCTCGTTCGAGTTGCAGCCCGACCCTGGCACCGATGTCGCGTCGTCCTGCGTCACGGCCAAGCTGGTGGCAGGCGACAACGCCATCAGCGACAGCAAGGTGCGCGTGATCCCATTGCCCGAGGTGCGTGGGCGTCCGTCGGGCGTTCGCGTGTTGGCCTCGGTATCGCTGGATGAGCCTGTACTGACCGTCACCCTGTCTGCAGGGTGCAATGGCAAGACCACGCGCAGCTACACCTTCCTTTCGGACCTGCCGACCACCGTGACCCGATCTGCCTCCGCGTCGCCGGTGGATGTGACGCGGCTTCCCTCCGCCGCCACCCGCACAGGCGCGGAGTCACAGAATTCTCCTGCCGTGGGTGGTGGCAGTTCCGCCGCATCTTCAGCAGCAACCAGCATGGCCCAGGCCACCCGGCCCAGCGACAAGGCGGCGGCACCGGCAAGGGCTGTGCGTCCGCAGTCTGCGGACCGCAGCGCGCCAGGGGCTGCAACCTCCCCACGGCCTTCAGCGCGCGTGGGCGCGGCGGCTCCCGGCAAATCAGCGGTAGGTGCTGCACCGGCCTTGCGTTCCCGTCTGGTGGTGGAGCCACTGGACACGTGGCTGGACAGCCCGGTGGCACTGCGCTCCACCGGACAACTGCCCACTGCACCGTCCGAGGAGATGTCGGCCCTGCGGGCCCAGGCCGCTGCGTTGTGGAAGTCGCTGAACACCGCGCCCGAAGATCTGCAAAAGGACAGCGAACGGCTCAAGGCCCTGGAAACAGACACAGCCGCGCTGCGTGCACAGGCCGCCAAGGACCGCGCCACGGCCGGTCAGTTGCAGCAGCAGCTGGAGCTGATGGAGCAGGAGCGGTTCCCTGCAACGGTGGTGTATGCCCTGGGAGGCCTCTTGGCCCTGGCACTGCTGGGTGTGGCATGGATGTGGTCGCGGATGCGCAGTGCGTCCGACAAGGCGGTGCGGTCGTGGCGCGATTCGGTGGCCCTGGGCGCGCGCGCTGAGGCCACATCGGCCCATGACGAGGCGCTGGGTCTGACGCCCCATCCTGGCGACACCTGGCTGCCGTCAGAAACCCAGCCCCACGCTGCCGCAGCCGGCCCCGAGCCTGGTGCAAGCCCCCTGGGTAAAGCCGCCCCGGTGGCGGTGGAGCCACGCTTTGTGGCAACCAGCCCTGCGGCCAGTGCGCCCGCCCCGTTGCAGGCCAAGGCTGCTGCCCCGTCCACGGCGCCCTCCGTGGCAGCCCACATCGTCAACCCTGAAGAGCTGTTTGACATTCAACAGCAGGCCGAATTCTTTGTCTCGGTGGGCGAGCACCAGCAGGCCATCGAGGTGCTGAAGCATCACATTGCAGAGCACCGCGAGACCTCGCCGCTGGCTTACCTGGAGCTATTGAGGCTGTACCACACCCTCAGCCGGGTGGATGAGTTTGCGCAGTTGCGCACCCAGTTCATGCAGTTCTTCAACGCACAGGTGCCGGAGTTTGCGGGCTTTCACCGCACAGGCCGCATGCTGTACCACTACACCGACGCGCTGGCCGAGATCGAGGCCGAGTGGACAACGCCTGCGGTGCTGGGCTTGCTGGAGAAATTCCTATTCCGTCGTTCGGGCGCCGAAGCGGTGGAACCGTTTGATCTGGCGGCCTATGACGATCTGCTGCTGCTTTTGGCGGTGGCGCAGACGACGCCTGCCAGTGCACGGGGGGCGCCGCCGCCCCGCAAGCGGACGACTCCGCTGGCACCGCCCCGATCCGAAACTCTTGTCGCTCCTTCAGGTCCTACCCCCGCTGCGGCGGCGCTGCACGACGACTTGCCGCTCGATTCGCTGGCCGCCAGTCTGGAGTTCGAATTTGCGATGAGGGCCCAGCAGGAGTCGGCACCTGCGCCCGCTCCGGTTGCGCCCTCCAGGCCCTCAGCGTCTGTGGGCGAGGACTCGCGGGGCATTCCACTGGATCTGGATCTGTCGGACCCTCCCCACCTCACGCTGAGCGATCTGCCCCCGGTGCCCGTGACGGCGCCGCCACCCGCAGGCCAGCCGGTCGGCTTTGGCATGGAGAACGATCTCATGGAGCTTCGCCTTGAGCTGGAGCAGATGAAAAAGCCTGACCGCAAATAGCGGGTTGCCGTCCCATCGACCGCCCCAGGGGCGGCCAAGCGGCGCGGTGATTGCTGAAGCCCCGGCCGCTGCGCTGGAGCTATTCAGCCATCACCGCATCAGCGCCATGAGCGCTGCAGCCGATGCTTCAGGGTCCGGTGCATTGACCAAGGCCCGCACCACCGCCACGGAACCCACGCCAGTGGCCAGCACCGTGGGGAACTGCTCGGCGCTGATCCCGCCAATCGCCACTTGCGGGTAGTGCCGCATCAGCCGTGCATACAAGCCCAGCCTGCCCACGCCCTGGGGCGCGGTAGCCATTTTTTTGAGGGTCGTAGGGAACACGGCACCCATCGCGATATAGCTGGGCCCCACGGCGTCGGCACGCACCATTTCGGTATACCCATGGGTGCTCACGCCCAGGCGCAGGCCGGATCGGTGGAGCGTCTGCAGCTCTTCGGCAGTGAGTGCGTCCAGGTCTTCCTGGCCCAGATGGATGCCGTAGGCGCCTGCATCGATCGCATCCCGCCAGTGGTCGTTGATGAACAACAGCGCGCCCGTGCCTTGCACGGCCTCGACGGCGGCCTGGACTTCGGCCCGGATGGCGCGGTCGTCTTCCGATTTGAAGCGCAACTGCACCGTTGGCACCCCGGCGCGTGCCATGCGGCCCACCCACTGGGCGTCAGGCAGCACGGCATACAGGCCCAGGCGCTCGGGGCACGCGGCAAACTGCTGGGCGCGCGGAAGGCGCTGCAGGCCAAAGTCCTGGGGTTCGTCGGGCCACTGCTCGGGCTGTGCGCTGCCGGTGCGCAGCTCGCGCGCCTGCCAGGCGCGGGCCAGGCATTCGGCGTCGTGGGCGATGAAACCCAGTTGACTGCAAGCCTGCAGCGCGGCCAGGTACACAGGGTCCTGCGACGTGGGTGTGGGCACGGGCTCAGGCGCAAACCCTGCAAAGGTGGCCGCGTGGTGGCTCAGGATGGCGTTCGCCAGGGCGGTGGTGTCATGCATGGGCGTGGTGCCAGAAAGGGGTGCCCAGCACGGGGGTGCTAGGCTGGGCGGCGTCTTGTGCGGCCATGGCACCGGCCAGGCGGGCTGCGCGCCCGGCGCTCACGGCATCGGCAAACGCACCGGCCATGGCCACCGGGTCTTGGGCCAGGGCCACGGCGGTGTTCAGCAGCACGCCGTCATAGCCCCATTCCATGACTTGGCAGGCGTGCGAGGGCAGGCCCAGCCCGGCATCGACCAGCATGGGCACATTCAGGCGCTCGCGCAGTGTCTGCAGCGCGTAGGGGTTGACCGGGCCGCGCCCGGTGCCGATGGGGGCGGCCCAGGGCATTACGGCCTGGCAGCCCACGTCCACCAGGCGCTGACACAGCACCAGGTCTTCGGTGCAGTAGGGCAGCACCTGAAAGCCTTCTTTGATGAGGTGCTCGGCCACGCCCACCAGGTTCAGCGTGTCGGGCTGCAGGGTGTAGTCGTCGCCGATCAGCTCCAGCTTGATCCACGGGGTGTTGAATACCTCGCGCGCCATCTGTGCGGTGGTGATGGCCTCTTGCGCGCTGTGGCAGCCGGCGGTGTTGGGCAGCACGGGCACGTTGAGCTTGCGCAGCAGCTCCCAGAAGCTGCTGCCGCTCTCGGCCGGGTTGCTACCCTGGCGGCGGAGCGAGGCCGTGACCATGGCGGGCCGGGCCCGCAGCACGGCGGCTTCGAGCACGGCGGGCGAGGGGTAGCGCGAGGTGCCCAGCAGCAGGCGGCTGGCGAACGTCTGGCCGTACAGCACCAGCGGGTCTTGGGGCGTCGGAGTGGTCATTGGATTACTATGGTTTTGATAGCTGTTGGCGTATGTTTTGTATGCGGTAGCAGCCATTTTGATTGAGTTACTGTTACCTCAGCCGCCGGTGACCGGCGAGATGATCTCCACGCGGTCGCCAGGCTGCAGGGCATGGGCGGCGTAGCGGGTGTTGGGCACAAAGGTGGTGTTCACAGCCACGGCAAATGGGGGGCGCGCTTCGATGGCGGCCACGGCATCGGCCACGGTGGCGCCTTCGGGCAGTTCGTGCGGGACTTGGTTGATCGAGATGTTCATGCAAATGCGGGGGCGGCAACGCCGGTCGGTGCGGGGGCGGTGGGCTCCAGTTCCAGCCGGAGGTCAAAACGTTCGGACAGGGTCGATTGTCCCGTGTTCAGCACCTCCAGGGTCACGTCCAGCATCGCGGGCGAGATCATGAAGCCGTGGCGGTACAGGCCGTTGATCTCCAGCACGCCCGGGCGGGTCTGGCGGATGGCGGGCAGGTTGTCGGGCAGCGTGGGACGGCACTGCGTCGCCAGTTCCAGAATCCGCCCTTCGCCAAAGCCGGGGTGCACGGCGTAGGCGGCGCTCAGCAGCTCCAGGGTGGAGCGCACGCTCGCAGGGGAGCGGTCGTCGGACTCGATCTCGGTCGCGCCGATGACGAACAGATGGTCTTCTTTGGGCGCGATGTAAATGGGGTAGCGGGGGTGCACCAGCCGGGTGGGGCGCTGCAGCGTCACGTCGGGCGCGTGGATGCGCGCCACTTCACCGCGCACGCCGCGCAGCGCGCTCCACTGGCCCTTGGCGCCCAGGCCACGGCAGTCCAGCACCCGGTCTGGCTGGCCGGGTGCGCCGGGGGTAAATGCTTCGGGCGACTGGGGCGTGTGCCAGTGCGCCCGCACTCCCAGGCGCTCCATTTCCACCACCAGGGCGGCTAGCAACTGGCGGTTGTCCAGCTGGCCCTCGCCGGGCAGGTACAGGCCCTGGTTGAAGCGGTGCGCAAGGGCAGGCTCCACCTGTTCCAGGGCGCCGCTGTCGAGCTTTTGCAAGGCGGGCAGCTCGGGCAGGCTGCGCTGGTTGTTTTCGAGCTGGCGGGTAAAGCGCTGGGCTTCGGCGGCGTCCTGGCGGTGCCACACGATCAGTGTGCCGGCCTGCTGAAAAAAAACGGGCTCCGTCAAGCCTGCCAGCAGCTCCGGCCACCGGGTCAGCGCGTGGTGGCCCATGCGCACCACGCCGGGTTCGGTGATCGCGGACTCTGCCAACGGGGCCAGCATGGCCGCGGCCACCGTAGCGGCCGAGTTCTCGGCGGCGGGGCCCCCCGCGTCATAGATGTCCACGCGGTGCCCCTGGCGCGCCAGCTCCACGGCCAGCAGACGGCCCATCAGGCCTGCGCCCAGGATGGCAAAGGAAGAAGGTTGAAGTGACATAGATCCGTCAGTGTGTCCGTGGTGTGGCAAGCGGCCATGGACAAAACGGGGTCACCGTTGATGGAAACTCCCCACGCCAGCATGACCTGGATCGGGTAGCGGGGCTCCTGCTTCGGTCGCAGTGCACAGGGTTTTGTGCAGGCCCCAGGGTATTTCTCAGTCACACGCCCAAGAACAGCATCTTGATGGCAGGACACCCCTGTTTCGTCCGGAAAATGAATTACAGCACATCCCCCATGTGCCCCGTTTTGACGTGGCGCATAGGCCATAATTTTTGCCATGATTTCACCGACGACCTCCTTGCCCTCGACGGGCCACCGCTACGCACGCGTGCTCTCCATCGCAGGGTCTGACAGCGGCGGCGGCGCGGGCATCCAGGCCGACCTCAAGACCTTCAGTGCGCTGGGCTGCTACGGCATGACGGCCATCACCGCCATCACGGCCCAGAACACCTGCGGGGTGACGGGCATCCACGGCATTCCGCCCGAGATGCTCAAGGCCCAGATCGATGCGGTGGTGCAGGACATTGGCGTGGACGCCGTCAAGATCGGCATGCTGCACTCGCCCGACGTGGTGCATGTAGTGGCAGAAGCCATTCGGACCTATCAACTGCCGCACGTGGTGCTGGACCCGGTGATGGTGGCCACCAGCGGCGACCGGCTGATTGCCCAGGAGACGGTGGCGGTGCTGGTCCAAGAGCTGTTTCCGCTGGCCGAGGTGGTCACGCCCAACCTGGACGAGGCCGGATGGTTGCTGGGGCGTCGCATCGAAGGCGTGGAGGCGCTGGAGCTGGCCGCGCAAGACCTGCTGCGGCTGGGCGCCCGCGCGGCATTGCTCAAAGGCGGGCACTTGCCGGGCGACTGGGTGGTGGATGTGCTGGCCGTACAGGGTGGTGCTCAGGGGCACCGGTTGCAGTCACAACGCATTGCCACCCACAACGGGCATGGCACGGGCTGCACCCTGTCGTCTGCGATTGCAGCCCACTTGGCGCTGGGCCTACCGCTGGAGCAGGCCGTGGAACAGGCACGGGCCTACATCTTGGGGGCCATTGCTGCCGGAGCGAATGTCACCACCGGCCGGGGCCACGGCCCCCTCAACCACGGCTACGCGCCGGTGGCACAGCGGGTGTTTCAGGCGCCATAGAGCGTCTTTTTAGGTGTTTTGAGGCGCAAGCGCTAGTCAATCATGCGCTGAGCGCTCATCTTTTTATAGTGATTGATTGGTTCAGTGTGCCTTGGGCCTCGTGGCCCAGGCCAGCACAAAGCTGAACGCCAGCGCGGGCAGGGCAGAGCCCGCATCAGGCAGCACCTTGGGCGCCAGGTGGTACACCGCGATGCCGGCCAGCCAGATGGCTACGGGCGCCACATTCACCTTGCGCGCTGTCGCCAGCAGGGCGGGTGCATCGGTGCCAAAGGCCAGACGCCCGAGGATCACTCCAAACAGCGGCACAAACACCGAGCTGAGCAGCAGCAGGAACGGTTCTAGGCTGTGCATGGGCAGCACCAGCGCCAGCCCGGTGCACAGCGCGGCCACCAGCAGGCCCCAGGCGCGCACACCCCAGCGCGGCAGCAGGCTATGGGCCGACACGGCGCCTGAATACGCATCGCCATAGGCGTTGTCCACCTCGTCGATCAGGATCAGCGACAGCGCAATCAGCCCGCCCTGGGCCAGCAGCAGCGCCTGCACCAGGTCCTGGCTGGGCAAGGTCAGTGCCACCAGCACACCCAGGCTGTAGCACCAGATGTTGGCCAGCGCATAGCCCAGCCACGTGCCGCGCAGCGCTGAGCCACCGTTCTTGCCATGGCGGGCGTAGTCGGCCACCAGTGGCAGCCACGAGATGGGCATGGCGATCACCAAGTCGAGCGCGGGCAGCACGCCCATGCCGCCGTCGCCCTTGCGCGTCCACAGCGCTTCAAAGCCTTGCGTTTGTGCCAGCGACAAAAACTGCCACGACAGCCACAGCAGCGACAACACCACCAGCGGCAGCGCAATGCGTGCAATCAGCTTGCGCACCAGCTGCACCATCGATCCGCTGATGAGCAGCATCACCACGCCGCCCCACAGCAGCGTGGCCAGTACGGGCCAGTGGGCTCCCGCCATGGCGCCCGACTGCTGGCCGATGGCCACGGTGGCATCGCGCATCACCACCAGCTCGAACGTGCCCCAACCCACCAGCTGCACGATGTTCAGGATGATGGGCAGGCTGGCAAACGTGCGGCCATACACCGCGTGCATCAGCCCGGCACTGGCCAGGCCGCTGTCGCAGCCCAGCTTGGCCACCCAGCCCAGCAGGCCCGCACCCACGATGGAACCGGCCACGATGGCGATCAGGGCCTCTTTGGTACCCAGTGCAGGCATCAGATAAGCACCCACCTGCATCACCAGCAGGCCCACGCCCAGGCTGAACCAGAGCGAGGCATGGTCATGCCACTGAAAGACGCGTCGGTCGGGGGAGACAGGGGCCAGCGCTTCGTTGGTGGCGTGCGTGGCGGGCGATGAGGACATGGAATGGCTCCGTAAGCAGATACAGAGCAGGGACCGTCCGCCAGTGCGCCCGGATGTTTCAGGGCCGTGCCGTGGCGGACTTGCTTCCCTGCGCGAGGATGATCTCAATCAGGTTCAAAGGGACTCTCTCAGTCGAAGCGGGCGGGCCCACATCGACACCCCTAGCGATAGCGCACGCTAAAGCAGCGCGCTGCGGATTGTAGTGGTGTGCGGCCGTCGCGCGCCCAGTCAGGCAGCGGTGGCCGGGGCCACGCCCAGCAACTGGTGCAGGCGCGGGCTGGTGGTGGTGTATTGCAGTGCCACCTTGTCGCCCTTGAGCGCCTCGGCCGCGCCAAAGGCGGCCAGCGTGGCCTCGTGGAAGCCACACAGAATGAGCTTGCGTTTGCCGGGGTAGGTGTTGATGTCGCCCACGGCGTAGATGCCGGGCACGCTGGTGCAGAAGGCTTCGGTGTCAACCACCAATTGTTTGCGGTCCATGGCGATGCCCCAGTCGGCGATGGGGCCGAGGCGGGGGGAGATACCCAGCACGGCCACCAGCAGGTCCAGCGCCAGGGCGCGGGTGCTGCCGTCCGTATCTACGACTTGCAATGCAGTGAGGCGGTCACCCGCAGTGTCGATGCCGGTGATCTGCGCGGCCTCGACGTGGACGCGACCTTCGTCGCGCAATTGCTGCAGGCGTTGCAGTAAGGCGTCAGGCGCCTGGAAAACGTCGCGGCGGTGCAGCAGGCTCACGCGGGCGGCTTGACCTTGTTCGGCCAGTTCCACCGCGCGGGCCACCGCGGGCTCGTCGCCGCCGTGCACGACCACGTGGCGACCGGTCACATCCACTGTCGCGGGCAGGCTCTGGTAGTGGACCTGGGTGCCGACGAACCGCTCGATGCCGTCCACTTTGAGGGTGCGCGGCACAAAAGCGCCCACGCCGGCGGCAATGAACACGCTGCGGGCCAGCAGTTGTGCGCCTTGCGAGGTTTCGACCAGCAGGCGCCCGTCCGCTTGTACGGTGAGGGCGGACACCAGCGTGTTCAGGTGCCACTGGGTCTTGAACGGCGCGGTCTGCTGAAGCAGCAGACCAGCCAGCTCGCGCCCGGTGCACACCGGGATGCCCGGGATGTCGTAGATGGGTTTGTCGCCGTACAGCTCGACGCACTGGCCCCCTGCATGGGGCAGGGCGTCGATCAAGTGGGCGGTGATGCCTTGCAGGCCCAGCTGGAAGACCTGGAACAGGCCTACGGGACCTGCGCCGATGACAACGGCGTCGGTCTCGACCATGGTGGGCGCTTGCAAAGTCTCGGTCACCAGTGGCGCGCGCGGCGGGTTACTTGATCAGTTCGTTGACCTTGCCCGGCTTGCCGTTCCACTCGTCAGCGTCGGGCAGTGCAGGCTTGCGCTTGGTGATGCTCTTCCAGCCGTCGGCAAAGGCCAGGTCGGCGTTGAGCTTGATGAAGGCGATCTGGTCGGCCGGCAGGTCTTCTTCGGCAAAGATGGCGTTGGCCGGGCACTCGGGGATGCAGACGGCGCAGTCGATGCATTCGTCAGGGTCGATGACGAGCATGTTCGGGCCTTCGCGGAAGCAGTCCACGGGGCACACGTCCACACAATCGGTGTACTTGCACTTGATGCAGTTTTCGGAAACGACGTGGGTCATGACAGGAGTTGTGTGGGTCGGTGAAAACCCTCGATTTTAGAAGCTTTCACCGACCTTTGGTTACAGGGCCCCTTGCTGCGAAGGGGTGTCTCGGGCGTGCGGAGGCTGATCTGGGTCAGTGGCCCATCAGTTGACCAGCACGGCGCCCGCAGTTTTGTGGCTGGCGGTGTCCACCAGGATCAGCGATCCGAGCACGCGGGCCTGGGTGAACGGCGCAGCGGGAATCGCCTCTTGCAGCAGCAGTTCCACATGGCCGATGGCGTTGGGGTCGAGCTGCGTGGCAGCTTCTTCGGCCAGCGTGTTGATGTTGAGCTTGTGCACCACGGCCTTGACCTTGGCCTTGACCCAGCGGTGGCCATGCAGCGCCCAGTACACGCGGCCCGCGACCAGGGGCTCGTCGTCCATCCAGGCGATGGTGGTGCGCAGCTCGCGGCTGGCGGGCCAGGCCGGGGCGGCAGCGGGTGTGTCGCCAAAGTCGTCGTCGGCAACCGGCGCTGCAGCAGCCGTGGGCGCGGCCAGAATCCAGTCGCCGCGCGATACGTCCACCTCGCGGTCCAGGATGATGCCGGCGCTGGTGCCTGCGGGCACGTCCTTGGGGCGGCGGGCGTGGTCCAGCACCTGGGCCACGGTGGCCAGCTGGCCGCTGGGGAAGATCTGTACGGCGGTGCCGGGCGCAAAGCGGCCTGCGGCCACGCGGCCCCAGAACACGCGGCGGCCCTGGCTGGTGTCCGACGAGGACGAGAACTTCTCGACCCACTGCAGGGGGAAGGCTGGTGCCAGCGCTGTGTCGGCTGGGGTGTTGGGCAACTCTTCCAGCACTTGCAGCAGCGTGGGGCCGGTGTAGCCGCACCAGCCGGCATGGGCATCGACCACGTTCCAGCCCTTGAGGGCGGACACTGGCACCGTGGCACGCACGGTAATGCCGGCGGCCTTCGCAAAGGCATCCAGGGCGCCTTGGATGTGCTTCCAGGCCAGCGCGGGGTCTTCTACCGCGTCGAGCTTGTTCACGGCAAACACCAGCGAATGCACGCGCAGCAGGTGCACCAGCAGGCTGTGGCGGCGGGTCTGCGGCAGCAGGGCCAGGCCGGGGTTTTTCCAGTCGAGCTTGGTGGCATCGACCAGCACCACGGCGGCGTCGGCGCTGCTGGCGGCCGTGACCATGTTGCGGGTGTACTGCTCGTGGCCGGGCGCGTCGCCGATGATGAACTTGCGCTCTTCGGTGGCGAAGTAGCGGTAGGCCACGTCGATGGTGATGCCCTGTTCGCGCTCGGCGGAGAGGCCGTCGGTCAGCAGGGCCAGGTCGGTCTCGCCCTGGCGCTGTACGCCGGCCAGATGGTCTTGCAACACGGCCTTGCTGTCCACCAGCAGGCGGCCAATCAGCGTGCTCTTGCCGTCATCGACGGAACCACAAGTGATGAACTTGAGGGCGGAGATATGGTCGTTTTGGCTGGTAGCGCTAGTGTTATTTGCGCTGGCAGCTATTGAATTGATAGCGGTCATCAGAAATACCCGTCCTTCTTGCGCTTCTCCATCGAAGCATCCGATGTCTTGTCGTCCATGCGCGTGGCGCCGCGCTCGCTCACGTCGGCGGCCAGGGTCTCGATGACGATCTCGGCCGGGGTGGCGGCGGTGCTCTCCACCGGTGCGGTGCAGGTGATATCGCCCACGGTGCGGAAGCGCACGTCGCGCGTTTCCACCACCTCGCCATCGCGCGCGGGGGTCAGCTCGGTCACGGGCATCAGCAGGCCCTTCTTGTCCACCACCTGGCGCTTGTGCGTGTAGTAGATGCTGGGCAGGCCGATCTGCTCGCGGTCGATGTACTGCCACACATCCAGCTCGGTCCAGTTGCTGATGGGGAACACGCGGAAGTGCTCCCCGGGCTGCAGGCGGGTGTTGAACAGCGTCCACAGCTCGGGGCGCTGGGCCTTGGGCTGCCATTGGCCGAAGCTGTCGCGGTGGCTGAAGATGCGCTCCTTGGCGCGGGCCTTTTCTTCATCGCGGCGGGCGCCGCCGATGAGGGCGTCAAAGCGGAACTCTTCGATCGCTTCGAGCAGCGTGACGGACTGGTGCACATTGCGCGATTCGCCGGGGTGGGCCAGGCGCACGGTGCCGCGCGCCATGGAATCTTCCACGCTGCGCACGATCAGCTCCGCACCCAGCTCCTTCGCGCGGAAGTCGCGGAAGTCCGTCACTTCAGGGAAGTTGTGGCCCGTGTCGATCATCAAGAGCGGGTAAGGAATGCGGCCCGCGCCAAACGCCTTTTCGGCGCACTTGAGCATGACCAGCGAATCCTTGCCGCCCGAAAACAGCAGGGCGGGGCGCTCGAAAGCGGCGGCGACCTCGCGCAGGATGAAGATGGTTTCTTCTTCCAGGGCGTCGAGGTGCGAGTTGTTGAGGTGATAGCTCATATCGTTGGTTTTCTCAAGCAGCGCTGAGTCGGTGCGGGCGTTCATGGTCGGGCCTGGGGGTCAGTGGGCGAGGTGCAAGCCGCACTCGCGGTTGTCTTCACCCTTGGTCGGGTCCACGTAGTCGAAGTTGTTGGGCAGGCCGTGCTTCACGCAGTATTCGTACAAGTCTTTGGACGACCAGTGCAGCAGCGGCGCTACCTTGATGAGCCCGTCGGGGTTGATGCTCACGGGGTCCATTTGGGCGCGCACGGCGGTGTCGGTAGCACGCAGGGCGGTGAACCAGACTTCGGGCGCGGTCTCGCGCAGGGCGCGGGCAAAGGGTTCGAGCTTCACTTCTTCGGTGAAGGCGGCGTGGCGCGGGTCGTCCAGCGCGGGCGTGGGGCCGTCCACAGCTTCACGATGGGCGCGCGAACGCAGGGGCAGGTAAATCTTGAGGTTCAGGCCCAGTTGCTTGGTCACCTCGTCGGCAAAGCGGTAAGTGGCTTCGGTGTTGTAGCCGTTGTCCATCCACACCACGGGGACGTCAGGGTTCACCTGAGTGACCATGTGCAGGATAACGGCTTCAAAAGGCCGAAAGTTGGTGGTGACGATGCTGGTCTTGCCCAGGCCCAGGGCCCATTCCACCAGGGCGGGCGCGTTGCGGCCCAGGTCGGCGTTGATACTTGCGAGATCGATGTGACTCATGGTGAGGGGCTCGTGTTTCGGTGCGGTGCGCCTGTCAGGCGGCCTTGGCGGCAAACAGGGGTTGGGGGTTCACGGCGTCGCCCTGGTAGAAGCCGGGGAAGCGTTCAAACTGGCGCTGCGCATCGGCAGCGTCCACGCCCTCGCGCAACACAGCGCTCGAAAAGCCGGTGCGCTGCATCTGCACCAGCTGGTCGATCAGCACATCACCGGTGGCGCGGATTTCGCCCTTGAAGCCACGGCGGCGGCGCAGCAGGAAGGCCTGGCTGAACGCGCGGCCGTCGGTGAAGTTGGGGAAGTGCAGGTCCACACGTTCCACGCCTTCCAGCGGCAGGGCCAGGGCGTCGGCATCGTTGGCCAGCGCCACCGCGCGGGCGTCGCCTTCTGCCGGGGGCTGGTGTTCGTGGGATGCGAGAAGTTTCAGGTTCATCATCGTTCCGGGATCAGGGGCAGTGCGGCTTCAGGCCGTGGCCAGGGTTTCGTCTTTGTGGCGGGCGAGCTTGGCGGCTTCCTTGAAGGGGTCGAGGCCGGTGCGGCGCACGGTGTTCTGGAAGGTCTCGCCGCTTTCGCGCAGGTCGCGGTAGGTGTTCAGCACGGCCTCGATCACGTCCGGCACTTCGGCGGCCGAGAACGAGGGGCCAATCACCTTGCCGGCCACGGCAGCGCCCGACAGGTCGGAACCATCCGAGCCGCCCAGCGTGACCTGGTACCACTCCTTGCCGTCTTTATCGACGCCCAGGATGCCGATGTGGCCGCTGTGGTGGTGGCCGCAGCTGTTGATGCAGCCGCTGATGTGCAGGTCGATTTCGCCAATGTCGTCCAGCTCGTCCAGGTCCTGGTAGCGCTGGGTGATGGCCTCGGCAATCGGCAGCGAGCGGGCGTTGGCCAGCGCGCAGAAGTCGCCGCCGGGGCAGGCAATCATGTCGGTGAGCAACTGCACGTTGGCGCTGGCCAGGCCCAGGGCCTTGGCTTCTTGCCACAGGTCGAACAGGCGGCTGGCGTGCACCCAGGGCAGCAGCACGTTCTGGTCGTGCGTCACGCGGGCTTCACCGGCGGAATACTTGTCCACCAGGTCGGCCAGGGCGATAAGCTGGTCGCTGGTCGCATCGCCGGGCGACTGGCCGGGGCGCTTGAACGACAGCGTTACGGCGCGCAGTTGCGGGTTCTGGTGCGGGTGCACATTGCGCTGCAGCCAGCGGCCAAACATCACGTGGTCTGCGGCCTGTGCGTCCAGCTGTGCTTGCAGGGCCTCTGGCGCCACATCGGCAATGTCAGCCAGCTTCGGTGCCACAAAGCAGGCGGCCACGCGGTCAAATTCGGCCTGCGGGATGGTGTGGGGGCCGCCGTCGATCTCCAGAATCTGGCGGTATTCGGCTTCCACATCGTCGATGTACTGCTGGCCTTCGGACTTCACCAGAATCTTGATACGGGCCTTGTACTTGTTGTCGCGGCGGCCGTGCTCGTTGTACACGCGCACGATGGCCTCGATGTAATTCATGATCTGGTTCCAGGGCAGGAACTCGCGGATCACGGTGCCAATCACCGGCGTGCGGCCCATGCCACCGCCCACAAACACCTTGAAGCCGATCTCACCCGCATCGTTCTTGACCAGGTGCAGGCCCACGTCGTGCCAACCGGTGGCTGCGCGGTCGTCCTTGGCGCCGGTGATGGCGATCTTGAACTTGCGGGGCAAGAACGCGAACTCGGGGTGCAGCGTGGACCACTGGCGGATCAGCTCCGCATAGGGGCGCGGGTCCACGATCTCGTCCACGGCGATGCCTGCCAGCGCGTCGGTGGTGGTGTTGCGGATGCAGTTGCCGCTGGTCTGGATGCCGTGCAGGTTGACGCTGGCGAGCAGGTCCATCACATCCGCGCTCTTGGACAGCGGAATCCAGTTGAACTGCACATTGGTGCGGGTGGTGAAGTGGGCGCAGTTCTTGGGCAAGAAGGTGGTGCCCAGCTTGCCCTGGCCTTCCATGGCGGCCTTGAAGACGGCGGCTTCGGGCTCGTCGTATTCGCGGGCAATCTGCGCCAGCACGCGCAGCTGGCGGCTGGCGATCTCGCCGTAGGGCACGGCCACGCGCAGCATGGGGGCGTAGCGTTGCACATACCAGCCGTTTTGCAGGCGCAGGGGGCGGAAGTCGTCCTCGCTCAGCTTGCCCGTCTGCCAGCGCGTGAGCTGATCACGGAACTGCGCGGCACGCTGTTGCACGAACTGGGTGTCGAAAGCGGTGTATTGGTACATAGGGGACTCAGATCAGAATCAGTTTGAAGCCTGCCCAGGCCAGCAAAAGGGACAAGGCGGAGCGAATCAGGCGCTCAGGCGTGCGGGTGACCAGGCGCGAGCCCAGCCAGATGCCCGGCAGCGAGCCAGCCAGCAATTGTGCAAGCAAAGGCCAGTCCACCGAGCCCAGCGAGGCATGGCCCAGGCCCGCCACCAGGGTCAGCGGAACGGCGTAGGCGATGTCGGCGCCGATGATGCGCGGCAGCGGCAGCAGGGGGTAGACCAGCAGCAACACCGTGACGCCGATGGCGCCCGCGCCTACGGAGGTGAAGGTGACCAGCGTGCCGATGACGGCGCCCAGCAGCACGGGCAGGCTCCAGTGGCGCGGGCGGGTGGCGTCGCCGGTGTGGGCCTTGCGTGCGGCGTTTTGTGCGGCCTGGCGCTGGGCAGAGAAAACAATGGCCTTGTAGAGCGTGGCGGCGGCCGTGAGCAGCAGGGCAAAACCCAGCGTGGTGGTCATGATGCGCTGGGCGGTGGCGCTGGCCGGGCCCAGGGTATGCAGCGCCCACAGCGCCAGCAGGGCGGCAGGAATGCTGCCTGCGCACAGCTGGCCCACCACTTTCCAGGGCACCAGACGCTGGCGGGCCAGGCTGACGGTGCCGCCCATCTTGGTGAAGGCTGCAAACAGCAAATCGGTGCCCACGGCCATGTGGGGCTTGATGCCGAAGAAGAAGATCAGGATCGGCGTCATGAGCGAGCCGCCACCCACACCGGTCAGGCCCACGATGAGCCCAACGGCAAAGCCCGCAAAAACAAACGCCAATTCATGCATGGCGGCGAATGTAGAGGGGCTTCTTATGGATGCAAACTATTGTTTTGCTCTGCCAATATGTCGATTTGTTTATAAGTAAGGATTGGCGCGGGCTGGCAGGGGGGATGCTGGAGCCGCCCGCCGTGCTGGATCTATTGCAGCCGCTCGGTGCCCAGCGCTTTGGCTAGCCGCGCATCCAGCGGCAGCGGCTCGCCCTGCAGCCGGGCCGCGAGCAGTTCGCCGCACAGGAGCGCAAGCGTCAGCCCGCGCGCGCCCATGGCCGTGCTGGTCCACAGGCCCGGCAGCTGGGCTGCATCCACCGGGCCCACGATGGGCAGGCGGTCGGGCGCTGTGCAACGCACGGCGGCCCAGGTGCGCAGGGCGGGGGGCTCCCCTGCGGCGGGCTGTAGAGCCGGGGCGTTCAGTGCCTGGGCGAACAATGGTTTTAGCTGGGGGGCGATGCCGGGCAGCAGGCCCTGCAGCTTGGCCCAGTTGGTGGCGTGGGCGGCTTGGATGTCGGTGGCGCTGGGCGGCAGGGCCTGCACATCGCGCTCAAAGGTGGAGCCCATCACCCAGCCCTGGTCGCCATCGGCTTGATCGCCCAGCGGGAACCGGGGCACCAGGTTCCCATTGCCGTTGGCCGGGAACGGAATCCATGGCCGCAGGAGCGCTGCCGGGTCGGCATGTTGGCCCCACGACACCTGCCCGCGCACCGGCTGCAGGGGCCAGCGGTGGTTCAGCAGGGCCAGGCTGCCTGCGCCTGCAGCAATGACCACGGTGGGCGCCTCGGCCAGCACCTGGCCCTGGGCATCGAGTGCCTGCCAGGTGGTAGTGGCGGGGCCGTGCGCAGTGGAGGCTGCTTCCACACGCCGCAACTGGGCCACTGCGCAATTCCCCCGCCATTGAATGCCGGGCTGGCCCAGCAAGGCCTTGGCCAGGCGCGCCGGGCGCACCCAGCCCGCCTGGTGGTGCCAGCAGGCCGTCGCGTCAGGCGGCAACTGGGCGGCTGCCAGGGCAGCAGATGGCGCAGGCTCGCTCCAGGCGGCGCCCGGCCCCTGGGTCCAATCGGGCGACAGGCCGGGGCTGCCGTCGGTGCGGTGCTCCAGCACGCCGCTGTGCGCCCAGTCCACCCCCTCATTCAGCAGCCAGCGGGCCTGCTCGAGCGTGGTGCGGATGCCGCTGCGCGACAGGCGCGACAGCACGCTGTCGTCGGGCGACACATGGGGGGCGAACACACCGGCGGGCAGGGCCGATGCGCCCGCAGCGGGCTCAGCGGCCTGGTCCAGCACCTGCACCTGCCAGCCGCGCCGGGCCAGGCTGGCAGCGGCGGCGGCGCCCGCAATACCGCCACCGATCACGATGCAGGGGCCGGGCGGGGAGGGGGGCGGCGCCGCCTCTGCTTGGCGTGAGGTGCGCGGTTCCCAGCGCGGGTTGAAGGTGGCATGCAGGTTGTCGCGCTTGGGTGGCACGCCGGGCACGCGGGTCACTTCAAAGCCACATTGCGCCAGGGCATCACGCACGGCACGCGCGATGGTCCAGGTGGCCAGGCGGGTGCCGCGCCGACAACAGCGTGCCACGGCCTTCAGAGTGTGCAGGTCCCAGCTGTCGGGGTTGCGCTGGGGACTGAAGCCGTCGAGGTAGATGGAGTCCACCGTCAGGTTCTGCTGGCGCAGCATGGCCTGGGTGTCGCCCACGTACAGGGTGAGCAGCACCCGGCCTTCATCAAAGCGCAGCCGGTGCACGCCCGGCAGCAGGCCCCACCATTGCTGGTGCAGTGCTTCGGCCAGCGGCGCCAGCTCGGGGTGGACCGAGGTGGCGCGCAGCAGGTCGGCCGCGCTCACGGGCCAGGCCTCGGTCGATACGAAGTGCAGCAGCGTGGGGCGCTGCGGGTCGGCCCGCCAGGCCGCCCAGGTCACCAGGAAGTTCAGGCCAAAGCCAAAACCGGTCTCCAGAATGCGCCATTGCGACTGCCCGGCCCAGGCCTCGGGCAGGCCGCAGCCGTGCAAAAACACACGGCGGGCCTGGTCCAGGCCACCGTTTTCACTGTGGTAGCGGTCGCCGAAGCGGGGGCTGTAGGGGGTGCCGTCGGGCAACCAGTCGATGGGCTCAGACATGGGGTGGGGACTGGAGGTTTGCGGCGCTTGCATCGCCCTTGACCTGCGTCACTGGCGCGGCCCAGGCCAGGGCAGCCAAGCAAGGGGCGCCCCGCAGCGAGGGCTGAGTCTCCCTGCCCGTAGCGTGCAACGCTACGAGAGCGGGGGGAAGCGGCGTAGCCGCTCAGGGGGGTGCTCTTTATTTACGCGCTGGGCGGGACGTAGCCCGCCGCAGCGTCTGCGCCCCACCAAAGAAATGGTTTTGGCGAAACCACTTTTTGCAGCGCTGCACTTCGCGTCGCTCCGTTACGCGCTGGGCGGGACGTAGCCCGCCGCGGCGTCTGCGCCGCTGCCAAAAAAGTGGTTTTCCATCTGGCGTGCCAAATACTGGCGGGCACGGGCATCGGCCAGGTTCAGCCGGTTTTCATTGACCAGCATCGTCTGGTGCTTGAGCCAGCCCGCCCAGGCTTCCTTGCTCACGCTTTCCCAGATTCGTTTGCCCAGTTCGCCGGGGTAGGGCGGAAAGTCGAGGCCTTCGGCTTCCTTGCCGAGCTTGATGCATTGAACGGTGCGTGCCATGGGAATTCCTTGAAGTGGGGGCGAGCGAAAAAGGCTTCGCTCAGATGATTTGGATATTAAGAACTGAAATCTCAGTAGTTCCAGTTTTGAAGAGGGCCTTCCAGAATGCGTTCCATCGGTGTTTTGCACCGCAACACATTCATAAAAGAGGCCCTTCCATGAACTTTCGCCGCGACTTTATCAAGTTTCCTTTTGCCGCTGCCTTGGTGGGCAGTTTGGCCCTGACGGCATTGCCGTCGTTTGCACAGTCTGTGACGCTGCTCAATGTGTCGTACGACCCGACCCGCGAGCTGTATGTGGAGTTCAACCAAGCCTTTGCCAAGCACTGGAAGGCCAAGACGGGCCAGGACGTGACCATCAAGCAAAGCCACGGCGGATCGGGCAAACAGGCGCGCTCCATCATCGACGGGCTGGAAGCCGATGTGGCCACGCTGGCCCTGGCGGGCGACACCGATGCCCTGCATACCAATGGCGGCTGGATTCCCAAGGACTGGCAAAAGCGCCTGCCGCACAACAGCTCGCCCTACACCTCCACCATCGTGCTGGTGGTGCGCCAGGGCAACCCCAAGGGCATCAAGGACTGGGACGACCTGGTGCGCCCCGATGTGAAGGTGATCACGCCCAACCCCAAGACCTCCGGCGGCGCGCGCTGGAACTACCTGGCCGCGTGGGAATTTGCCAAGCGCAAATACGGTGGTGACGCCAAGGCCAAGGACTTCGTGGCCAAGCTGTATGGCAACGTGCCCGTGCTCGACACTGGCGCACGCGGCTCCACCATCACGTTTGCGCAGCGCAACCAGGGCGACGTGCTGATTGCGTGGGAGAACGAGGCCTACCTGCTCGAAAAAGAGTTCGGCACCAAGTTCGATGTGATCGCCCCGTCGATCTCCATCCTGGCCGAGCCCGCCGTGTCGGTGGTGGACAAGAACGTGGACAAGAAGGGCACCCGTGCCGTGGCCGAGGCCTACCTGCAGTACCTGTACACCGAAGAAGGCCAGGACATTGCGGGCAAACATTTCTACCGCCCCGCCGTGTCTGAAAAGGCCAAGGCCAAGTACGCCAAGCAGTTCCCCAAGCTGAACCTGTTCACCATCAACGACGCGTTCGGTGGCTGGGACAAGGCGGCCAAGGACCACTTTGCGGACAACGCCAGCTTTGACCAGATCTACACCCGCAAGTAGGTAAGCCAGCCAGTCCACCCGCCTTTCGTGTGCGGGGGGATGGCGCCCCGTCTCCGTGCAACAAGCCAGGCCCCAGCGGGCCGGGCGGGGCGTTGCTCGCCCTTTTTGAATGAAAACAGGCTCAAGCGTTAGTCAAACATGCGCTGACAGCTATCAAAACCATAGTATTCAAGGAATCCACACCATGTCCGCCTTGCTCATCGCCGGCAGCCCCTCGGAGCGCTCCCGCTCCGCCGCCTTGCTCGACGCCGTGGCCCAGCGCCTCTCGGTGCGCGGTGCGCTGGTGGACCGCATCCACATCCGCGACCTCTCGCCCCAGGCGCTGCTGCTGGCCGACTTTGGGCACCCCACGGTGGTCAGCGCCATCGACCAGGTGGCCGATGCCAGCGTGCTGGTGGTGGCCACCCCCGTCTACAAGGCGGCGTACAGCGGCGTGCTCAAGGTTTTTCTGGACCTGCTGCCGCAAACCGCCCTCAAGGGCAAGACCGTGCTGCCCTTGGCCACGGGTGGCAGCCCGCACCACATGCTGGCGCTGGACTACGCGCTGCGCCCCGTGCTGCAGTCGCTGGGCGCCAAAAGCATCCTGCCCGGCATCTACGCCACCGATGCCCAGGTCACGCTGACGCCCGAGGGCACCTACCACGTGCAGGCCGACATTGCCGCCCGGCTGGACGATGCGGTGAACGTGCTGGTGACCGAAACCCTGCGCCCATCACCCGCCCAGGCCACGCGGTTTGCGCCGGTCAACTTCGCTGACGTGCGATGTAGCGTCTGACGCAGGCCCGGCGCTGCGGCAGTCCCGCAGTGCCAGCGCCACCTTCCTTCCCCTTCATTTATTTCCATTTTTGATTTTTGCTGCGCCGGGTGCGCGGGCAGGGCGGTGTGCCGCCTGCTGTCAGCCCGCCCGGTGCTCCCCTCACCCGATTTGCTGCTGGAACCTGCACCATGAACGAACTGAACCGCTTTTCCCTGCAACGCCGCCACCTGCTGGCCGCCAGTGCTGCCACTGCCGCTGCGGCAGCGCTCCCTGCTACCTCTTGGGCCCAGTCCTCCGGCGCGCCCCGCGTTCTGCGCGTGGGCCACCAAAAGGGCTGGCTCTCCATCCTGAAGGGCCGCGGCACGCTCGAAAAGCGCCTGGCCCCGCTGGGTGTCAAAGTCACCTGGACGGAATTCAACGCCGGCCCCGTGCAGCTTGAAGCGCTCAACGTCGGCTCCATCGACTTTGGCGACGTGGGCGAAGCCCCACCCATCTTTGCCCAGGCCGCAGGCGCGCCGCTGGTGTACGCCGGTGCCACCGTGCCTCGCCCCGCGCTGGAGGCCGTGATCGTGCCCAAGGACTCACCCATCCGCAGCGTGGCCGACCTCAAGGGCAAGCGCGTGGCCTACAACAAGGGCTCCAACGTGCAGTATTTTTTGGTCAAGCTGCTGGAGAAACACGGCCTGAAATACGCCGATGTGCAGTCCGTCTTCCTGGCCCCGGCCGACGCGCGGGCCGCGTTTGAAAAGGGCGCGGTCGATGCCTGGATCATCTGGGACCCGTTCCTGGCCGCCGCGCAAAAGACGCTCGACGCCCGCCTGCTGGCCGACGCCACGGGCGTGGTCAACAACCGCGCCTACTACTTCACCTCGCGCGACTTCGCAACCAAGAACTCCGATGTGCTGCGCATCGCGATCGAAGAGGTCAACGCCATCGACACCTGGGCGTCCAAAAACAAGGAAGCCGCCGCTGCCGAGCTGTCGGCCGTGCTGGGCCTCGACAAATCCATCACCGAGCTGTACCTGAACCGCGCCCGTTTCGGCACGGCCCCGGTCACGCGCGAGATCCTGGCCGAGCAGCAATCGATTGCCGACACCTTCTTCGACCTGAAGCTGATTCCCAAAAAGCTCAACCTGCTGCACGCCGCGCCGGTCGATCTGCTGTAACCGCCTTTGCCCAAGGAGCTGCCCATGCCTGCCCCCATGCCTTTCCCGTTGCACGCCCAACTGCGGCGCGTGCTGTGCGTCACGGCCGCCGCCTGGGGGCTGAACCTGCAGCAGCGACGCGGGGCCCTGCGCGCGCCCCAGTTCGGCTTTGCCATCTCCTACTGACCCCGTACGGACCTCGTTGAGATACCGCTTTGAAAAGACCTGTGCCATGCAAATTTTCTGGTTCATTCCCACCCACGGCGACAGCCGCTACCTTGGCACCGCCAAAGGCGCACGCCAGCTCAGCCATGACTACCTCCAACAGGTGGCGGTGGCCGCCGACAGCCTGGGCTACGAGGGCGTTTTGATCCCCACCGGGCGCTCTTGCGAAGACCCCTGGGTGGTTGCATCCAGCCTGATCGCCGTGACCAAGAAGCTCAAATTTTTGGTGGCGGTACGCCCCGGCCTGCACCAGCCGGCGCTGGCTGCGCGCATGGCGGCCACGTTCGACCGCCTCTCGGGCGGGCGACTGCTCATCAACCTGGTCACCGGTGGCGACCAGACCGAGCTGGAGGGCGACGGCGTGTTTCTGGACCACGCCACGCGCTACGAGCAGTCCGCCGAGTTCATCCGCATCTGGCGCGAGATCCTTGCGCGCAGCCACAGCGGTGAATCGTTCGACTACGACGGCCAGCATCTCAGCGTGAAGGGCGCCAAGCTGCTGTTTCCGCCCCTGCAGCAGCCGCACCCGCCGGTGTACTTTGGGGGCTCGTCCGATGCCGCCCACGACCTGGCGGCCGAGCAGGTCGAGACCTACCTGACCTGGGGCGAGCCGCCTGCCGAAGTGGCCAAGAAGGTGGCCGACGTGCGCGCCCGTGCTGCAAAGCATGGGCGCACCGTGAAGTTCGGCATCCGCCTGCACGTCATCGTGCGCGAGACCGAAGACCAGGCCTGGCAGGCGGCCGAAGAACTCATCAGCCATGTGGACGACGTGACCGTGGCACGCGCGCAGGCCGTGTTTGCGCGCATGGATTCCGAAGGCCAGCGCCGCATGGCGCGGCTGCATGCCGGCGCCAGGAATAAGGCCCCCACGCTCGGCACTGGCGTGTCCTCGCTGCCCCCCGAGGGGGCGCAATCGCCTAGGGGCGGCCCGTCGGCGATTGGGCGCACGCGGGCCGACCTGGAGATCAGCCCCAACCTCTGGGCCGGTGTGGGCCTGGTGCGGGGCGGTGCAGGCACGGCGCTGGTGGGCGACCCGCAGACCGTGGCCGCGCGCATCGAGGAATACGCCGCGCTGGGGCTCGACACCTTTGTGCTCTCGGGCTACCCGCACCTAGAAGAGGCCTACCGCTTTGCCGAGCTGGTGTTCCCGCTGTTGCCCGTGGACGTGCGCGAGAAGCTTGCGGGCGGCAACCCGCTGGGCCCGTTTGGCGAAACCGTGGCCAATGACTTTGTACCGCGCGCATCCCAAAGCTGAGTGCAGCGCTGCCCAGGAGACCGCCCATGTCCATCCAGTCCATCAACCATGTGCAGCTGCCGTTCCCGGCCGGTGCCGAGGCGCCCATCCGGCGCTTTTACAGCAGCCTGCTGGGCCTGCCCGAGGTGCGGCTGAACGCCAGCAAGGCCCTGCGTTTTGTGGCCGGCACGCAGCGCATCGACCTGGTGCCCACCGAGCACTGGCAGCCCGCACCCGCCGTGTCGCACCTGGCCTTTGAGGTGCAGGACTTGCCCGCACTGCGCCACCGCCTGCTACAGGCCGAACTGCCGCTGGTGGAAAACCGTGCGCTGCCTGGCTACCTGCGCTTTTACGTCAAGGACCCGGCGGGCAACCAGCTGGAGTTCTTGGAGCCCGACAACGATCCCCAGGAAATATCGCCATGACACAGGCCCAGACAAACACGGTGCCCGTGCGCGAGCTGCAGGTCTCGCCACCCATTGCCGACACCATCGACCATCCGCTCGACGGCCCCCTTCTGCCCGCACCTGTGGCCAGATTTTTTGCCAGCGTGGCGCGGCGCCTGCTGCCATGGGCCGTGCCGGTGGGCCTCATCGTGCTGTGGCAGATCGCCTCGTCGCAAGGATGGCTCTCCACCCGCGTGCTGCCCGCGCCGCTGGAGGTGGTGAAGGCTGCCTGGACATTGACCCTGTCGGGCGAGCTGTGGACGCACGTCAAGGTCAGCGCGGGCCGTGCGCTGGCCGGGCTGGCGATTGGCGGCGGCCTGGGGCTGCTGCTGGGCCTGCTGACCGGTTCGGTCAAGCTGTTCGAGACGCTGCTCGACTCCACCATACAGATGGTGCGCAACATTCCAGCACTGGCGCTCATTCCGCTGGTGATCCTGTGGTTCGGCATTGACGAATCGGCCAAGCTGTTTCTCATCAGCGTGTCGGTGTTCTTTCCGATCTACCTCAACACCTTCCACGGCATCCGCAATGTGGACCCGGGCCTGATCGAGATGGGCCGCACTTACGGCCTGGGGCGCTGGCAGCTGTACCAGCAAATCATCCTGCCCGGCGCGCTCTCCAGCATCCTGGTGGGCCTGCGCTTCTCGCTGGGCCTGATGTGGGTGATCCTGATCGTGGCCGAGACCATCTCGGCACAGGCGGGCATCGGCTACCTCACGATGAATGCGCGCGAGTTTCTGCAAACCGACATCGTGCTCGTGGGCATCTTGCTGTACGCGCTGCTGGGCAAGCTGGCCGATGTGTTTGCCAAGGGGCTCGAACGTTACTGGCTGCGCTGGCATCCCGGTTACCAGGCTTGATGCTGCGCGCTTGGATACTCACATTTTTATAGCTGCTGGCGCAATAGCCACTAGCGCAGGAGACCTTTTTGACCACAAGTTCATCTTTACAACCCCAGGGCGTTCGCCTGGAAGTGCGCGGCGTGGACAAACGCTACGGCGCGCGCAATGTGCTCCAGAAGGCCGACCTGGTCATCGAACCCGGCCAGTTCGTCGCCATCGTGGGCCGCAGCGGCTGCGGCAAGAGCACGTTGCTGCGCCTGGTGGCGGGCCTGGAGTCCGTCTCGGGCGGCGCGATCCGCATCGATGGCAAAGACATCGACGGCCTGAGCGGTGACACCCGCATCATGTTCCAGGACTCGCGCCTGCTGCCCTGGAAGCGTGTGGCTGACAACGTGGCCCTGGGCCTGCCGCCCGAGCGGCGCGGCGCTGCGGCCGACGTGCTGGCGCGCGTGGGGCTGGGCGACCGGTTGAACGAGTGGCCGGCACGCCTGTCGGGCGGCCAGCGCCAGCGCGTGGCCCTGGCACGGGCCCTGGTGCACAACCCGCGTTTGCTGTTGCTCGACGAGCCGCTGGGCGCGCTGGATGCGCTGACGCGCATCGAGATGCACCGCCTGATCGAAGGCCTGTGGCGCACCAGCGGCTTTACCGCGTTGCTGGTGACCCACGACGTGCAGGAGGCCGTGGCCCTGGCCGACCGCGTGATCCTGATCGAGGACGGCCAGATTGCGCTGGACCAGCGCATCGACCTGCCGCGTCCGCGCTCGCACGGCGATGCCGCCTTTGCCGCCATCGAAAAACGCATCCTGGACCGCGTGCTGCAAAAGCCCGATGGCGACCCGGCGCACGAAGCCCCCTGGCCGGGTGTGCCGGCGCACGGGCTGCGCTGGGCCGTGTGAGCTTTCACCTCTTTCCTCTTTCCACCTTTTCTTTTTCTTTCAACGGACTTTTTAGGAGAACCCCATGTCCATTCAAGCCATCAACGTTCGCAACCAGTTCAAGGGCAAAGTGCGCGAGATCATTCGCGGCGACGTCGTCTCCGAGGTCGATGTCGAAACCCCTTGGGGCATCGTGACCTCCGTCATCACCACCCGCTCGGTGGACGACCTGGGCCTGGTCGTGGGCTCCGATGTGGTCGCATTGGTCAAGTCCACAGAGGTGTCGATCGCCAAGCTGTGAGTCGGGAGCAGGGCGCAGGGCCATGCGGCTCTGCGCAGCCCTCATCCTGTGGCACGCGCCTGCGTGTCGCGTTGGCAGGCAGCGCGGCTCGCCGCATCCAAGTCTTGCCCTGCGCCCTATCTGGTAAGAACCCTGGGGCTATTGCCCCCAAAGCCGCCCGGGTTGCCTACACTCGGGCCCATGACAACCCTTCTGGTTTGCCCCTTTGCCGCCCTGGCTGCGCTGCCCCGCGCAGCGGCCTGTGCGCGAGCGGTGGCCAAGAAGAACGCGCGTCGTCAGCTGACGCCAGCACATTCCTGAGCCCGGCGGCACCCTCTCTCCTCATCCCCTTGTAGCGCAACCATCCACCGCCGGGCACCAGCCAAGCGCGGTAGCGGCCGTCTTGTCCCCACGGGGCACCGCCGCATTCGATGGAGTGCTTTGTATGCATGCAGTTGTGACCCCTGGCGAGCGCATGCTCACCGATTTGGACTATTCGCGCCTGACCAAGCTGATCGGCAACCGGCCAGCGCCCTTGCTGGATGACCTGCTGGCCAACGCCGACATCACCAGCCCGCGCACCGTGCGTGCGGACGTGGTCACCATGAACTCGCGCGTGGAGCTGGTGGACCCGCACACCCACCGGCGCCAGGTGCTGACCCTGTGCTACCCGCAGGACGCCGAGCCTGCGGCGGGCTTTATCTCGGTGCTGTCGCCGGTGGGCATCAGCCTGCTGGGCCTGCGGGTGGGAGATATGGCCAAGTGGCAAACGCCGCACGGCGAAGAGTGCTCCGCCACCATCGAGAGCATCCAGTACCAGCCTGAAGCCACGGGCGACTACCTCACCTAGTCGCCTTCGCACGTCGGCCCGATGCGGGCCGTACCACCAGATCACTTCCCACCAGACCGGCGCCAATTACATTGGCAGCCGTTGGAGGAGTGCGCGTTGTTCACCACAGAAGGACGTACCACCATGACCCCTCGCTCCATCCTCGTCGTCACCGATTTTTCTGAACTGGGAGGGCACGCGCTGGCACGCGCGGCGTTGCTGGGCGCAGAGCATCGGGCTGCGTTGCAGCTGGTGTATGTCGCCCAGCCCGGTGAGGTGCCTCCCCCCGATGTGGCGGTGCGCCTGTCGCACCATGCGCTGCAGCTGCGGCAGCGTCACCAGATCGCTGTGCAGGCCGTATCGCGCGTGGATTGCACGGTGGCAGACATCGCCCGTGCGGCAGCCGCGCACGACCTGGTGGTGTGGGGCACGGCACCGCAGCGGGGGCTGCGGGCCTGGTGGGGCACGCACCCCGCCCTGCAGTTGCTGCGTGCTTGCCAGCGCCCCGTGGTCGTGGTGCGCAACGCGGCGGACCAGACCTACCAGAGCCTGTTGGTGGCGGTGGACTTTTCGCAGGCATCGCACCGATTGGTCGAGCTAGGCCTGGCACTGCACCCCCGCGCACGTGTGGAACTGTTCCATGCCATCAGCACCGCCAATGAGGGCAAGCTGCGGTATGCCGAGGTGTCGGAGCGCGCCATCCAGATCTACCGCGAGCAGTGCAGGCGCCATGCGCAAGACCGCATGTTCACGCTGACCGACTCGTACGACGCGCGGCGCAATCGGTTGTCATCGTCCATCGGCCGGGGCGATCCGGCGCGACAGGTGCTGGTGGCACAGCAAAGCGCTGGGGCCGACCTGATTGTGGTGGGCAGGCATCCCGCGTCCCCGTGGGTGGACTGGTTCTTCGAGAGCGTGGCGCAACGCATCTTGCGCGAAGCGCGCACGGACGTGCTGGTGGCACCGCACGGCTTTCAGACCGCCTCCCGGGGCACTGCTGTCAAGCGCCTTGCCACCGACCTGCCCGTGCGCCGCGTCAAGGCGGGTGCGCCACGCCCGCCAAGCCATCCCAACCCCGCTGCGCTGTGGAGCGGGGCATGACGCGGCGGGCCTCCGGTGTCAGGCTGCCTTGGCCAGCGGTGTGGCATAGCGGCTGGCAGGCCGCGCTAGGCCCAGGTTCTCGCGCAGCGTCGTGCCTTCGTAGGCAGTGCGGAACAGCCCGCGCCGTTGGAGCTCCGGCACCACCAGGTCCACAAACTCGTTGAGCGACTGGGGCAACACGGGCGGCATCACGTTGAAGCCGTCGGCCGCGGCGTTCTCAAACCATTCCTGCATGCGGTCTGCAATGGTCTGCGGCGTGCCCACCACCACCCAGTGGCCGCGCGCGCCGGCCAGGTATTCGTACAACTGGCGCACGGTGTAGTTCTCGCGGCGGGCCAACTGCAGCACCACATGCGCGCGGCTGTTGATGCCCTTGGGCGGCTCGGGAATATAGGGCGGTGGTGCGTCCAGGTTCCACTGCGTGAGGTCTTCGCCGGGCCAGAAAGGGGCCAGCGTGGCCAGGCCCACGCTGGGGTGGATCAGTGCCTGCAGCTCGGCCCACTTGGCCTGGGCTTCTTCCTCGGTGCGGCCGATGACCGGAGAGATGCCGGGCAGCACCAGCAGCTCGTCGGGCCGGCGGCCGTACTTGGCCATCCGGCCTTTCACATCTTTGTAGAACGCCTGGGCCTCGGCCAGGCTGGTCCAGGCGGTGAAGATGGCCTCGGCCGTGGCGGCGGCCAGCTCCTTGCCATCTTCGGAAGAGCCCGCCTGCACGATCACCGGGTGGCCCTGGGGCGAGCGCTCGATGTTGAGTGGGCCCTGCACCTTCAGGTGCTTGCCGATGTGGTTGAGCGTGTGCAGCTTGTCGGGGTCAAAGTACACGCCGCTGGCCTTGTCGCGGCTGAAGGCGTCGTCGTCAAAGCTGTCCCACAGGCCCTTGACCACATCCACAAACTCGTGGGCGCGCTCGTACCGCAACGCGGGGTCGGGGTGGGCATCCAGACCAAAGTTGCCGTGCACGTTCTCTGCACTGGTGGTCACCACGTTCCAGGCCGCGCGGCCCTTGCTGATGTGGTCGAGCGAGGCGAACTTGCGTGCCAGCAGGTACGGGTCTTCGTAGGTGGTGGATGCCGTGGCCACAAAGCCGATGTGCTTGGTGACGGCCGAGAGCGCCGCCCACAGCGTGACGGGCTCGAAGTGCGAGAGCCGCCCCTGGCGGCTGAAGGACTCGCGGTCGCCCTTGTGCCACACGCCCGGGCTGTCGGCCACAAACACCTGGTCGAACAGGCCGCGCTCTGCGGTCTGTGCCAGTTCGATGTAGTGGTCGATATTGACGCCCGCATCGGCCTGAGAACCGGGGTGGCGCCACGCGGCAATGTGGTGGCCCGTGGCCATGATGAAGGCGCCGAGGCGCAGTTTTCTTGGGGTTTGTGGTTCGGTCATGTGGGTGTCCAAAACGTTATGAGATTTGCCCGCGGCCTACGGCACCGGCGCGGACCAGGCCAGTGCACCCGTGGAACCGGCTTCGCCGGGCCACCGGGTGCGTCCCCCTTCGGGGATGTCCTGCATCACTCCCTACGGTCGGTGATAGCGCGGCCTCGGGCCATCCGCTGCGTTGCTTTTTTTGCCAATAGCTCGGCTATTGGCTGCAAAAAGACGCCTTGCGGACTGTCCCGATCCGCACTACCACCGACTCGCGAGGGTGATGCAGGACATCCCTGGGAAGGCGCCGAAGGCGACTCAGGGGGCTACTCAGTGATAGTGATGCGATGCAGCTTGCGGTGCTGCGGGAAGAAGTCGCCCACCGCGTAGTGCTGGGTGGAGCGGTTGTCCCACACCGCCAGCGTGCCTGGCGCCCAGCGCAGGCGGGCCTGGAACTCGGGCACCTGGGGCAGGGCAAACAGCTGGGTCAGCAGGGTGTCGCTCTCCACGCGCGACAGGCCCTTGATGTGGCTGGTGAAGGTGGAGTTCACATACAGCACCTTCTTGCCTGTGACCGGGTGCACACGCACCACCGGGTGCTCCACCGGCGGGTACTTGGCGCGCGCGGCCTTCAGCTCGTCGCCGCTGGCGTCCTTGCGCAGCAGGTACTCGGTCCAGCCGCTGATCTCCCAGGTGTGCACGGCCGTGAGCGTCTCCAGATAAGACTGGAAGGCGGGCGGCAGGCTGGCGTAGGCGGCGGTGAGGCTGGCCCACAGCGTGTCGCCGCCGCTGGCCGGAATCACCTGCGCATACAGGCTGGTGCCCAGGGGCGGCTGCTCGCGCCAGGTGATGTCGGCGTGCCAGTTGCTCGACGCCTTGGGGCGCTCGGCCGTGCTCTCCACGATCTCGATCTCGGGGTGGTTTTCCAGCCGGGGGAAGAACGCCTTGACCTCGGCCACGTTGCCAAAGCTGCGGGTGAAGTCCACCTGCTGCTGCGGCGTGATGTGCTGGTCGCGGAAGAACAGCACTTCGTGCACGGCCAGGGCCTGGCGCAGCTCGGCCTGTGTGGTGGCATCCAGCGGCTGGCGCAGGTCCAGGTCGTGGATGACGGCGCCAATGGTGGGGGTGTAGGGCTCCACCGCAAAGCGGGTGAAGGTGGGGTGCAAGTCGTTGATCTTGGACATGGTGCTGCTTTCTGAAACGAGGGTGGTGGAAAGAGAACGGCCATGCCATTGGGACACTGCAAGCGCTGCACACCAACGAAGCTGTTTGCATATCGATAGTTGGAAAAACAGGCGCTGCAGTCAGGCGAGCGGGTAGGGCGCTTGCGCATTTGGATATCTGTTTTTGGTCGTTGGCCGCATTGCCGGGCGTGCCTAGAGTGGGGCTCGACAGGTGCAGGGCGTGGCCCGTGCACCGTCCCAACGCAACCCCTACGAAAGATCGACACCCATGACAAAAACACCCTGGAATACCACCCGCCGCAAGGCCTTGACCGCAGCCGGAGCTGCCTTGGCGCTGGGCCTGTGGGCGGGCAGCGCCGCTGCACAGACGGCAGAGCCGCTGAAGGTGGTCCGCATTGGCGTAGCCACCGGCGGCGTGGGCAGCGACCCCGTGCGCCACGGCGGCACGTCGGCCGCGCTGGCCTACACCGATGGCGCGCTGGAAGAAGAGTTCAAGAAAGACGGCGTGAAGGTGCAGTGGACTTTCTTCAAGGGCGCAGGCCCCGCCGTGAACGAGGCGCTGGTCAACAAGCAATTGGACTTTGCATGGCAGGGCGATTTGCCTTCCATCGTGCACCGCGCCAGCGATGTAAAGACCAAGATGATCCTAGGCAGCGGCGTGCGTACCGGCCTGTACTTGGCAGTGCCGCCGGATTCCAACATCCGGCGCATCGAAGACCTCAAAGGCCGCAAGGTGGCGGTGTTCAAGGGCACCAACCTGCACCTGGCCGCCGTGCGTGCGCTGGCCGACAAGGGTCTGAGCGAACGTGATGTGAAGCTGGTCAACCTGGACCTGCCCAGTGCCGAGGCCGCGTTGGTGAGCAAAGACATTGACGCCGCTTTTGGCTACGTGGGCTTCTTCAAACTGCGCGACCAGGGGCTGGCCAAAGTGGTGTGGTCGGCCGCCGAAGACTCGTACAAGTACACCCGCCAGACAGCGCTGCTGGTGACCGACGACTTCGCCGCCCGCCACCCCAAGGCGGTGGAGCGTGTGGTCAAGACCGTGGTGCAGTACGCCCACAAATACTCCGACGAAAACCGCCGCGCCGACCTGTTTGCGCAATGGGGCAAGGCCGAGTACCCCGAGAAGGTGTGGCGTGAAGACTTCATCGGCCAGCCGCTGCGTGTGCGCCTGTCGCCGCTGCTCGACCCGTTTCTGGTGGCGCGCTACAAGGACGCGGCCGACGAGGCGTTCAAGCTCAAGCTGATCCGCAAGAAGCCCGAGATCGACAGCTGGTTTGACCGCCGCTACCTGAACGCTGCGCTCAAGGAACTGAAGCTGGAGGCTTACTGGCCCGTGTATGGCGCCAACGGGGACTTGGCAGCCGCGCCCTAGTAGTGGGCTCTGCGCCAGAAGGATTGAATCCTAGGTAGGGGGACCGGGCCGGTGAAAACCGCCCTTTGCAACCCGCCGGCACCCAGTGCCCGGCGGGTTTTTTTGTGCCTGCGTCTGGCCCTGCTCATAGCGTCTGCACCGCTGCTCATGCCGCAAACATCTTTGTCATTGCATATGAGTATTAACCATTTATTTTTATAACAAACGTCTTTTACATTTCTTTTGGTTGTTATTGAAGTTGCCCGCCCAGCCCTGGGCAGTAGCACTTTTTCCACCCGAAAGGACATGCAAAAGATGGCGATACCCGCACTGAACGCGGCCGGGCCTTCCAGCCCCATGCACCCGTTGGAGCCGCTGCCGAAGGTGCCTGCGCGCCGCGTTGCGATCTTGAGAAACAAGGCCTCGTGGGCTTGGGCAGGTCGCTCGCTCTGGGCCTGGCCTTTTCCGCTGGCCGTGCTGGCACTGTGGCAGTTGTCCGCCGTGTGGGGCTGGGTTCCCGAGCAGGTGCTGCCTCCGCCCGCTGCCGTGTTCAAGGTGTTTGGTGAGCTGCTGGCCAGCGGCGAGCTGTGGGACCACCTGCGCATCAGCATGGTCCGCGTGTTTGCGGGCTTTGGCATTGGCCTGTCGCTGGGCCTGCTGCTGGGCGGTGCCATGGGCCTGTCGCCCACCTTCCGCGACTACGTGTTTCCGCTGTTCAAGGCGTTCAGCCAGGTGCCGGTGATCGGCTGGCTTCCGCTGCTGATTCTGGTGGTGGGCATCGATGAGGCATTGAAGTTTTTGCTGATCGCTAAGGCTGCGCTGGTGCCCGTGGCCATCAACACCTGCCAGGGCATCCAGAACGTGCCCAACCGGCTGGTGGAGGTGGCGCGTGTGTATGGCTTTACCCGCTGGCAAATGCTGCGCAAGGTGGTGTTTCCGGCGGCCACGGCGCCTATCTGGAACGGCGTGCGCTATGGGCTCACCCATGCCTGGCTGGCGCTGGTGGTGGTGGAGCTGCTGGCGTCGTCCGAGGGCATCGGGTTTCTCATCGTCTATGGCCGCCAGCTCTTTCAGCTGGACGTGGTGCTGGCCGCCGTGCTGGCCGTGGGCATCGTGGGTTTTGTGATCGACAAGCTGCTGGCCGTGTCCGAGGCGTGGCTGCTGCGCTGGCGCAAGCCGGGTCTGTGAAAGGGGTACGCGAATGTCTTCTGTGAACGTGCAACGCAACCTGTTCCACAAAGTGCCCCCACGCCTGCGGGGCTGGGTGCTGCCTGTGCTGATCCTGGCGGTGTGGTGGGCGGTGGTGGCCTCGGGTGCGTCTGATTCGCCCTTGCTGGTATCGCCGCTGGCCGTGTGGCAGCGGGGCGTGGGCCAGGTCACGAGCGGTGAACTGTGGGTGGCCTTGTCGGCCAGCCTGTGGCGCATGGCCTGGGGCTTTGGTATTGGCGCCAGCGTCGGGCTGGCGGTGGGGGCGCTGCTGGGCTGGTCGCGCTGGGCCGAGCGGCTGGTGGGGCCCACCTTCCACACGCTCAAGCAGATCTCGCTGTTTGCGTGGATTCCGATGCTGTCGATGTGGTTTGGCCTGGGCGATGCCGCCAAGATCGCCTTTGTGGCCATGGCCGCGTTCTTCCCCGTGGTGCTCAACACGCTGGAGGGCCTGCGCAGCGTGCCGCGCGAATACCTGGAGGTGGCCCGCGTGTACGAGTTCAGCGTGTGGCAAACGTTGCGCCGGGTGGTGGCGCCTGCTGCCGCGCCCTCGCTGTTCACCGGCATCCAGCTGTCGCTCATCTACAGCTGGCTGGCCACGCTGGGGGCCGAATACCTGCTGGCCTCGGGCAAAGGCATTGGCAACACGCTCATCGACGGGCGCGAGCACTTCTGGATGGACCTGGTGCTGTTTGGCGTGGTGGTGGTGGGCCTGGTGGGCTTTGCACTGAACGCGCTGCTGGGCGCGCTGGAAAAGCGCCTGCTGGCCTGGCGCGACCGCACGATCGCCAGGTACTGATGCCGCTAACGCATCGCATACGCATACGAACACAAGGAAATCAACATGGCACACGCCGGCACCCTGGCCATTCGCGGCCTGAACAAGCAGTACGAGGTCAAGGGCGAAGCCCTGCCTGTGCTGCAGGACATCAATCTCACCATCGAGCCCGGCGAGTTCGTGAGCATCGTGGGGTCGAGTGGCTGTGGCAAGTCCACGCTGCTACGCCTAGTCATTGGGTTGGAGGGGGACTATCAGGGCGAGATCCTGCTCAACGGCCAGCGCATTGTGGGCACCAGCCTCAACCGGGGCATCGTGTTCCAGGAGCACCGCCTGTTTCCCTGGCTCACGGTCGAGAAAAACGTGGCGCTGGGCCTGCTCAATTCCAGCCTGACCGAAGGCCAGCAGCGCGTCACCGTGCGCGAGCACATTGCGCTGGTGGGGCTGCAGGGGTTTGAGACAGCCTACCCGCACCAGCTCTCGGGCGGCATGTCGCAGCGCGTGGCCATTGCGCGGGCGCTGGTCAACCGGCCCGACATCTTGCTGCTGGACGAGCCCTTTGGCGCGCTCGACGCCATGACCCGCGCCCACCTGCAGCAGGAGCTGCACCGCATCTGGCAGCAAGAGGGCATCACCATGATCTTGGTGACCCACGACGTGGAAGAGGCCGTGTACCTGGGCGACCGCGTGGTGGTGATGGAGCCGCGCCCTGGCCGCATCCGCCGTACTGTGCCGGTGGGGCTGCCCCATCCGCGCGAGCGGACCTCGCACGCGTTCACCGCCATCAAGGACAGCGTGCTGCGCGAGTTTGCGGGCCACCCGGCGGCCGACCTGGCCGAGCCGCCGCTCAAGCGCGGCGAGCAGCTGGCACCCGCTGCGCAGTGGCAGTTTGCCGTTTGATTTTTTGTTCTCCTTTTTCTGATTCCCGAGATTCCCCATGACACCAAAGAACTCCTCTGTTTTCTCCACACGCCGCTCGCTGCTGGTGGCTGGCGCTGCCGCGTTGGCCGCCCCTCTGGTGCTGCGCGCCCAGTCGCCTGCCAAGGTCATCCGCATCGGCTCGCCCGACCTGGGCACCGCCGGCAAGCCTTCGCCCGGCGGCAGCGTGTTTGCGGTGCTGCAGGCCAACAAGTGGCTGGAAGATGAATTTGCCAAGGACGGCATCAAGATCGAGTGGAACTTCTTTCGCGGCGCAGGTCCGGCGGTGCACGAGGCGCTGTCGGCCAAGCAGCTCGACATCGTCTCGCTGGGCGACCTGGCCGCTGTGATTGGCCGCGCGCGCGGCCTGCCCACCCGCTTCATCGCGGCCACGGGCCGGGGCAGCAACAGCTACCTGGCCACCGCGCCGGGCGTGCACATCAAGACGGTGGCCGACCTCAAGGGCAAGAAGGTCACGGTGCTAAAGGGTACGGCCTACCAGCGCACATTCGACAACCTGCTGGCCACAGCGGGCCTGACCGAAAAGGACGTGAAGCTCATCAACATGGACTGGCCCACGTCCAAGGCTGCCGTAGTGGCCGGGCAGATCGATGCCACGTTTGGCGGCTCGGATCTGTTCCTGCTCAAGGCGCAGGGCGCGCAGATCGCGCTGAGCACCAAGGGCCGGGGGCCGGACTACACCATCAACTCGGGCATCCTGGCCACCGAGGATTTCGCCGCGCAAAACCCGCAGCTCACCCAGCGCCTGGTGACCCAACTGGTGCGGGCCGCCCACTGGTCTTCGCAAGAGGGCAACCGCGAGGCGCTCATCAAGCTGTACGCCGACAACAGCGGCAACCCGGAGTTGTCGTTCCGCGAAGAACTGGCGGGCGACAACCTCAATGCGCGCTACTCGCCGCTGCTCGATGAAGGCTTCATCGCGGGCTACCAGGGCGTGCTGGATGACGGCGTCAAGCTGGGGCTGATCCGCCAGACCTTTGATGTGAAGGCCTGGTTCCAGCCTGCGTTTGTGCAGCAAGCCGTCAAGGACCTCAAGCTCGAAAAGCAGTGGCGCGAGACCGACGCCGCAGGCAAGGCCAAGGGGGCGGCATGAGCATCGCCGCCTCCGCTTTCACCCAAGCGCCCAACATCGTCTTCATCCTGGCCGACGACCTGGGCTGGGCCGACCTTAGCGTGTACGGCCAGGCCGACTTCACCACGCCGCACCTCGATGCGCTGGCGGGCGAGGGCGTGCGCTTCACGCAGGCCTATGCCAACTCGGCCGTGTGCTCGGCCACGCGCTTTGCACTGATCACCGGGCGCTACCAGTACCGCCTGCGTGGCGGGCTGGAGGAACCCCTGGTGCGCAAGGCCCATGTGCACGGCCTGCCGCCGGAGCATCCCACGCTGCCATCGCTGCTGCGCGACGCGGGCTATGACACGGCGCTGATCGGCAAGTGGCACCTGGGCAGCCTGCCCACATTCGGCCCGCTCAAGAGTGGCTACGACCGCTTCTTTGGCAACTACGGCGGTGCCATCGACTACTTCACGCACAAGCCCGGTGTGGGCGATGCCGTGGCGCGCGATTTGTACGAAGGCGAAGTGCCCGTGGAGCGCGTGGGTTACTACACCCAGCTGCTGGCCGACGAGGCCACGCGCTGGATCGGCGAGCGCAGCGCGGCCAAGCCGTTCTTTTTGTCGCTGCACTTCACCGCGCCCCACTGGCCCTGGGTGGGGCCGGAGGACGAAGAAATATCGCTGGGCCTGAAGGACCTGTTTCACTACGACGGCGGCAACCTGGCCACCTACGCGCGCATGGTGCGCTCGCTCGACAAGGCGGTGGGCCAGGTGCTGGATGCCCTGAAGGCACAAGGCCTGGCCGACAACACCATCGTGGTGTTCACCAGCGACAACGGCGGCGAGCGATTTTCCAAGACCTGGCCCTTCACCGGCCAGAAGACCGAGCTGCTCGAAGGCGGCATCCGCGTGCCCACGTTGTTGCGCTGGCCCGCGCGCATCGCGCCGCAGGTGAGCGATCAGGTCACCGCCACCATGGACTGGCTGCCCACGCTGCTGGCCGCTGCGGACGTGGCGCCTGATGCCGACTACCCGCCCGACGGCGAGAACATCCTGCCCGTGCTGCTGGGCGATGCGCCCGTGCACCCGCGCACGCTGTTCTGGCGCTACAAGTCGCAGCGCCAGCGCGCGGTGCGCGAGGGGCGCTTCAAGTACCTGCGCATCAACGACAACGAGTTTCTGTTCGACGTGGAAGCCGACACGCTGGAGCGCGCGAACCTGCGCCACAAGCACCCCCAAATCTTCGAGCGTCTGCGCACCGCGTGGGAGCAGTGGAATGCGCAGTTCCTGCCCATCACCGACGAGGTCATCACCCACGGCCTGTCGCCCGACATCCAGGCCGACCGCTATGTGCCCGACCTGAGCCAGCGGGGCATGTGAGGCCTCTGTGTGGCAGAAAGCCAAAGAAAAGTGACTGATGCGCTAGTGGAATATGCGCTTGATGCTATCAAAAACATAGTATTTGCAAGCCCTCTGCCCGATGGGCCCTATGGCTGAGTGTCAAAGGGATCGTCACCAGTGCGGGCCTTGGCAGGAGGCAGTCACATGGACATTGTGGGACCGGCTTTTCATTCATGAACTTTCAGCAACTGCGCTCCGTGCGCGAAACCGTGCGGCGGGGCTTCAACCTGACCGAAGTGGCCCACATCCTGCACACCTCGCAGCCCGGGGTGAGTCGCCAGATCCGCGAGCTGGAGGAAGAGCTGGGCGTGGAGATTTTTGTACGGGCGGGCAAGCGCCTCACGGGCCTGACACCGCCTGGCGAGGTACTGCTGCCCACGGTAGAGCGCCTGCTGCTGGAGGCCGACAACCTCAGGCGCGCTGGCCAGGACTTCAGCGACAGTGTGCAAGGCCGCCTGTCGGTCGCGGCCACACACTCGCAGGCGCGGTATGCGCTGCCCCAGGTGGTGCGCGACTTTCGGGCCTTGTTCCCGCAGGTGTCGCTGCACCTACACCAGGGCTCGCCGCGCCAGGTGGCAGAGATGCTGCTGTCTGGCGAGGCCGACATCGGCGTGGCCACCGAGGCCCTGGCTGGCTATGACGCCCTGGTCACCCTGCCGTGCTACCGCTGGACGCACAGCATCGTGGTACCGCCGGGCCATCGCCTGCTGGACCTGCCTAGCCCGGTGACGCTGGAGCAGCTGGCGCAGTACCCCATCATCACTTACGAGCTGGGCTACACCGGCCGCGCGCACATCGACGAGGCCTTTGCGCGCGAAGGCATTGCGCCCGACATCGTGCTCACCGCCATGGACGCCGACGTGATCAAGACCTACGTGGAGCTGGACATGGGCGTGGGCATCGTCGCGTCCATTGCGGTCGATGAAGAGCGCGACCGCCACCTGCGGCTCATCGACGCGGGCCATCTGTTCGAGGTCAATCTCACCCGCCTGGGCCTGCGGCGTGGCGCCTGGCTGCGCGGGTATGCCTACCAGTTCATTGAAAGCTTTGTGCCCACGCTCACCCGCGATGTGGTGCAAAAGGCCGTGGCGCAGGGCGCTGAGCCCGGGAGCCTTCTGGGGAAGTGATGGCTGAGTGATGGGCACCGCACCAGCCGGTGGGCGGCAGGGCGGTCCACTTCCGCGAATTGCAAGGGCCTTTTGCTCCATGGAGCGGCAGTGACATTTCAGATGGGTTGCTCCGTGGCGCCAGAGTGTTCAGCACCCGCCGTGCGGTCGCGGCGGCGCGGCCGGCGGAGCGTGGCCTGGCGGCGCCAGGCACGCAGCAGATGGCGTGCTGCACTGGCCAGGGCTTCGTCCAGCGCACAGCGCCAGTCCCTGGCCACAGACGACACCACCACCGGGCCTGCGCCGTCGGTGCGCAGGGCAATCTGGCAGCGTTTGTCTGCACCGCCCCGGGGGCCATTGATGTCATCCAATTTGATGTCTGCACGGGGCACCAGGGCGTGCAGCCGCCGGAAGGCAAATCGCACGCGGCGCTCCACCGTCTCGCGCAGTTGCGCTGCTTCGGGGTGATGGGTTCTGACAAGAATCTGCATGGGCAATCTCCTGGGTTGAAGGTGACACCGTAGCCCGCAGGGGCGCGGCCAGCCAGCAGGCTTTTTCTGCGTGATGCGCTTGGAAAGCATGTGCATTCGGTGCGCTCGACCCCTGGCGCGAATCTTCGTATTTTTGGATGTCAGGCTCATAGAAAACCTGCTTTTTGATGGCGATGCGGGGCCGCAGATTCAAGGCTCCTGTTCACTTGCTAACGACCGCTACAAGGAGCCATCCATGAATCTCTGGTCTGCCATCCCTTCGCTCATTGCTACTCTGCGCCAGCGTCTCGCGCGCTGGCTGTCTCGTGTTGCCGTTGGGCCGGTGCCAGCGCTGCGGCGCGTTCCGGTGCCGCTGCGGGTCCAGACGCAGTACCGGGACGGCTGGCAGCCGCGTTCGCGCTATCGCCGTTAGGTGGGGCAGGGCGGCAGCGGCTGCTGCAGCTGCAGCTTGCGCCCAGGCGATACGAGCAGGGCTGCTTTGATGCTGCCGCCTTACCGCGCAGACGCCTCCACCATCTGCCGCACCAGCGGGTGGTGCTGACCTCTGCGCGACCAGATGGCATGCACCTCCTCAAAAAGCGCGGGGCAATCGCCCAGCAGGCGCAGGCCTCGCACCAGCCCCACGTCTTGCGCCCCCAGGCGGCTGACCGGAAACACCCCCAGCCCCCGCGCTGCAAAGACGGCCAGCAAGGCGCTGTCCTCAAACTCGCCCACCACGCGCGGCTGCAGACCCAGGTCTTGAAACCACGCATCCAGCGTGGCACGCAACGGCGCGTGGTGTGTGGGCAGCAGCACCGGCAAGTCTTGCAGGGACTGGGGAAAGCGGTCGCGCGCCGCCTTCTTGACCAGCGATGCTGGTCCGTACCACTGCAGCGGCGAGCGCGCGATGCGTTCGCTGGTCAGGCGTTGCTGCGGGATGCGCGGCGCTGCCTGCCCGGCCAGCACCGCGTCTAACTGGTGCAGGGCCAGCTCGGACAGCAGTTCGTCAGACTCTCCCTCGTGGCACACCAGCCGCAGATGGGGCGTTGCCAGCACCGGCTCCAGCAGCGCATGGGCTGCCAGCTTGGAGATGCCGTCCGACAGCCCCACCGACAACCGCGCCACACGGGCTGTGGCGGCCTCACGCACTTCTTCTTCAATGTACTGACCCAGTTGAAAAATCTCTTCGGCCCGGGTGAACGCGGCCTGCCCGGCTTCGGTCAGCGCCACACCGCGCCCCGAGGGCTTGAGGAGCTGGTGGCCCAGCGACTTCTCCAGGTCCCGCACCTGGGCGCTGATGGTCTGCACGGCCATCTCCAGCCGGTCTGCAGCCCGGGCAAAGCCGCCTTCCTTGGCAACCATCCAGAAGTAGTACAGGTGGCGGTAGTTCAGCATGCACGGCCTCAGGTTCGAGAAAACCGAATGCTAGGTGCGGCCCGGGCTGGTGTCTATGTCATGCCGGTTTGCCCATACTGACCGCTTGCCCATTGCGCAACTCAAGGAGGTTTTGCATGTTCTACGCAATTAACTGGTTTCTCTCATTGGCCTTGCTGGCCCTGTGGTCGCTGGCGTGCTGGGCCCTGCATGCAGTCACCGTGTGGGTAGTGTCCAGCGCGGGCGCCCTGGCAGGGGGCAGCGCGGTGGCGGACGTGATCTTGATGCCCGCCTGGCTCAAGGCCTGGATGCCCCCGGAACTGATGGGCCAGTGGGAGGCCCTGGTCTCCTGGGCCGGCCTCATCGTGCAGGCCGTGCTGGAGGCGGTGCCTGCTCTCGCAGGCGCGGTGACCTTCCTGGCCTGGGCGCTGTGGGGGCTGGGTGCCGTGGTGCTGGTGGCACTGGCGACCGGCATTCACATCCTCATCGCACTGGCCCAACGCCGTGGCGGTGGCCCCGGCACCCCGCAGCCCGCGTTGGCCCGCTGAGTGGGGGTACCCGGGCGCCCGCGGTAGCGTCAGGGCAGCGACTTCACGCCCTCAAACGCCGCGTTCAGCGCGGCCTCTGCGGTCAGCAGGCGCTGCCGGGCTTCGGCTGACCAGGCGCGGTCCTTGGCCAGCGTGTCCTTGGCGACGGCCACCATGCGCGCGACCTCCTGGGGCTGGGGGCCGCCTGTGCCGGTGCGCGTCAGCACCATCTCGGCGGGGGACAGTGCGCGGCGAAATTCCTTTTCAGTGAGCGGCAGGCGCTGGTCCTTGATGTCGTACTTTTTGCCCGCTTCGCGATAGATGCGCACGGCTTCGGCGTACGGAAAGTCCTTGGGCCGGATGTTGCGTTCCTTGGCGTACACCACCACGTCCGACGCAAAGTGATGGCCCACCCGGAACGGAATGGCATGGGTGCGCTGCAGGGTTTCGGCCAGCTCCATCGACGTGGTCCATTCGGATTCCAGTTCGTCCAGTGCGCGGGCCGGGTCGATGCGCAGCGAGTCCAGCACATCGGCCAACTGCTGCAGCATCTCCACGCCCTGGACAAAGGTTTTGGCGCTGCCGGGGCTCCAGGTGTTCTTGTAGTCGATCATGCCGGGCGTGACGTTATGGGCGCGCCACAGCGATGCCTGGGCCGACGCCACCACATCGCTGGCTTTGGCGCGGGTGTTCTGGATGATGCCGGGGTTGGCCTTTTGCGGCATGGCGCTGCTGGTGTAGGTCTTGCCGCTGGCCAGCAGCAGCCATGGCCGCGTCTGGTGGTACTGGGTGTGCACATCCTGCATCAACGCGCCCACTCGTATGGCGGTGGAGCTGGCGATGGAGGTGGCCTCGATGGGAATGTCATACGTGCTGATCTGCCCCGCATCCAGCGAATTGACGATGAGCCCGTCAAACCCCAGCAGCTGTGCGATGCGCTCGCGGTTGATACTCCAGCTGGAGTTGGCCAGCACGGCCGTGCCCATGGGGCTGAGGTTGATGCGCGCGTAGGCCTCGCGGATGCGTGCCGAGTCGCGCGCAAACGAATCGGCAAACGCCATCAGGTAGTGCCCATAGCTGATGGGCATGGCCTGCACGCCGTTGGTGTAGGCGGGCACATAGGTGGCGGTGTGCGCCTGTGCGATGGTGATGAGCCGCGCGCGCACCTGGTCCAGGGCGTCGGCAAAGTCCAGCATCTCCAGCCGCAACTGCGCGGCATTCAGGGTGGAGTGGATGTCCTGGCGGCTGCGCCCGGTGTGGATCAGCGTGGCCTCGGGGCCCACGGCGTCCGTGATGATTTTTTCGACCTGCAGCACATCTGTGGGGCGCTTGCCACCCGGGGCCGTCGCCTGCGTGATCGACAACTCCACGCCCCGCGCAATGCGGCCTGCCTGGGCTTTGGGGATGATGCCTTGCTCCACGTTGACCACGGTCGACGCCATGTTGATGCGGCCAAACCAGTAGAAGGTGTCCTGCGACTTGGACAAGGCGCTCGTGGCGTCCCCCTTGACCAGACCCTGGATCTTGGCGACCTGCGCCTGGCATTCGGCCGTGGTCTTGCAGGCGGTGTCGAGGGTGTCTGCAGCTTGTGCGTGGCCCATGGTCAGGATGGCGCTCACGACCGGGGCGAGCAGGAAGCGGGTGGGGCGCAAGGTGATGGTGCGCAGGGGCTGGTGCTGGGGTAATGGCATGGTGGTTTGTCTCCTGGCGTCCCGCGCAGCCGGCGGCGGGCTGGTGCGGGAATAAGATTCGTTAATTGAATGTGCTTGGCGCGGGCATTGCTCGTGCCAGCCTCAGAATATTTCCACAGCAGGCTCTGCAAGGCCAATGCTTGTTTTTCAAGTGAATTCAATTTCTGAATAGCCCATGCCAGATTTGACGCCTTCCGTCCTGTTCAACCGCATCCTGGGGCGGGTGCGCCTCAAGCACCTGCAACTGGCCATTGCGATTGCCGACCTGCAAAGCCTGCACCGGGCGGCTTCCTCCATCGGCCTGAGCCAGCCCGCCGCGACCCATGCGCTGGTCGAACTGGAAAGCTCCCTGGGCGGCCCCCTGTTCGAGCGGCATTCCAAGGGCATGCGCTTGACCCGCCTGGGAGAGGCGGTGCTACCGCTGTTGCGCGCATCGCTGGTCCCTCTGCAGGCGGCTGCAGGCAATGCGGCGCTGATGCAGCAGGGCGCTGCGTCCGCGCTGATCCGCATTGGCAGCATCGCGGCGGGCATCAACGGCCTGCTCACGGTGGCCATTCCGACCTACGTCGCCGCGCATCCCGATGCAGCCATCGATGTCCATGAGGTCACGATCGACAATTTGCTGGAGAGCATTCAGGAAGGCACGCTGGACCTGGCCATCTGCCGGGAGCCGAGCCCGTTGCCGCAGGGGTTCGGTTTTCGTGCGGCGCTGCAGGACGGGTTTGTGGTGGTCTGCCGCCCCCAGCACCCTCTGACCCGGCAGGCCACCGTCACGGCCGCAGAGCTGCTGGCGCAGCGTTGGCTGGCCCCACCCCTGACCGGGCTAGGCCCCCAGCAGGTGGAGAGCCTCTTCGATGAACTGGGTGGCGTGCCCGAGCTGTGCCGCGTGTCGAGCCGATCCACAGAGATCATGCACGCCATGCTGGCCGACAGCGACATGCTGGCTTGTGCGCCCGCCAGCCTGGTCCGGCCGCTGGTTCAGCGTGGGGAGCTGGCGGTGTTACCGTGTAACTCGCAGGCGGTGGGGCCCCTGGGCGTCCTCGCCAAGGCGGAGGTGCTGGCGCACCAGACCCACCCGAGTCAAAGCTTCATCACGCATGTGCTGGCCGTTGGGGGCGGGCTGCGTCACTAACGACAGTCAGCCAAACGCTGCGGCGGCGCGACCAGCGCTGTGTCAGCCGCCCTGGTCGCCGGCATCGCTCTGGGCAGGGCTCAGCGCTTGCATCAGCATCTCCACCAGAGCGCGCAGCCGAGGCACCCTGCGCAGGTCCCGGTGATAGCCCAGCCACACGTCGCGCCCTGGTGGGGCCGGGGTACTTTCCAGCCTTTGCAGGCCGGGGTGCGAATCCCCCAAGGGGCAGGGCAGCACGGCCAGGCCCGCTCCGGATGCGCAGGCCACGGCCTGCACGTGCCGGTTGTTGCTGCGGAAAGCGATGCGCGCCGATGGAAAGGCCTCGCGCAGCCAGGCCGCGTCCGGCATCTCGCTGAAGCCCAGGTCCATGGTGATGAGGCGAACGTCCGCGCCGTCTGTGGGCATGTCCGCACCACGCTGCATGTACAGCGCGTAGGGCACATGCATCAGCCTGCGCTGTATGACATCGGGCTCGTCAAAGGGAACGATGCGTGCCACCAGATCCGCCTCGCGGCGCGCCAGGCTGAAGAGGCGTGCATCGGTCAGGAGTTCGATGCTGACGCGGGGGTGGTGGTGAGTGAAAGCTGCGCACAGCGGCGCCAGCACGTGCAGGCCAAACCAGTCAGAGGTTGATACCCGCAGCGCGCCTTCCAGCTGCTGGTCCGCGCCGTCCAGCTGGCGGGAGAACGACAGCGCCTGAGCCTCCATGCCCTCGGCGTGGCGCAGCACGGCGGCACCTTCGTCGGTCAAGACAAAGCCCTCGGAGGTCCGCTGAAACAGGGTGTGACCCAAAGAATGCTCCAGCGCCTTCAGCCTGCGGCCCATGGTGGGCTGGCTTTGTTGGAGGGCACGGCCTGCGGCACCCAGCGTGCCGTGCCGGGCAATGGCCAAGAACACCTGTACGTCATCCCAGTTCATCGGCTGCATCATACAAAAGTGAATGGAAAGGTTTCAATATTGTGGCTTTTCATTCAAAAGCGAAAGGTGAAAACTGGCGGCACTGTTCAACCCCACGAAGGAAAACGCCATGTCCACCTCTACCGCCCCCACCATGCAGGCCCTGGTGCTCGCCGCCCCCAACGGCGCATTGACCCCTACCTGGCTGCCCCGGCCGCAGGCCGCTGCGGGCCAGGTGCTTGTCCGCATCCACGCCAGCGGCGTGAACCCGCTGGACACCAAGATCCGCGCCGGCGCTGCCGAGCACGCCCAGCAGCCACTGCCCGCCGTTCTGGGCATGGACCTCGCGGGCGTGGTGGCGGAGGTAGGGCAGGGCGTCTCTCGCTTCAAGGTAGGGGATGCGGTGTATGGCTTTACCGGCGGCATCGGCGGGCTGCAAGGCAGCCTGGCGCAATACGCTGCGGTGGATGCCCGGCTGCTGGCCCACAAGCCAGGCCGGCTGACGATGCGCCAGGCAGCGGCCTTGCCGCTGGTCTTCATCACTGCCTGGGAGGGCCTGGTGGACCGCGCCAACGTGCGCAGCGGGCACAAGGTGCTGGTGCACGGCGGCGCCGGTGGCGTGGGCCATGTGGCCGTGCAGCTGGCCCGCGCGCGGGGTGCCGAAGTGTTCGCCACGGGCACGGCGGCGCAGGCCGGTTACATCCGGTCTCTGGGCGCGACGCCCATCGACCATGAAGCAACCTCGGTCGAGGCCTATGTCAACGCGTTCACCGACCGCCAGGGTTTCGATATCGTTTACGACACCGTCGGGGGGCCGGTGCTGGATGCGTCGTTTGTGGCCGTCCGCCGCTACTCGGGCCATGTGGTGACGTCGCTGGGCTGGGGCACCCACAAGCTGGCGCCCCTGTCGTTCCGGGGCGCGACCTTCTCGGGCGTGTTCACGCTGCTTCCCATCCTCACCGGGGAGTTTCGCGAACACCATGGCGAGATCATGGAGCAGGCCACCACGCTTGCGGAAGCGGGGCAACTGGTGCCGTTGCTGGACCCGACCAGCTTCACGCTGGATACGGCCGAAGCGGCACACGCTCTGGTCGCCGAGGGCCGTGCCCGCGGCAAGGTGGTGGTGAGCGTGCTGCCATGAGCAAGCCGCGTCAGACTTTGGCAGAACGCGACAGCGCGCCAGCCAGCAGGGGCGATCCAGCAGGCCTGCGGTTTGGCGCGATGGACCCCACGCACGAACACCTGCGGCGCGTGGCCGATGCTTTGATCGCCGCCACCAATGCGTTTGCGGTGGAGCAGGTGCTCGGCCTTTTTGCGCATGACGCCGTGATCGACGACCCCTCCACGGGCCACCGATTTGATGGCCATGCCGGAATACGCCGCTATGTCGAGCAGTACTTCGTTGGCTACCAGACGGTGACCCGGTTCCTGTCGATGCAACGCCTGGGGCCGCAGCGCGCGAGGGTGCGGGTGGACTTCACGGGGGATTTTGGTCATGAGATCGGCAACCTGGACATCACCGTGGATGCGCTGGGCTTGATCGCCCGGCTGGATGCCGACCTGGAATGAGCGGTGTGAATGGCTTGGTGGCGCGACCACCCTCCGGGCTGGCGTACGACGCCAGGCTGCACCGGGCTGCACGAGGCAGCGTTGGGCTGTGTTGAAGCGGAATTTGAGCGAAAACAGCCTGAGGCGCTAGTGAATCATGCCGTGGCAGCTATCGAAAAGAGAGCATTTTGATCCGGCTTAGCGCGGCAAGCACCCCGCAAACCCCCTGGGCCCTGCTGCTGACACATCCGCCAACGTCACGGCCTCCAGCCGGTCGTTCTGCCCCGGTATCTTCGTCAGCCGCTGCCCGTTCTGCCAGCGCCACTGCTGGCCGTCAAAGCTGTAGATGAAGGTGTGCGTGCGGTTGGACAGCAGGTGTGCCGGGGTGAGGGTGATGGCCTGGGCAGCGGCTTGCGTCGGTGCGTGGGCCTGGGCCTCGTTGTCCTTGATGACGAGCTTGCCCACATAAGGCGTCACGGTGGATTCGGTGCGCGTGACTTCGGGCTGGACCAGGGCGGGGCTGTATCCGGTCAGGGTCCAGTCGCCCGCTGCGCCGGGCAGCACATGGGGTTGCCGTGCGGCCAGGAACTGGGTGCAGGCGGTGGTGATGGCATCGAAGCTGGTGGTGGCGGGGCCGGTGGCTTCGGGCTTGCTGCAGCCTGCGAGGCCCGCCACCACGGCGGCAGCGGCTGCCAGGTGGAGGAGGGCGCAGGAGCGGATTGGGGGCTGGGTCATCGGGCGTGAGGCGGTGGTTCGTTGCGCAGTTTGGCCGCACGACCAGTCTGCTGCGGGCTGGCTGCATTGTGGGCGGCTGGCTGCGGCGGGTCTTGACGGATATCAAGGCGCACAGGCTTTTACGGCGGCGTGCCGCGCAGGGCCAGCGCGCCTTCATCACCCCGGTACCAGCGCAGCAGGGCGCTGGGCGGCGTGGCAACGGTGCTGTCCAGCGCGGCCAACACCGCCGCATTGAGTTCGTGGGCGCGGGCGGGCAAGGATTGGTCGCGGTAGGCGAGGGCGGTGCCGGCCATCAGCGCTTCGGCGTCCACCAGCAGGCGCAGGTTTTGCGGGATGGTGGGCGATTGCTCTGCACAGTGCGCAGCCGACAAGGAATGCGCCTTGCGGCAGGCGGCAGGGCGCACGCTGTAGATGGCACACCGATCATTGACGAGGAAGCTGCAGGGCTGGCGTGTGCTGCCCGCGCTTGCCGCCGCGACGTGCTGCTGCAGGCGCAGCGTGGTTGTGGCCTGGTCCGCACCGGGCAGCGTGTGCAGGTGCTGGGCGATGTGCAGCACCTCGGGCTCCGTCGCCTCCACGCGCAGGTGGCAGCAGTGCGCGCAGCCCGCTTGGCATGCTGGCTGGGGGCCGGTGGCGCGGGCTTGTTCTGCCACGGTATCCAGGCCCTTGTGCAGTTGTGCGATGAAATCGACGGCGGCCTGGGCTGCGGGCTCGGTGGCTTCGGCGGCCTGGGTGGCGGCGTTGGTGTCGGTGCCATGGGCTGCTGCGCCCTGCATGGCGTGGGCCTGAACCGCCCGCAAGGCCTGCCCGGCCGCGCTGCGCACGCGGGCGATGGACTGCAGGAAGGCCGCTTGCTCTGCCTCGGTCAGTGCTGGGTCGGGCGGGCTCGTCATGGGAATGTGGGGGGCGTGCTGGATGGGGCCGACGCGCTGGGCGCCAGCGGCAGCCACACACTGGCCGCCAGGCCTGACCCGTCCGCCGTGTCGCTGGCGGACGCCAGCTCCAGCCGTCCTTCCATCAACTGCACATACCGCGCCACGATGGCCAGGCCCAGCCCCGCGCCCTGGCCCAGGCGCTGGCCTTGGTCGCCCTGCGCCCAGCGCTGTTGCAGCTGCTGCGCCAGCGCTGCGTCCACGCCGGGGCCGTTGTCGGTCACGCGCAGCACGCCAAAGCCTGGCTCGGTGTGAAGCGCCACGGTGATGCGGGGCGGCGTGCCGCGCCCGTAGCGCAGTGCGTTGTCCAGCAGGTTGTTCAGGATGCCTTCCACCAGCGCGATGTTGCCCCGCACCACCACGGCCTGGTCCAGGCCCTCGGCGCCCAGGTCTACCCCTAGTGCATCGGCGCGGGGCAGGTAGCGCAGCAGCACGTCGCGCACCAGGGTGTGCAAGGCCAAGGGCTGCAAGGTCAGTGCAATGCCGCCCTCGGCCGCACGGGCCAGGGCGAGCAACTGGTCCACGGTGCGGCTGGCGCGCTGTTCGGCTTGTGCGATGCCTTCGATTTCGCTGCGCCAGACGGCAGGGTCGTTGTGGGCCAGCGCGTGGGCGGCCTGGGCGCGGATGCCAGCGAGCGGGGTGCGCAGCTCATGCGCCACATTGCCCGCAAACTCGCGCTGCGCATGCAAGCTTTGCTGCACGCGTGCCAGCAAGCCGTCCAGGGCCACGCCCAGGCGTTGCACGTCGCTGTTGCTGGCCTGCTGCGTCAGAGTGGGCGGCAGGGGTTGCAGGTCGGCGGCGTCGCGCTGGTCCATGGCGTCTTGCAGCGCCCCCAGCGGGTGCAGGTCGCGCTCTATGCCGCGCAGCAGCCATGACCCCAACACCACCAGCAGCCACAGCTGGGCGAGGCCCGAGTACACCAGCAACCGGCGCAGCAGCTGCGTGCGCTCGGCCGTGGTCTGCGCGATGACGACGGTGAACGACGGCGGCCCCGCAATCTGCAAGGTGGCGCGCCGCATCTCGCGCCCGTCTTGCGAGAGGTGCGAAAACGCGTGGCTGCTGCCCGCCGCCACCACGCCCGGCGCCAGGTGCGAGTCGCCAGCGATGAAACCGCCGTCGGCGGCATACACCGCAAACCACACGGTTTCGCTCTGGTCAAAACGCAGCAGGCCCACCTCGCGCGGGGTGAGGTCGAGTTGCAGCGGGGTGCCTGGTGGGTCAGCCGCCTGGCCGCCGCGCACATGGGCCGCCAGCGCGTGGGCGTCGTCCAGCAAGGCGCGGTCAAACGCCTCGGCCACAAAGTGGTTGCCCACGCCCAGCACCACGGTGCTGCCCAGCCCCCAGATCAGCACCAGCGACAGCAGCACGCGCCGGCCTATGCGCTGGCGCAGGTCGGGCGGCTGCGGGTGCAGCGGTGCGGTGCCGGGTTCAGGGCTGGCCAACGTCATCCTCTAGCACGTAGCCCAGTCCGCGCAGCGTGCGGATGGCCGCGCCGCTGCCGGCAATCTTGCGCCGCAGGCGGGAGAATGACGCCTCCAGTGCGTTCTCTCCCACCACCTCGCTGCCGTCCGACAGGCGCGAGGACAGGTCGCCCTTGCTCAGCACGCGGCCGGGTGGGGTCATCAGTTCCCACAGCAGGTCGAATTCGCGCGCGGGCAGCTCCAGCGGCTGCCCGGCCACGCTGACGCGGCGCGCCTGGCGGTCCAGCACCAGTTGGCCCACGGTGACGATGTCGGCGGTACCACTGGCGCGCCGCAGCAGGGCGCGCAGGCGGGCTTCCACCTCTTTGAGCTCGTAGGGTTTGCCCAGGTAGTCGTCGGCGCCAGCGTCCAGCCCGGCGATGCGCTCCTCGGTGCTGTCGCGGGCACTGAGCACCAGCACCGGGGTGCGGTCGCCGCGCGCACGGGCGGCGCGCAGGGCCGTCAGGCCGCTGCCCAGGCCGCTGCGTGCGTGGGCAGCGTGGGGCAGGTTCAGGTCCAGCAGCACGGCGTCGAAAGCCTGTACGGCCCACCAGTGCTGGGCTTCTTCGACGGTATGGGCCAGCTCGACGCGGTGGCCCGCGTTTTCGAGGCCCTGGGCCATGGTGCGGCTGAGCACCGGGTCGTCTTCCACCAGGAGGAGGCGCATGGAGGTCGGGGTTCTACGTGAAATTACGCATGGCCAAGATCAGCCTGCGATCAGGTTCGATGGGGATAGTCTGCCCGTCAGCATACCCCAGCCCTGCGCGCCGTTTGCACCGCCGGATGGGGTCGTCAAGCCCATCAGGAGACAACCTTTTCATGATCAACCGCAATCTACTCAGAGGCTTTGCCCTCATGGCTCTGGCGCTGGGCTTCGGCCTGCCGTCCCTGAGCTATTCGCTGGGGACGCTTGGCCGCGCCGGGCCGGGCATGTTCCCGTTCATCGTCAGCTGCATGCTGTTTGTGATCGGGGTCATCACCGTGGTGCGCGCGCGCCTGGTGGCGCCGGTGCCCATGGACTTTCAGGTGCGCAACATCGCCATCATTCTGGGCAGCCTGTGCGGCTTTGCAGCACTGTCGCACTTTGTGAACATGATCGCGGGCATCGTGTTTCTGGTGTTCTGCTCGGGCTTTGCGGGTACGTCGTACTCGTGGAAGCGCAACCTGAAGATCGCTGCGGTGCTGGTCGCCATCGCGTTTGCATTCCAAAAGCTGCTGGGCGTGAGCCTGCCGCTGTACTGAGGTCACCGCCATGGAAGTCTTGAACAACCTCGCGTTTGGCTTCAGCCACGCACTGACGTTGCAGAACCTGATGTTCTGCGCCCTGGGCTGCACCGTGGGCACCCTGGTGGGCCTGCTGCCGGGCCTGGGCCCGTTGGCCACCATCAGTTTGCTGCTGCCACTGACTTACTCTATCGACACCACCGGCGCACTCATCATGCTGGCCGGTATCTACTACGGTGCCCAATACGGTGACAGCGTGAGCGCCATCACCATGAAGATCCCGCATGCCAGCAGTATCGTGGCGTGTATCGACGGGTATGCGATGACGCTGAAAGGGAAAACGGGGCTGGCCCTGTTCACCGCAGGGTTCTCCAGCTTCATCGGGGGCACGGTAGCCATCGTGGTACTGGCGTTCTTGGCGCCCAGCCTGGGCGAGGTGGCCTTCTTGTTTGGCCCTGCCGACTACTGCGCGCTGATGCTGGTGGGCTTTGTGTGCGTGAGCTTTGTGACCACGGGCAGCCTGCTCAATGGCCTGGCCATGTGCATGGTGGGTGTGCTGCTGGGCTCTATCGGCACCGACGTGAACAGTGGCCTGGCCCGCTTCACGTGGGACGCTCCCTTCCTGGCCGACGGCGTGGGCATTGTGAGCATTGCGCTGGGCTGCTTCGGCATTGCCGAAATCGCCAAGAACCTCGACTCGCGCGACGAGCGCTCGCCCTTCAACGGCAAGATCAAGCTCATGCCCACCTGGCCTGAGTTCAAGCGCATCATCCCCAGCGCGCTGCGTGGCAGCGTGGTGGGCTCTATCCTGGGCATCTTGCCCGGTGGCGGCCCCGTGATTGCCCAGTTTGCCGCCTATGCGCTGGACAAGAAGGTCAGCAAGTATCGCGATGAAATCGGCACCGGCTGCATCGAAGGCGTGGCTGGCCAGGCTGCTGCGGACGAAGCGGCTGCACGCACCAGCTTCATCCCGCTGATGAGCATCGGTATCCCCGAGAACGCCGTGATGGCACTGATGATGGCCGCGTTCATCATCAAGGGCATCCAGCCCGGCCCCAACATGATTGCCGGCCACCCCGAACTGTTCTGGGGCCTGGTAGCCAGCATGTGGATTGGCAACTGCTTCCTGTTGGTGCTGAACGTGCCTCTGGTGCGCTACTGGCTGTCAGTGTTCAAGATTCCGTACAACGTGTTGTTCCCGGCGATTCTGTTCTTCTGCTGCATCGGCACCTACAGCATCAACAACAACCTGGACGACGTGTTCATCACCGTGGCGTTTGGTGCGCTGGGCTATCTGTTCATGCGGCTGGAGATGGACCCTTCACCGCTGATGCTGGGCTTCATCCTGGGCCCCATGCTGGAGGAGAACTTCCGCCGCTCCATGCTGCTGTCGCGCGGCAGCTTTGAAGTGTTCATCAACCGCCCCATCAGCGGCACGCTGATCAGCCTGATCGCTGCGTTCATCCTGTGGCAGACGGTGTCGTTCTTCCGCCAGCGTGGCAAGGCCAAGGAACTGGCGGTGGCGGTGGCGGAGCCTGTTGCCTCCTGACGATTGACTCTCTGTGTGCCGCCATGGCGGCCTTTGCAAGGCCGGTCCCCACTGGGTGACCGGCCTTTTTTTTGCTCAGAGGCTGAGAGTTTTTTGCCAGTGCCCGAAAGGTGCGCCATAACACCGCTGATCGAGGCGCAAAGCACAGCCATGGCTCGGGCTATGGCGCGCATTGGCAACGACGAGCAGTGGGGTTATGGCGTGCAAGGCGGGCATAGGCAAAAGACTCTCAGCCTCTCAGGCTTTCAGTCCACCCGCCACCATGTGGGCAGCAGCGCACGCACCTGGGCCTGCGCAAACCGGTCATCCATCAGGTGCACTACGCCTTCATCGCTGGGCGTGCGGATCACGCGGCCCGCGGCCTGCACTACCTTTTGCAGGCCGGGGTACAGGTAGGTGTAGTCGTAGCCCGCGCCAAACAACGCCTGCATGCGCTCGCGGATCTGCTCGTTGACGGGGTTGAGCTGCGGCAGGCCCAGCGTGGCCAGAAAGGCGCCAATGAGGCGCTTGCCCGGCAGGTCGATGCCCTCGGCAAACGCACCGCCCAGCACGGCAAAGGCAATGCACTGGCTGCTGTCGGTGAAGCGGCCCAGAAATTCGCGCTGCTCGCCTTCCAGCATGCGGCGCGACTGGCACCAGTGCGGCACATCGGGGTGCTGCTGCGCAAACAGCGTGGCCGCCTGCTGCAGATAGTCATAGCTGCTGAAAAACGCCAGGTAGTTGCCGGGCCGTGCACGGAACTGCTGCGCCATCAGCGCCGCAATCGGTGCCAGCGATGCCGCGCGGTGCGGGTAGCGCGTGGAGATGGAGCGCGCCACCTGCACCTGCAGCTGTTGCGCGGCAAAGGGCGATTCCACATCCACCCACACATGATCGTCGGGCAGGCCCAGCAGATCGGCGTAGTAGCGCGCGGGCTGCAGCGTGGCCGAGAACAAGGTGCTGGTGTGTGCCGCAACGAGGCGCGGTTGCAGAAAGGGGGCGGGTACCACGTTGCGGATGCAGACCACGGAATCGCCGGATTTGGAGGCTCGCTGATGGTGGGCGGCGGAAGCTTGGGTGATGTCCACCATCGAATGCGCATCCAGCAAGTCGGCAATGCGCTGCAGGTGCAGGGCGTCGAAGTAGAACGTTTGCAGCGCACCGTCCGGCTCGGTGGGGTTGTCGGTGAAGTGTTCGGTGAGCGTGGTGGTGCACTGCTGCAGCGCGGCCAGCAGCTTGTCGGGGAAAGTTTCGAGCACCGTGTACGTGGCCGGGTGCGCCTTGTCTAGCGCCACCCAGGCGCGGCGCACCTTGTCCAATGCCTTCTTCACCGGCGGGTGCTGCGCAGCGGTGGGGCTGCTGCGGGCCTGGGCCAGGGCGGCGGGGTGCAGCTCGGCGGTGAACATCTTGCGTCCGCGCTCCACCAGGTTGTGGGCTTCGTCCACCAGCAGCGCCGTGCGCCACTGGTTGGCCTGGGCCAGGCCGTGCAGCAGCCCGCCCAGGTCAAAGTAGTAGTTGTAGTCGCCCACCACCACATCGGCCCAGCGGGCCAGCTCCTGGCTCAGGTAGTAGGGGCAGACATCGTGCTGCAGGGCCACCTCACGCACGCGGGCTTGTTGCAAAGCGGGGGCGGTTTTTCCTTCGATATTGGTGGCCACCGCAGCGGCGCGTGCGGCAGGCAGCCGGTCGTAAAAGCCCCGGGCGAGCGGGCAGGATTCGCCGTGGCAGGCCTTGTCGGGGTGCTCACAGGCCTTGTCGCGCGCCACCAGCTCCAGCACGCGCAGCGGCAGCGCGGGAGCGCTGTTGGACAGGCGCGCCAGCGCATCCAGCGCCATCTGCCTTCCCGAGGTTTTGGCGGCCAGAAAGAACACCTTGTCGATGTGCTGCGCAGGCGCAGCCTTGAGCAGCGGAAACAGCGTGCCCATGGTCTTGCCAATGCCCGTGGGCGCCTGGGCCAGCAGGCAGCGGCCGGCCACGGCCGCCTTGTACACGGCCTCGGCCAGCGGGCGCTGGCCGGTGCGAAAGTCGCCAAAGGGAAACGCCAAGGTGGTCAGTGCCGCGTCGCGTGCGGCACGGTGGGCCACCTGCTGTTCGGCCCAGGCAATGAAGCGCTGGCATTGGGCCTCGAAGTGCTGGCGCAGGTCAGCCGCGCTGCAGCGTTCGGTGAACACCGTCTCCTGCTGCGTGCCCACGTCCAGATACACCAGGGCCACGTCGATGTACGCCAGCTGCTCCTGCTCGCACAGCAGCCAGCCATACACCTTGGCCTGCGCCAAGTGCAGATGGCGGTGCGATGCGGGTTGGCGGTCCAGCCGCCCTTTGAAGGTCTTGACCTCGTCGATGCGCTGCTGCTCGGGGTCGTAGCCATCGGCCCGGCCGCGCACGCGCAGGCTTTGGTAACTGCCGCTCAGTGCCACCTCTGCGCGGTAGCCTGCACCCCGGCGCGACGCTGCCACCGCATGACCCGCCATGCCCTCCAGCGCGGTGGGTGCGGGCGTAAAGCGCAGGTCCAGGTCGCCTTGCTTGGCGGTGAACTCGCACAACTCGCGCACCGCCACGGTGTAGGTCATGGCGGGGTGGTCGAGGTGTCGGTGGCGGGAGGAGCAGGCTCTCCCAAATGGGTCTGAGCCATGTCGTCATCGCTGCGCAGCGGCGTGGCTTTGCACAGCGCCATCCACACAGAAAAGGGCAGGGTGCAGCGGTTGTGCCGCGCGGGGCGCAGGAGCTCAAAGCGCCCGTCCTCCACGCTGCCGTGCAATACCCAGATGCCGAAGTGCTCGGGGATCTCTTCGGGCTCGGCTATGCCCGCCGGGAACACGTAGTAGCACTCCTCGCACAACCCCTGATAGGCCTGCCGCTTGGCATCGTGCCGCAGGTCCGACAGCAAGTCGGACCGGCTGGCCTTCACCTCATGCACCATGGGCTGCAGGTAGGCGGGCACAGAGGTGTTGCGCACCGAGAAAAGATCAGGCCGGGCCATGCGCCACACGTTGGCGGCGGCGCGGGCAGCGGGGGCGTGGTCATCCTCGGCCCACAGCGGCGCCACGGCGGGCGCGGTGTTGGTGGGTGCATCGGCCGTGGCCGCAGGCAGCAGCACATCCCCCATCGGCACGGTGTCGATCACCGCGCGCAGTGACAGTTCGGTCCATACGATGCGCCCCGAAGCCAGCAACTGCGCTGCAAACTTCTGCCCCAGCCGGTCGTGCAGGCTCAGCGCCCGCACGCCACGCTGGCGGGCCTGCGCCAGGGTGCGGATGCCTTCGTCGGTGAGGCGCAGGGTTTCGCAACCATCGGCCGCAATGTGCAGACTGATGAGGCCCGCAGCCAGCAGGTCAATCTCCAGCCCATCCTTGCACGGCCAGCCTGCCGAGCGCCAGATCTGCATCAGGCGGGTGCGGTGAAAGCGGGTGATCGGGGTGGAGGGCGGGGAGTCCGAAGTGGGGGAGGGCAGCGCCGTCATGGCAGGGTGGGTGGGCTGGCGTCACACTGATTTTAATCACAGTGTCTGGGAGGGACTGTTTTTTGGACAAGGGTAGAACAGGGTTGCAGAGGAGTTGGGGGTGTGATCGGCACCTGGCGCAATATGGGTGGGGCTAACAGCTATTGAAATGTGAGCATCCCCACGGTGACATTCCGAGGGAGAAGCAATGAGTCACCAGGGGCCTGAATGAGGACGCTCCTGCCCGCCATTGGGCTAACAACCGGAAGTTGTTGTCGCGTGGCCGTCTATGCCGCAGGAAAATTGAAAGCGGTTGCGTGAGGCTGCAGCGCAGGGTTTGCAGCCGGTCAGTGTTCTGACGCTGATAGCAGGCTACCGGGCAACAGCAATCCTTATCCCATACCCTGCCAACGTCCTCTGCTCACCGGTTCCCAACCTGCGGTCGCGCCGTCAGCAGCGCATTGGCCAGCGCGCTCACGCTGGGCAGTTCACTGCCTGCCGGTGTCATGCAAACGAGCAGCTTTCTCCGAGACCAAGCATCAGATAGCCCTAGGATCTGGGTGCCGGACTTGGCAAAGCGCGCAGCCGCGCTCTCGGACATGACCGCCACTCCCACGCCTTCGGCTACCAATTGCGCGACAGCGTCAAATCCGCCCAGACGCACCCGATGGCGCGGGACCCGGCCACTGCGACTGGCCTGGGCTGCCAGAAAGCGGCTGAGTCCACTCTCCCGGGCCAAACCCACAAAGGGATGCTCTAGCAATTCGCCATACGCCACGGAACGGCGGCGGCCCAAAGACCAGCGCTTTGGCAAGAGTGCCACCAGACGGTCATCGACCCATGGCTGCGCAAGCAGCCCAGAGGTGTCCACGTAATCGGCGACGATGCCCAGATCGGCAGTGCCACGGCGCAATGCCTCTACGACCGCCTCGCTCGAAAGCTCTTGCACGTCCACATCAAGATCAGGGGTCTTCACCAAGAATTGGCCAATCGTGCGCGGAAGGCTCTCGGACATGGCGGCTGTGTTGCACAGCAGCCGAACGGTCCCGCGCAATCCATGACCAAAGCTCGCCATCTCTACATGCAGCGATTCGAGCTCAGCCAGCACGCGGTTGGCATGGCGCAGCAGAGCGCGTCCCGCATCGGTGGGTATTGCGCCCGACTTGGACCGCTCCAACAACTGCGAACCGGTTGCGTCTTCAAGACCCTTGAGGCGAGCGCTGGCCGCAGCCAACGACAGATTCACGGACGAAGCAGCGGCAGTGATGGTTCCATGCTCCATCACGGCGGCAAAGAGGTGCAGGTCAAACGGATCAACGCGGTAATCCGTGGTGCGGCGCTTAGGGGTACTCATGACCGCCATCCTACGGAATACGCGAAGGATCTGTTCACTGCTATCCGATGGACAGCACTTGGGCCATGCGGACACCATAGGGCATGGACATATTGCAGCTCTTGATGGTGGTCGTTGTTTTCGTTCTGGCCGGTGGTGTGAAGGGCGTCACCGGCATGGGGCTGCCTACAGTGGCCGTGAGTTTGCTCGGGCTGTGGATGCCCCCGGTGCAAGCGGCCGCACTGTTGGTCATACCCTCGCTGGCAACCAATATCGCGCAATGCCGTGGCCCTCACCTACGCTCACTGGTATCCCGGCTGTGGCCCGGTTGGCTGGCAATCGCGATCGTGACTGTGAGTGCGCCCGGTCTGGGGGACGCCGTTTCCGCACAAACGACCAAGGGCTGGCTGGGCGGGATTCTCATGGCCTATGGCATCTGGGGCTTGTGGCGACCTCAGCTGCCCGATCTTTCACTCACCAGCAAATGGCTCAGCCTGCCGACAGGCGCGGCCACTGGGTTCGTGACGGCACTCACGGCCGTCTTCGTATTGCCCTGGGTTCCCTACTTGCAGACGCTGCGGCTGGGCAAGGACGAGATGGTGCAAGCGCTGGGCCTTTCATTCACCGTGGCCACTCTGTCGCTCGCCATGAAAGTGCAGATGTCCGCCTCTTTGGGGTTGATCTCGTCGTCTGTTGCTATTGCAGTCGGTGGAGCATTGATCGGCGCATTGAGCGGGCTCAAGCTTGGTGAGCTGCTACGTCGCCGCCTTGTCGGTCCCGTCTTCCAGAAGGCGCTTTTTATGGTGTTCCTCGGATTGGGTGCAGCCAACCTGATCCAGGCACACTGACACAGCATGAGCGGACAAAAGGAGTTGCTTGAGGCCGCTGCCTTGTTAGAGCGGGCTTACCGGCTGGCACATGTGTTGCAAGGCGAAGGTTTGCTTGAAATCGGAAGCAGACAGTTTGTTGCAGATGAGCTTGTCGAGGTGCTTGATGAAGCTCGTGTGGCGCTTTTTTGCAGCCTGTGATTTGCCCAAGCCGCTCTGATTTTCTCAGAGCAGGAGTGAGTCATCCACGTACCAGCAAGCGTTCGAAAGATGAAACCGCGCGTCTGCTCCTGGCCTGTTGATCTGGCGCAGTCCATTCATGAGCCCCGTTCGGGCCGGGGTTGCCGTAGCCCTGGGCAAGCTGAGGTACAGCGCCATCGATACTCTGAAACAAACCGCGCCGCATCAATAACAAGGCGCTCAACCCCCTCACCACTCTGCAAAGCTCCCATCCCGGTGCCGCCACACCGGGTTCCTCCACCGGTGCCCCTGCTGCGCCCGCTCGCGCACATAGTCTTCGTTCACCTCAATCCCTAGCCCGGGCCCGGTGGGGATGGCCACCATGCCATCCTGGTACGCAAACACCTCGGGGTTGGACACATAGTCCATCAAGTCGTTGGTCTGGTTGTAGTGGATGCCCAGGCTCTGCTCCTGGATGAAGGCGTTGTAGCAAACCGCGTCCAGTTGCAGGTTGGCGGCCAGGGCAATGGGGCCCAGCGGGCAGTGCAGGGCCAGGGCCACGTCGTAGGCCTCGGCCATGCTGGCGATCTTGCGGGTTTCGGTGATGCCGCCTGCGTGCGAGGGGTCGGGCTGGATGATGTCGGCATAGCCGCCTTGCAGTACGCGCTTGAAGTCCCAGCGCGAGTACAGGCGCTCGCCCAGGGCGATGGGGGTGGACGAGATGCGCGCAATCTCCTTCAGTGCTTCTTCGTGTTCGCTCAGCACAGGCTCTTCGATGAACATGAGCTTGTAGGGCTCCAGCTCCTTGACCAGCACCTTGGCCATGGGCCGATGCACGCGGCCGTGGAAGTCCACGCCGATGCCCACATTGGGGCCCACGGCCTCGCGCACGGCGGCCACGTTTTGCAGGCAGCGCTCCACCTTGTCGTAGCTGTCCACGTACTGCACCTCTTCGGTGCCGTTCATCTTCACGGCCGTGAAGCCGCGCGCTACGGCGGCTTGCGCGGCGGCAGCGGTCTCGCTGGGTCGGTCGCCGCCGATCCAGCTGTAGACCTTGATGTGGCTGCGCACATTGCCACCCAATAGCTGGGACACGGGCACGCCCAGCGCCTTGCCCTTGATGTCCCACAGCGCCTGGTCGATGCCCGCCAGTGCGCTCATGTGCACGCCGCCACCCCGGTAGAAGCCGCCCCGGTACAGCACGGTCCAATGGTCTTCGATGTGGCGCGGGTCTTTGCCGACGAGGTAGTCGGCCAACTCATCGACCGCAGCAGCCACGGTGTGGGCGCGGCCCTCCAGCACAGGCTCACCCCAGCCGGTGATGCCTTCGTCGGTTTCTATTTTGAGAAAGCACCAGCGTGGCGGGACGATGAACGTGGTGAGTCGGATGATCTTCATGGGGGCAGTGCAATGCGTTGCGAAGCGCGGAGTTGTTGGAGACGAGTGGGGGAGAGTTCAGGCGGTGGCGGGCGAGTTGCCAAACGACGCCTGCCATGCCCGTGCAAACGCAGCAGCCTTGTGCGCCACTTCGGGAGCCTGGTCACCCGGCCGGTACAGGGCCGAGCCCAGGCCAAAGCCGCTGGCACCAGCGGCGGCATACGGCGCGATGCTCTCCGGCACGATGCCGCCCACGGGCACCAGCGCCATGGGCGGCGTGATGACGGCGCGCCAGGCCTTGAGCACGTGGGGCGGCAGCGCTTCGGCCGGGAAGAGCTTGAGCATGTTGGCCCCGGCCGCCAGCGCGGCATAGGCCTCGGTCAGCGTGGCCACGCCGGGCGCGCAGGCCATGCCAGCGGCGCGCGCGGCGCGGATCACGTCGGGGTCGCTGTGGGGCATGACGATGATCTGCCCACCGGCTGCGGCCACATCGGCCACGGCATCGATGGAGAGCACCGTACCTGCACCCACGAGGCAGTCGGCGGGCAGCGCATCGCGCAGCGCGCGGATGCTGGCCAGCGGCTCGGGCGAGTTGAGTGGCACTTCGATGATGCGAAACCCTGCGTCGTACAGCGCATGGCCGATGGCCACCACCTCGTGCGGCTGCACACCGCGCAGGATGGCGATGAGCCCGCAGCGCTGCAGGATGTGGAACAGGGATTTGTCGATGGGGTTCATGCAGCCAGGCTCCCGGCGGTGAAGGGGTGTTAGGAGGAGGGCGCGGGCGCAACGACCAGCCCTGCCGCCAGCGCGATCTGCCACAGCCCGGTGGCCGTGGCCTGCGTGGCGATGGTGGGTGCGGCAAAGCCGTAGGTCTGCAGCGCGACGGCGTAGCGGCGGCACAGGTCGGGCTCGCCGCACAGCACCAGCGTTGGTGGTGTTGTTGGGGTTTGATCCTGTGCGCGGCTCAGGCTGGCGACCTCGTGCCCGATCAGCAGGCCCGAGAGGTAGTCCGCTTGCGCGGTAGGCGCCAGCGCGCCGGTCAGCCCCAGCGTGCGGGTGCTGAAGATGTGCGAGAGCAGTCCCAGCGCGGCATCGCTGCCCCGCGCCACCTCCAGCCCGCGCGCAAAGGCATCGTCGTCGGGGGCCGGTGCAGCCTGCATGGTCTTGCCCAGAATGGTGTGGCCGCGCAGCGCGGCAAACACCTCGCCGGTCATGAAGGTGTGGAACTGCTCGATGCGGCCCCGGCGTGCCAGCACCCATTTGCTGTGGGTGCCGGGCAGGCCGATGAGCACGAGCCCATCCGGAGGCAGTGCAAGGCCTGCCAGCACCCCCAGCACCTGGGTTTCTTCGCCGCGCATCACGTTGGGCAGTGCGCCCTGCTGCAACAAGCCCGGCACGATGTGCAGCGGCGGGCCGTCGCGCCGCGCCACCAGCGTCAGGCCCCGCGCCAGTGCATCGAGCGAGGTGGGCGTCGGCAGGTACTTGGCCTCGCGCCAGCCCTGCGCGCTGCCCACCATGCCGCAGGCCAGCAGAGGCAGGCCGGGTGTGGCGGCCAGCCAGTCGCCGCAGGTGTCTTGCAGTGCGCGTTCAAACGCGGCGCCGGGCTCGCCGTCTGCCACGCTCGCGGTGGCGGGGGGCAGGTTCATGATGCCCCAGGGGCGGTGCCGCGTTTCCAGCACCTCGCCATGCGCGCCCATGCGGAAGGCGCGCAATGCGCTGGTGCCCCAGTCCAGGGCGATCAGGCCCGCCTCGGCGGGCACCAGAAAACGTGCAGGCACCATGGGTGTCCTGCTTAACGCGCCCAGCGCAGAACGAGCGGGTCCAGCCGCCGCGCGATATCGATCAGGCCGCGCCGCACCTCGGGGTACATGGTCGGGAAGGGGTGGCGGCCTGCCTCGCAGGTGATCACGCCGCCTTCCTTCATCAGTGCCTTGGCCGTGAGGATGCCGCCCTGGCGGTTTTCGTGGTTGATGAGCGGCAGCCAGCGCTGGTACAGCGCAAACGCCTGGTCCATGTCACCCTGGCGGTGCGCCTCAATGATGGGGCGAATGCCGTCGGGGAACGCGCCGCCCGTCATCGCGCCCGTGGCGCCCGCATCCAGGTCGGCCAGCAGGGTGATGGCCTCTTCGCCGTCCCACGGGCCTTCGATGGCGTCGCCGCCCAGGCGGATCAGCTCGCGCAGCTTGCTGGCGGCACCGGGCACTTCGATCTTGAAGTAGGCCAGGTTTTCAATCTCTTGCGCCATGCGGGCCAGGAAGGGGGCCGACAGCACGGTGCCGCTGGCGGGCGCGTCCTGCACCATGATCGGGATGCGGATCGCATCGGACACACGGGCATAGAACTCGTAGATCTGCGCCTCGGGCACGCGGAAGGTGGCACCGTGGTAGGGCGGCATGACCATCACCATGGCCGCGCCCATGTCCTGCGCGGCGCGGCTGCGCTCGGCGCACACGCGGGTGCCGTAGTGGGTGGTGGTGACGATCACCGGCACACGGCCTGCCACATGCTCCAGCGATGTGCGGGTGAGGACTTCGCGCTCGGCGTCCGATAGCGAGAACTGCTCAGAGAAGTTGGCCAGGATGCAGACGCCGTCTACACCGGCGTCGATCATGAAGTCGAGGCAGTGCTTCTGGCTGTCGAGGTCGAGCGTGCCGTCTTCGTGGAACGTGGTGGGCACCACGGGGAAGATGCCGCGGTAGCGAGGGTTCTGGAGGGAATGGGTGGCTGGCATGGCGGGTGCGGGTAAGAATTTGAGTGAAATATGTCTCTAGCGCTAATCGAATAAGCGCTGGTAGCTATTGAATCTGTAGCATTTGACTGCGGCGAGCGCCTCAGTTGGGGCACATCAATGCGAGTGGCGGGGCACAGCAGCCCCCCGGCAGCCGACCAAGAAGTCAAAGTCGCAACCATCGTCCGCCTGCAGTACGTGGTCCACATACAGCCGCTGGTAGCCGCCGCGTCCGCCGTTGTCCGCGCCAGCCAATGCGGCCAGGCGTGCTGCCAGTTCCTCGTCGCTGATGTCCAGATGCAGGCGGCCGTTCTCGCAGTCCAGCTCAATGAAGTCGCCATCGCGCACAGCAGCCAGCGGGCCACCGGCTGCCGCCTCGGGCGCCACGTGCAGCACCACGGTGCCGTAGGCGGTGCCGCTCATGCGGGCGTCGGAGATGCGCACCATGTCCTTCACGCCCTGGCGCAGCAGCTTCGGGGGCAGGCCCATGTTGCCCACCTCGGCCATGCCGGGGTAGCCCTTGGGGCCGCAGTTCTTGAGCACCATCACGCAGCTGGCGTCGATGTCCAGGTTTTCATCGACGATGCGTTCCTTGTAGTGCTCCAGGTTCTCGAACACCACGGCGCGGCCCCGGTGCTTGAGCAGCTCGGGCGAGGCGGCGGAGGGTTTCAGCACCGCGCCACGCGGCGCCAAGTTGCCGCGCAGGATGCAGATGCCGCCGTCGGCAATCAGCGGGTTGTTGATCGGGCGGATCACCTCGTCGTTGTACTGCGGGGCTTCGCGCACGTTGTCCCACAGGCTCTTGCCGTTGACGGTGAGTGCGTTGGGGTGGGGCAGCAGGCCGTTCTCGCCCAGGCGGCGCAGCACGGCGGGCAGGCCGCCCGCGTAGTAGAACTCTTCCATCAGGAAGCGGCCCGAGGGCTGCAGGTCCACCAGCGTGGGCGTGCCACGGCCAATGCGCGTCCAGTCCTCCAGGTCCAGCTGCACACCGATGCGGCCCGCGATGGCCTTCAGGTGGATGACCGCGTTGGTGGAGCCACCGATGGCGGCGTTGGTGCGGATGGCGTTCTCGAAGGCTTCGCGCGTGAGGATCTTGGAGAGCGTGAGCCCTTCGTGTGCCATTTCAACGATCCGTTTGCCCGACATGTGGGCCAGCACATACCGGCGCGAGTCCACCGCCGGTATGGCTGCGTTGTGCGGCAGCGAAGTGCCCAGCGATTCGGCCATGCAGGCCATGGTGCTGGCCGTGCCCATGGTGTTGCAGGTGCCGGCAGAGCGGGACATGCCGGCCTCGGCCGCGAAGAACTGGTGCTCGTTGATCTCGCCGGCTTTGAGTGACTCGTGCAGGCGCCACACGGCCGTACCCGAGCCGATGTCCTTGCCGTCGAGCTTGCCGTTGAGCATGGGCCCGCCCGTGACCACGATGGCGGGCACATCGCAGCTGGCCGCGCCCATCAGCAGGGCCGGTGTGGTCTTGTCGCAGCCCACCAGCAGCACCACCGCGTCGATGGGGTTGCCGCGAATGGCCTCTTCCACATCCATGCTGGCCAGGTTGCGCGTGAGCATGGCCGTGGGGCGCAGGTTGGATTCGCCGTTGGAGAACACCGGGAATTCGACGGGGAAGCCACCCGCCTCGTAGATGCCGCGCTTCACATGCTCGGCGATCTTGCGAAAGTGTGCGTTGCACGGGGTCAGCTCGGACCAGGTGTTGCAGATGCCGATCACGGGGCGGCCGTCAAACGCGTGGTCGGGGATGCCCTGGTTCTTCATCCAGCTGCGGTACATGAAGCCGTTTTTGTCGGCCGTGCCGAACCATTCGGCGGAGCGGAGTTTGCGCTTGGGGGTGGTCATGGTGGGGTGCGAGAGAAAGAGGAGAAATGAAGGGTCAACGGGCCTTGCCCGAGCGGCGCGAAAGCAGCCGCTGCAGCAGACAGAAAGCGAACAGCAGCACACCAACGACGATGCGTGTCCACCAGGAGCTGAGCGTGCCGTCGAAGGAAATCAGGGTCTGGATGATTCCGAGCATGAGCACGCCAAACAGCGTGCCCGCCACATAGCCCACGCCACCCGTGAGCAGCGTGCCGCCAATGACCACGGCGGCAATTGCGTCCAGTTCCATGCCCACGGCATGCAAGCCGTAGCCCGACAGCATGTAGAACGTGAACACCACGCCCGCCAGCGCCGAGCAAAAGCCCGACAGCGTGTACACGCCAATGAGCGTGCGGCGCACCGGCAGGCCCATGAGCACGGCCGAGTGCTCGCTGCCGCCCACCGCATACACGCTGCGGCCAAACGGCGTGCAGTGCGCCAAAAACAGGGCCACCAGCAGCACGGCGATGGCAATGAGCGCGCCCAGCGATAGGGACGCGCCTTCCCACAGCGGCAAGCGCCACTGGGCCAGCTCGGAGTAGCCCTCGTGGGTGATGCTGATGGAATCGATGCTGATCAGGTAGCACAGCCCCCGCGCCAGGAACATGCCTGCCAGCGTGACGATGAAGGGCTGCAGCTTGAAGCGTTCGATGAGGAAGCCCATGAACGCGCCAAATGCTGTGCCCATCAGCAGCACCAGCGGGATGGCGACCATGGGGTTCCAGCCCCGGTGTTCCACCAGCGCGGCCAGCACCATGGTGGTCAGCGCCACCACCGAGCCTACCGAGAGGTCGATGCCGCCCGACAGGATCACGAACGTCATGCCCACCGCCACGATGATGAGGAAGGCGTTGTCGATCAGCAGGTTGAGGAAAACCTGGGCCGAGAAGAACCCAGTGTACAGCACCGAACCCAGCGTGGCCATGGCCACGAACAGCGAGATGGTGGCTGCCAGCGGCAGGTACTTGGGGTTGAACCGCGCGCGCGCGGCGGTGGCCTGTGGGGCAGGGTGGCTCATGGTGCTGAAGCCTGCAGTCTTGGGCACGGCGCTCATTGCAAAGCTCCCGCGCCGGGGCGGCGTGCCAGCGCGCCGACTTGCGCCCGGAACTCGGGCGACTGCAGCAGCATCACGATGAACACCACCACAGCTTTGACCACCAGGTTGATCTCGGGCGGCACGCCCAGCGAGTAGATGGCGTAGGTCAGCGTCTGGATGATGAGCGCACCAATCACGCTGCCCACCAGGCTGAAGCGCCCGCCGGTGAGAGCCGTGCCACCCAGCGTGACAGCCAGGATGGCGTCCAGCTCCAGCAACTGCCCCGCGTTGTTGCCATCCGCACTCTTCACGTTGGAGCTGATGAGCAGCCCCGCAATGCCCGCGCACACGCCGCAAAACACATAGGCCGCCACGATAAGCCGTCCCGCCTGCACACCCGCCACGCGCGCTGCCGTGGGGTTGATGCCCACAGCCTGGATGAACAGGCCCAGCGCCGTGCGCGTGATAGCCAGGTACAGCACTGCAAAGACCACAGCCACCACAAACAGCGAGAACGGCAGCCCTGCCAGGTACCCGCCGCCCATGAAGAAGTAGGGCGTGTAGTAAATGGTGATGATCTGCCCGTCGGTGATGAGCTGGGCAATGCCCCGGCCCGCCACCATGAGAATCAGCGTGGCAATGATGGGCTGCATGCCCACCTTGGCGACCAGCACGCCGTTCCACAGCCCACACAGCAGCGCCACGCCAATGGCGCCCAGGATGGCGACTGGGAGCGGAAACCGGCTTTCGGTGCCTGATACCGAGCCGCCGATCAGCCACGCTGCCACGGCCGCTGCAATGGCCACCGTCGCACCCACCGAAATATCGATGCCGCGCGTCGCAATCACCAGCGTCATGCCCAGCGACACCAGCACTAGTGGCGCGGCGCGGTTCAGGATGTCGATGAGGCTGCCGTACAGGTGTCCGTCGCGCCATTCAATGTGTAGGAAGCTGCTGTTGAACACCGTGTTCACGATGAGCAGCAGTGCCAGCGTGATCAGGGGCCAGGCCAGACGGTGGCGCAGCAGGGCCACCAGAAGGGAGGGGGAACGTTCAGACATGTTCGGCAGCAATCAGGTCGTAGACGGCGTCTTCGCTGCTGCCTGCAGGCAGCTCGCCCACCTTGCGGCGGTCGCGGAGCACCACGATGCGGTGCGCCACGCGCACCACCTCGCTCATTTCGGAAGAGATGAACAGCACCGCCATGCCCGCCTGGGCCAGGCGCAGGATCTGGTCCATGATTTCCTGCTTGGCGGCCACGTCGATGCCGCGCGTGGGTTCGTCCAGGATCAGCAGGCGCGGCTCGATGGCCATCCAGCGCGCGAGGATCGCCTTTTGCTGGTTGCCGCCCGAGAGCAAGCCGATGGGCTTGTCCACACTCTCGGTCTTGATGCCCAGCAGCTTCACATAGCGCTCGGCCAGGGCTGTTTGTTCAGCGCGCGAGAGGAACTTGCTCACACCCATGCGCGCCTGCAGCGCCAGCGCAATGTTCTCCCGCACCGACAGCTCGGCCACGATGCCGTCAGTCTTGCGCTCTTCGGGGCACAGGGCCAGGCCATGGCGGATCGCGTCCATGGGGTTGGCGAACTTCACCACCTGTCCGTCGATGCGCAGCGCGCCCCGGTCGGGCTGCTCCAGGCCAAACAGCAGGCGCGCCAGCTCGGTGCGGCCCGAGCCCAGCAGCCCCGCCAGGCCCACCACCTCGCCCGCACGGATCTGCAGGTCCAGCGGCTGCAGTTGCGTGTCCTGCCCCAGGCCCTCGGTTTGCAGCAGCGTGGCTTGACGGCTGTCCACGGAGGGCGCTGGTGCGGGTTGCTCCGACGCTGCGGCCAGGTCGCGGCCCAGCATGGCTGCGATCAGTGCCTGTGGGCCCAGGTCCTGCGCGCGCCACTCGCCCACCCAGCTGCCGTTGCGCAATACGGTGATGCGGTCGGAAACGGCATACACCTGGTTCAGGAAATGCGTCACAAAGACGATGGACAGCCCCTCGCTGCGCAGGCGCCGAAGCACCTCGAAGAGCTTTTGCACTTCGTCGTCGTCCAGGCTGGAGGTGGGCTCATCCAGGATCAGCACGCGCGATTCGATGCTGAGTGCGCGCGCAATCGCCACCAGCTGTTGCACGGCCACGGGGTAGTCCGACAGCAGGCGCGTCACGTCGATCTGTAGGCCGATGCGCGCCACCAGATCGCGGGCGCGCTGGTGCAGCGTGGCCCAGTCGATGCGAAAGCCCTGCGCGATGCCGCAGCGCGGGTAGCGGCCCGCAAAGATGTTCTCGGCCACCGAGAGGTTGGGGCAAAGGTTGACCTCCTGGTACACGGTGCTAATGCCCAGGCGCTGCGCCGCCAGCGGCGAGTCCGGCCACACCGCTTCTCCGCCCAGCCGCATCTGCCCGCCGCTGGCCTCCAGCACGCCCGTCAGCACCTTGATCAGCGTGGACTTGCCCGCACCGTTTTGCCCCATCAGCGCATGGATCTCGCCGGGGTAGAGGTTGAGCCGCACATCGCGCAGCACGGGGATGCCCGCAAACTGCTTGTGAATTCCCGAGAGCTGCAGCACAGGCGCGGCAGCAGGGGCGTGAGCGGTGGACGCGTCCATGGGGGTCATCACGCTTTGTTCTTGTTGTAAACGTCCACGAGCACGGCGGCCAGCAGCACGACGCCCTTGATGACCTGCTGGTAGTCGATGCCGATGCCCAGGATGGACATGCCGTTGTTCATCACGCCCATCACAAAGGCGCCGATGACCGCGCCCATCACCTTGCCCACGCCGCCCGATGCCGATGCGCCGCCGATGAAGCAGGCCGCAATCACGTCCAGCTCAAAACCCAGGCCCGCCTTGGGCGTGGCGGTGTTGAGCCGCGCCGCAAAAACCAGCCCGGCCAGGGCGGCCAGCACGCCCATGTTGATGAAGGCGTACAGCGTAAGCCGCTCGGTCTTGATGCCCGAGAGCTTGGCCGCCTTCTCGTTGCCGCCCATGGCATAGATGCGGCGGCCGATGGTCGTGCGGCTGGTGACAAAGTCGAACAGCACGATCAGCAGCGCCATCACGATGAGTACGTTGGGCAGGCCCTTGTATGAGGCCAGGAGGTAGCTGAAGTACACCAGCAGCCCGCCAAAAACGATGGTGCGGGCGATGAACAGACCCGCAGGCTCTGTCTGCACGCCGTGGCGCAGCCGGTTGGCGCGCTGGCGCAGGCCACCCACGGCCAGGGCTGCGGCCACTGCGGCGCCCAGCAGCAGCGAGGTCAGGCGCAGCCCCTCCACACTGAACAGGTCGGGGATAAAACCCGAGCTGAGCATCTGGAACGCCGATGGGAACGGCCCCACCGACTGACCAGCCAGCAGCGCCAGCGCCAGGCCCTTGAACACCAGCATGCCCGCCAACGTGACGATGAACGAGGGGATGCGCGAGAAGGCCACAAACCCGCCTTGAATGGCGCCGATGAGGCCGCCGCACAGCAGGCACACCAGCGTGGCGGGCACAAAGTGCCAGTTGTATTCGACCATCAGCACCGCTGCCAGTGCGCCGATGAAGCCACACACCGACCCCACCGACAGGTCGATGTGCCCGGCCACGATGACCAGCAGCATGCCCAGCGCCATGATGACGATATAGCTGTTCTGCAGCACCAGGTTGGTCAGGTTCAAGGGCTGCATCAGCGTGCCCTCGGTCATGTACTGGAAAAAGGCCATGATGGCCACCAGCGTGATCAACATGCCGTATTCGCGCAGGTTGTGCTGCAGGTGCTGCAACAGCGATTTGTCGTGCCGCGCCGCTGCTGTCGGGCTGCCGTCGGCCAGCGTGCTGGCGGGGGGATGGGTGGTCTGGCTCATTTCGGTCATCAGTTCAATGCGTTGTGCGGTTCATCAGGCGCTGAAGAGGGGCGCTGCAGCTACGCGCGGCCGCCGTGCAAGGGCCGCCCCGCCGCACGGGCGGCGTCCCCCTTGGGGGGGATGGCGCGAAGCGCCTCAGGGGGGGCACTCACGATGGCTCGCATGATCTTTTCTTGCGAGGCATCTGAAGTTGGCATCTCGGCCACAAAGCGGCCTTCGTTCATCACATAGATGCGGTCCGTGATGCCCAGCAGCTCGGGCATTTCGGAGGAGATCACGATCACGCATTTGCCCTCCGCCGCCAGCTGGGCAATCAGCGTGTAGATCTCATACTTGGCGCCGACGTCGATGCCGCGCGTGGGCTCGTCGAGGATGAGCACTTCGGGGCTGGTGAACAGCCATTTGCTCAGCACGACTTTTTGCTGGTTGCCGCCCGAGAGGTTCAGCGTCTTCTGGTCCACGCCCGAGCAGCGGATGCGCAGCTTCTCGCGGTAATCCTGTGCCACGCGGTGTTCTTGACCGCTGTCGATCACGCTGGCGAACGACACGCCCGGCAGGTTGGCCAGCGAGGTGTTGAACTGGATGTCTTCGTTCAGCACCAGGCCATTGCCCTTGCGGTCTTCGGTCACATAGGCCAGGCCGTGGCGCACGGCCTTTTCCACTGTGCTCACATCGATGGGTTGGCCGTGCAGCCGCACTTCGCCGCTGATGCGCTGGCCCCACGAGCGGCCGAAGATGCTCATGGCCAGCTCGGTGCGGCCTGCGCCCATCAGGCCCGCAATGCCCACTATCTCGCCGCGCCGCACATTCAGGTCGATGCCTTTGAGGTGCTCGCGGTCGCTGCGCTGCGGGTGGTGGGCGCGCCAGTTGCGCACCTCAAAAACAATGTCGCCCACTTGCGGCTGGCGCTGGGGGTAACGGTCGCTCATCTCGCGGCCCACCATGGCCTGGATCACGCGGTCTTCGCTCACCGGGCCCTCGCGGCAGTCCAGCATCTGTACGGTGCTGCCATCGCGCAGCACGGTGATCGCATCGGCCACGCGCGAGATTTCATTGAGCTTGTGCGAGATCAGGATGCAGGTGATGCCCTGGGCCTTGAGCTCCAGCAGCAGGTCCAGCAGCGCCTGGCTGTCGTTCTCGTTCAGGCTGGCGGTGGGCTCGTCCAGGATCAACAGGCGCACCTTGCGCGACAGCGCCTTGGCAATCTCCACCAGCTGCTGCTTGCCCACCCCCAGTTGGCCCACGGGCGTGTCGGGCGATTCGCGCAGGCCCACCTTGTGCAGCAGCGCCTGGGCGCGGCTGTGGGCGGCCATCCAGTCGATGACGCCGTGGCGCGCGGTTTCGTTGCCCAGGAAGATGTTCTCGGCAATCGACAGCAGCGGCACCAGCGCCAGCTCTTGGTGAATGATGATGATGCCCAGGTGCTCGCTGTCGCGGATACCTGCAAACTCGCGCTCTTGCCCGTCGAACAGGATCTGGCCGCTGTAGCTGCCGTGTGGGTACACACCCGACAGCACCTTCATCAGCGTGGATTTGCCCGCCCCGTTTTCGCCGACGATGGCATGGATCTCCCCGGCCTGCACCTGCAGGTTGACCTGGTTCAGCGCCACCACGCCGGGGAAGGTTTTGCGGATGTTCCGCATTTCAAGAAGCATGGTCTCTCAGTCTGTTGGCGGGGCCTCTTGCCCCGTCCTGGTTGCAGGCCGCCTGCGCTGCCCCAGAGGCATTCGCAGGCGGCGGCTTTAGATGCAGAAGCCGCTCGTGCTCACTTGATTTGCGATTCCTTGTAGTACCCGCTACCCACCAGCACTGCATTCCAGTTGGAAGAATCCACTGCCACCGGCTTGAGCAGGTACGAGGGCACCACCTTCACGCCGTTGTTGTAGGTCTTGGTGTCGTTGATTTCGGGCTGCTTGCCCGTCAGCACGGCGTCCACCATGTTGGCGGCGACCTTGGCCAGCTCGCGGGTGTCCTTGAACACGGTGGAGGACTGCTCGCCCTTGAGGATGGACTTGATGGAGGGCACCTCAGCGTCCTGGCCGCTAACCACGGGGCAGGGCTGCTGCGCGGTGCAGTAGCCCACGCCCTTGAGGGACGACAGGATGCCGATGGAGATGCCGTCATAGGGCGAGAGCACCGCGTGCACCTTGTCCTTGCCGTAGTAGGCCGACAGCAGGTTGTCCATGCGCGCCTGGGCCACCGAGCCGTCCCAGCGCAGCGTGCCCACCTTGTTCATGCCGGTCTGCTTGCTGCGCACCACCAGCTTGCCGCTGTCGATGTACGGTTGCAGCACGCTCATGGCACCGTCGTAGAAGAAGAAGGCGTTGTTGTCGTCGGGTGAGCCGCCGAACAGTTCGATATTGAAAGGTCCCTTGCCTTGCTTGAGGCCCAGCTTGTCCACGATGGAGGTGGCCTGCAGCACACCCACCTGGAAGTTGTCGAACGTGGCGTAGTAGTCCACGTTCTTCGAGCCCTTGATGAGACGGTCGTACGCAATGACCTTCACGCCCTTGTCGGCCGCGTTTTGCAGCGCCTTGGACAGCGTGGTGCCGTCAATCGACGCGATCACCAGCACCTTGGCGCCCTTGGTGATCATGTTCTCGATCTGCGCGAGCTGGTTGGGGATGTCGTCTTCGGCGTACTGCAGGTCGGTCTTGTAGCCCCGGTCCTTGAGCACCTTGACCATGTTGTCGCCATCGGCAATCCAGCGCGCCGAGGACTTGGTGGGCATCGAGATGCCGATGGTGCCCTTGTCCTGGGCCGATGCCACGGATGTGGCGCCAATCGCCGCCAGTGCCACGGTGGCCAACACGGCCTTGAAAATTGCACGCTTCATTTGAGTCTGTCTCCTGATGTTGTTTTGATTTGATTGCCGCTTGGATGCGTCACGGCCTTACGAAACTGTCGCGGCCCAGTGCCAGAGCCACCGCCCAAGGGCCGCCCCGCCGGGCCGGTGGCGTCCCCCTTCCCGCATCGCGCAGCGATGCGAGAGAAAGGGGGAAGGCGCGCAGCGCCTCAGGGGGTTAATACTTCCTGTTCGGCATTTCCTTGGCCGCCACTTCCATCGGGAAGATGCCTTCCTCGGTCACGATGCGCTTGGGCACGGCCTTGCCAGCTTTGATGTCCTTCACGGCGCTCATCAGCTGCGGGCCGAGCAGGGGGCTGCACTCCACGCTCACGTTGAGCTTGCCGGCGATCATGGCTTCGAAGGCGCCCTTCACCGCGTCGATGGAGATGATCACGATGTCCTTGGCGGGCTTCATGCCGGCCTCTTCGATGGCCTGGATGGCGCCGATCGCCATGTCGTCGTTGTGCGCGTACAGCACATTGATCTTCTTGCCCTCGGCCTTCAGGAAGGCTTCCATCACTTCCTTGCCCTTGGCACGGGTGAAGTCGCCGGTCTGGCTGCGGATGATCTTGAACTTGGAGTCGGCCTTGATGATTTCTTCAAAGCCCTTCTTGCGGTCGATGGCAGGGGCGGAGCCCACGGTGCCTTGCAGCTCGACGATGTTGACCTCGCCCTTCTGGTCCTTCATCTTCTCCACCAGCCAGCGGCCGGCCTTGCGGCCTTCTTCCACAAAGTCCGAGCCCATGAAGGTCACGTACAGCGTTGTGTCCTTGGTGTTCACTGCACGGTCGGTCAGCACCACGGGGATCTTGGCGGCCTTGGCTTCGCGCAGCACGGGCTCCCAGCCGGACTCCACCACGGGCGAGAACGCAATCACGTCCACCTTCTGTGCGATGAACGAGCGGATGGCCTTGATCTGGTTCTCCTGCTTTTGCTGCGCGTCCGAGAACTTCAGTTCAATGCCCGCCTCCTTGGCGGCGGACTTGATGGACTCAGTATTGGCGGTGCGCCATTCGCTCTCGGCCCCCACCTGGCTGAAGCCCAGCACGAGGGGCTTTTGCGCCCAGGCGGTGCCGGGCAGCAAGGCGGCCACGGGCACGCTGGCCAAGGCGGCAGCAACGGTGCGGCGGTTCATTTTCATCATCTTGTCTCCTGTCTGTAATGGTTGGTTGACGATGGTTGCGGGATGGAAAGAAGGAACGAACGAAAAGGGCAGGGCTCAAGCCAGCATGTAGCCCGTCTTGACGGTGGTGTAGAACTCAGCGGCGTAGCGCCCCTGCTCGCGGGCGCCGTAGCTCGATTCCTTGCGGCCGCCAAACGGCACATGGAAGTCCACGCCCGCCGTGGGCAGGTTCACCATGGTCATGCCCACGGCAGCGTGGCGCTTGAAGTGCATGGCGCGCTTGAGCGACGTGGTGCAGATGCCCGCACACAGGCCAAAGGGCGTGTCGTTGGCCAAGGCCAGTGCGTGCTCGTAGTCGTCAGCCCGCAGCACGCAGGCCACGGGGCCAAAGATTTCCTCGCGCGCCACGCGGTGTTCGGGGCGGGCCAGGAAGAGGGCGGGGCTCATGTAATGGCCTGGGGTGGGGCGCTCCAGGCGCTCGCCACCCCAGACATGCTCCGCCCCCTCATTGCGCGCAATGTCGATGTAGCCCAGGTTCTGCGCCAGCTGGTTGTCGTCCACCACCGGGCCCATCTCGGTGCCGCGCTCCAGCGCATGGCCCACCTTCAGGCTGACCAGCCGGTTGCGCAGGCGCGCCACAAAGGCGTCGTGCACCTCGGCCTCGACGATGAGACGGCTCGATGCCGTGCAGCGCTGGCCGGTGGAGAAATACGAGCCCTGCAGCGCGCAGTCCACCGCCTGGTCCAGGTCGGCGTCGGCCAGCACGATGAGCGGGTTCTTGCCGCCCATCTCCAGCTGCACCTTGGCGCGCCGTGCTGAGGCCGCGCGCAGGATGCGGTCGCCCGTGGCGACTGACCCGGTAAAGCTCAGCGCGTTGACCAGCGGGTGGTCTACCAGCGTCTGGCCCACCTCGCGGCCGCTGCCCATGACGAGGTTGAAGGCACCGGCGGGCAGGCCGCTGCGGCTGATGATTTCGGCCAGCGCCCAGCCACAGGCGGGCACCAGCTCGGCGGGCTTGAACACCACGGTGTTTCCGTAGGCCAGGGCCGGGGCGATCTTCCAGGCCGGGATGGCGAACGGGAAGTTCCACGGCGCGATGATGCCCACCACGCCCACGGGCTCACGGGTTACGTCCACCTGCACGCCCTGGCGCACAGAGGCCAGCAGCTCGCCCTGGATGCGCAGCGCCTCGCCCGCAAAAAACTTGAAGATCTGCCCGCTGCGCGCCACCTCGGCCACGCCTTCAGGCAGGGTCTTGCCTTCTTCGCGCGCCAGCAGTGCGCCCAGCTCGTCCTTGCGCGCCAGCAGTTCGCTGCCGATCATGTCCAGCACGTCGGCGCGGCGTTGGGGGGTGCTTTGGCTCCAGGTGGGCAGGGCATCGGCCGCAGCGCGCACGGCCAGCTCGGTCTGGTTGCGGTCGGCGCGGGCGTATTCGGCCACCACCTCGCGGGTGTCCGACGGGTTGGTGCTGATGCCGGTGGTGGTGCCGATTTCCCACCGGCCGTTGATCAGGTGCCGGGGGCTGAGCTGGAGGTCGCCGAGCTTCATGGAGAGAGGCCTTTGTTGCAGTTGCGGCGAAGTCTATGGAAGGTTTAGATATCAATCCAATCGTTTTTTAGACAAAATACATATCGTTCTTTGCATTCTGGAAAACCCCCCTTTTTTTCCCGTCCTTCGCTATCCATGAGCACCTACAACCACTGGTTCATTCGCGCCCGCCTCAAGACGCGCCAGCTTCTGCTGCTGGTGGCTCTGGCCGAAGAGGGCAACATCCACCGCGCCGCCCAGGTGCTCAGCATGACCCAGCCGGCCGCCTCCAAGCTGCTCAAGGACCTGGAGGATGTGCTGGAGGTGTCGCTGTTTGACCGCCTGCCGCGTGGCATGCGCCCCACCTGGTACGGCGAAACGATGATTCGCCACGCCCGCATGGCCCTGGCCAACCTGAACCAGGCGCATGACGAGATTGGTGCGCTCAAGCGTGGGCACTATGGCCAAGTGGGCATCGGCGCCATCACCTCACCCGGCCTGAGCCTCCTGCCCGCCGCCGTGGCGCTGGTCAAACAGGAGCATCCCAGCCTGCGCATTTCGCTCGACATCGAGACCAGCCCGGTGCTGCTGGAGCGGCTGGAGCAGGGCAAGCTCGACATCGTGGTGGGCCGCCTTTATGAAGAGCACGACAAGGAGAACCTGCGCTATGAGTCGCTGACCGAGGAGCTGGTCTGCGCCATCACCCGCCCGGGCCACCCGCTGTCGAGCATGACGGGGCTGACGCTGCGCGATGTGGTCTCGGCCAGCTGGATCGTGCCGCCTGCGGGCAGCGTGCTGCGGCACCGGTTTGACCTGATGTTCCAGCAGGACGGGCTGGCGCCGCCGCTGCACACGGTGGAGACATCGGCGCTGTTGTTCATCACGCGCATGCTGCAGCAGAGCGACATGATTGCGGTGGTGGCGGAGGATGTGGCGCGCTATTACGCGGCGCATGGGATCGTGACGGTGTTGCCGCTGGCGATGCCGTGCCATATGGATGCGTTCGGAATCATCACGCGGTCGGACCGGCTGCTGTCGCCGGCGGCGAAGGTGATGATGAAGGCGTTGAAGCAGACGAGTCTGGTGCAGTATGGGCGGCGGTTGGAGGTGGGGGATTGATGGTTTTGGGTGTTATTGGCTGGATGCGCTAGTGGGATATGTGCTGGTAGCTATTGATTTTGTAGTGTTTGTTTTCGTGTGCTGAATGTGCCGCATGCCTTTGCTGAGGACGGAGGCCGGGAGTCGCCCCGGCGGGCGAGGTACTTTTCTTTGCTTCGCCAAAGAAAAGTACCCAAAAGAAAGGCGACCCCCAGTCTGCGACCCCTTCGCGGTGCGAAGGGGCGAACCTGCGTCGTGTCGGTTGCGGGGTGCGCCGTGGAACTCGCTTTGCGCTGCGCGCGCCGCTCGGACATCCACGGCGAGTCAGTTCACGAGGCATGGGCGCTGCGACGCCCATGCTCACCCCACAACCGCCCCGCCGCAGGCACAGCCAGCAGGGGTGGGGAGCCAAACATCCAAACAGCCGGACATCCATTCGGGCCATCGCTGCGCTCGGCCCAGTTTGCGCAGCGCGTGGCGCTTGCGCCCGCGGGACGGGGCCGAGCGCAGCGCAGCGAAGCAATGGCCCGTGTGGATGTCCGTTTTTGGGTTCCCTTCTGCGCGTGCCGAGAAGCGCAGGGCAGGGGGTGCGTGCGTGTGCCGAAGGACACACGCACTTCGTGCACTGACTTGCCGCAGTTGTTTGAACGGAGCGCGTAGCGCGCAGTGAGTTCTGCGGCGCACCCTCTGTGCGAGCATCGCAGGTTGCCCGTAGCGCAGCGAAGGGACGCGCGCAGTAGGGTCGCCCTTTCTTTGGTGACTTTCTTTCGGCGACGCGAAAGAAAGTTACTCGCACGCCGGGCGACTCCCGGCCTCCGTCCTCAACCCGAGCACGCCGCCAGACCGGCACCCACACTCACACTCACAAACTACAAAAACAATAGCTGCCAGCGCTTAATGGATAAGCGCCAGAGCCCAAAAAGACTTCAAAAAATCAAACCCACCCCGCATCCACCTTGAACTCCTGCGCCGTACACATCGCCGCATCATCCGACGCCAAAAACAACACCATCCGCGCAATGTCATGCGGCCGCAGCTTGTCCGGCAGGCACTGGTTGCGCGCCAGCTCTTTCTCGCCCTCGGCGTCCAGCCACAGCTTGATCTGCCGCTCCGTCATCACCCAACCCGGCGACACCGTGTTGATGCGGATGCGGTCCTGCCCCAGCGTCTTGGCCAACCCGCGCGTGAGGCCGTTCACCGACGACTTGGCGATGGCATAGCAAGGGTAGCCCGTGCCCTTGCCCTGCCAGCCGGTGGAGCCCAGGTTGATGACAGAGCCCGCACCCAGCCTGCGCATGCCGGGCACCACGGCCTGGATGGCGAAGAAGGCGGGGCGCTCGTTGATGGCCATGCGCTCGTCGTAGTACTCGGGGGTTACGGACTCCAGCGTGTGCCGGTCATCGCTGGCCACGTTGTTCACCAGCACTGCAAAGTCGTTGCCCAGCTCGGCTGCCGCTTCGGCCACACAGGCTTGCAGGGCGTTCACATCTCGCACATCGCACACACGCCACCAGGGGCGGGGCAGGCCTGCGTCGGCAATGTGCTGGGCCAGGGCTTCGCTCGCGTTGCGCGCCACGTCCACAAACGCCACGCGGGCGCCTTGCTCGGCAAACGCCGCCACGATGGCTGCGCCAATGCCGCTGCCGCCGCCGGTCACAAACACGGCGCGGCCTTGCAGGCTGGGGAATTTCGCCAGGCCCTGGGGGGCACCCGTGGCGTCGGTCGAGGAAGAGGAGGGGGTAAAAAGCTGTGTCATATCAATATTGCAATCAATCAATGGCAAAAAAATTAATTTCAAGCATCAATTGGCGTTGATAAGATGCCGCTCGTCAAGTGCCTGGCGGCAGGCCGATGCAAAAAAACGACCGGAGACAACCAACGTGCGCCCTTCGCTGGATACCCCCATCCCACCGTCCAGCGGCGCGTCCGCCTCTGCGCCAACAACCACCGGCGCCGTGCGCTGCGTGATGACACTGGGCAACGCGCTGGGTGAAGGCGTGCTGTGGTCGGTGCGCGAGCAGGCGGTGTACTGGGTGGACATCCTCCAGCGCGAGCTGCATCGCTGGGACCCGGCCACCAGCGCCCACCAGCGCTGGACGTTTGATGAAGAGATTTCTGCCATTGCCGAACGCGCCAACGCCCCGGGCTTCATCGTCACCCTGCGCCGGGGTTTTGCACTGTTCGACCCCGCTGCCGACATCGCCCCGCGCTACCTGCACCAGCCCGAGCCAGAGCGCACCGGCAACCGATTCAACGACGGCAAGTGTGACGCCCAGGGGCGCTTTTGGGGCGGCAGCATGGACTTTGCGTGCGAGGCCCCCACGGGCGCGCTCTACAGCTACGCCGCCAGTGGCGACTGCGTGCGGCACGACGATGGTTTTGCCGTGACCAACGGCCCCACCTGGGCCCCTACCGCGCAGGGCCCGGCCATGTTTTTCAACGACACGGTGCAGGGCGCCACCTACCGCTACCACTGCGACCCAGCCACCGGCACCGTGAGCGACAAAACGCTGTGGAAGCGCTGGCCCGCGGCTGACGGCGTGCCCGACGGCATGACCACCGATGCGCAGGGCCGCCTGTGGGTGGCGCACTGGGGCGGTGGCTGCGTCACCTGCCACGACGCCGACACGGCGGGCGAGCTGGCCCGCATCCCGCTGCCCGTAAGCCAGGTCACCAACTGCGCCTTTGGCGGTGCGGACCTGCGCACGCTGTACATCACCTCGGCCCGCACCGGTCTCACGCCCGAGCTGCTCGCGACCGAGCCGCTGGCCGGGGCACTGTTTGCCGTGGACATCAGCACGCCCGGCCTGCCCGCGCATCTGTTTGGCGGCTGACGCCGACCCCATGCGCAGCGGCGGGGCCGTGGCTCCGCCACCTCCTTTTTCCTCCATCCCGCAGAAAGCACACCGCCCATGACCGAGGCCTCTTCATCCCACCCCATCGTCTGGCTGCACCACGCGGGGCAGCACCTGGGCCTGGTGCCCACGCTGGGCGGCAGCGTGGCGGCCTGGCAGATCGACGACCCGCAAGAGGCTGATGCACGCATCGACCTGTGGCGGCCATGGGATGGCGCCACGCCCGATTTGTACCAGCTCGCATCCTTTGCCATGGTGCCCTGGTCCAACCGCATCAGTGGCGGCGGGTTTGAGCACGCGGGGCAGTTCCACTCCATGCGCCCCAACCGCATGGGCGAGCCGTACCCCATCCATGGCGACGGCTGGCTGCAGCCCTGGCAGATCACCCAGCCCGCACCCGACACGCTGCAGATGCAGCTGCGCTCCGATCAATTTGACGGCAACCCCTACGAGTACGAATGCGTGCAAACCTTCCGCCTGGTGGACGGCGGCCTGGACCAGTCGGTGCAGGTGCGGCACCTGGGCGCGCAGCCGCTGCCCTACGGCCTGGGCCTGCACCCCTGGTTTCCGCGCACGCCCCGCACGCGCATCACGGCGCCGGTGCAGGGCGTGTGGCTGTGTGGAGACGATCCCCTGCCCACGGAGCATACGCAGCACTTCCCGCCGGGCTGGGACTTGAACACCGGCGCACCCGCCAACGGCGGCCTGATCGACAACGCCTACACCGGCTGGGGCGGCACGGCGCAGATTGACTGGCCCGAGCGCGGCCTGCGCCTGACGGCCCACATGCCCGACTTTGAAAAGGATGGCGGCACGGCCCAGCACTACTGCCTGGTGTACCGCCCGCCGCAGGGCCCGGCGTTCTGCTTTGAGCCCATTACCCAGCCCATCGACGCCTTTCACCAGCCGGGCCAGCCCGGCCTGCGCACACTGGCGCAGGGCGAGGTGCTGGTGATGAATGTGCAGTGGCGCTACCAGCCGCTGACTGGTTGAGGGTGGGGCTTAGAACAGGTTCTTACAGCTGCGCTGCGTGGCACGCCACGCACAGCTTGTTGCCGTCCGGGTCCCGAAAATACGCGCCGTAGTAATGGGCGTGGTACTCGGGCCGCGGGCCCGGGCGGCCCTCGCACACGGCGCCCAGGCTCAGCGCCAGGGCGTGTGCAGCATCCACCTGGTCGCGCGTGGCGGCCGCAAAGGCCACCATGGTGCCGTTTCCGGGTTGCGGCACCTCGCCATTGAAGGGGTGGGCAATCACAAACAGCGGGCGGGGGCCGGGGTTGGATTCCCAACCTGCCCAGGGCCGGCTGGGCTCGCAAAACCGCTCCTTCACGCCCAGTACGCTCAACACGGGCCGGTAAAACGCCAGCGCGCGCTCAAAGTCTGAAATGCCCACAAACACGTGCGACAGCATGATGGGGTGATCCTTCTGTTGGTCTGATTGCTGGGGCCTATGCGGCCGACCCTGTGTGCCCCGGTGCCCGGCCCTTGCGGGCCTTGCTGCTGCCCAGCGCATTGAGCTCTACCGCCGCACGGATGAACGCGCGGAACGCATCGACAGGCAGCGTGTCGCCTTCGTTGATATCAATGGCACGGCGTGCATTGCCCTCCAGGCTGGCATTGAAAAGGCGCGCCGGGTCGGGCAGGGCGGCGCCTTTGAGAAACGTGAGCTTTACCGCTGTCTTTTGGAGCCTGTTGACGGCCTCGCAGGGGGCGCGCAGCGGTCTTTGCGGGATGGGGTGCAAGGCGCGGTGCGCAGCCAATAGCTCGGCTATTGGCAAGCGCCGCAACGCCGCAGACCACCCGCAAAGACCACTGCCCGAAGGGTTGGAGCGAAATCGGGCGATTGGACGCCCCGGCTGCTTGCATGGGCATGAGCCCATGCGGCGCATCCGAAGCATCCATTCATCCCGATTGCGCTCCAACGCGATCCCCTGCGAGGCCGTCAACAGGCTCCAGCTCTCGCCCGTGCACAAGATCCCACCCAGCGACCACACCGGCGTGCCGCGCCACTTCCACTCTTCCACCACACCGGGCGCGGCCTCGTGGATCAGCTGGCGCACCTGCGCCAGCACCTGCCCACGCCAGCCGCCCAGGTCGGCAATGCGCTGGTCGATCAGTGCCGATGCGGCGGGCCCAGTGGTTGCCGCGTCTGGGGCGGTGGTGTTGGGCGCACGGCCCATGGCAGTGGGTGGGGATTTTTTGGCAGCAGCCACGGGGTGGTCCTTGGTGGATTGGGCGCAAAAGGCGAGGGGTGACGCCCCGCCATTGTTGCCACTCCGCGCACCTTGGCAACCCCGCTACAACGGGTTGTTACCTTCTGGCCTGCCTCTGTTCATTCAGGCAAGCGCGTCGGTGGCTGCAGGACCTGCGCCCCCTTTGCGCCCCTCCGCGCGCCCTTGCGCGGCGTTGCACCGCGCCTCCGCACGATTCGCTTCAGCCGCGCGCTGCGGTCTACCCCGCCACCCGCGTCAGCACTTCGCGCGCCTGCTCCGCAGTCACTGACGGGCCGCCAGCCTGCGCCGTCCAGGCCACAAACTGGTCGGGCCGCACCAGCACCAGCGGTGCGCCATAGCGCGCGGGCTCGGTGCCTTCGCCCCCGTCACCACAGTCCACCAGCCGCAGCGGCAGGCCCGCCGCCGCCTCGCGAAAGGCCTGCACCGATGGCGCGTGGGCGCCGTCGCCGCCCACCACCAGCAGCGAAAAGCCCGGGCCCAGTTCCTCAAACACGTTGCGCCCGCTGGGCAGCGTGGCGGGTGCCAGGTGGTGGCCCGGCCGCGCCGTGAATTGGTGCGAGCCCTTGGCGCTGGTGGTGCGGCCCTCGCTGCCCCACACAATGGCCGAGCCCTCGTAGTGCGGCTCAAACGCATGCACTTCGCCCACGGCCCCTTGGGCGCGTGCTTGCCACGCGGCTTCAAACGCGGCCTGGTCGCGCGCCGGGTCATAGGCGTCCAAGAATTCCTTGTCGGTCTCGATGGACCGCGCAATGAAGTCGTTGATGGTGGACGCAAACACCGGGCGCCGCTCGGCGTCGTACGAGTCCAGCAGCCGCTCGCCGCCCCAGCCCTGCAGCACGGCGGCCAGCTTCCAGCCCAGGTTGCGCGCGTCTTCCAGGCCCGAGTTCACGCCATAGCCGCCGTAGGGCGGGTGGCTGTGCGCGGCATCGCCCGCGATGAACACGCGGCCTTTGCGGTAGCTGTCGGCCAGCATGAAGCGCAGGTCCCAAAAGCCGATGTGCTCAAACTCCACCTCAAACTCCGCGCCCACCGCCTCGTGCAGGTAGGCCGCAAAGTCAAAGTTGTCTTTGGTGGTGCCCGGCGGCACCGGGGCGTGAAAGAACCAAGTGCTGCCCAGATCCACCCGGCCCAGAAACTTCCAGTAGCCCTTCAGCTCGGGCTGCAGCACGTTGTAATAAGACTTGCCGGGGTAGCGCTCCAGCAGCTGGTGCAGGCCTTTGGACTTGAACACCAGCAATACCATCATGCGGTCGTGGTCGGTGCGGGAGTGGGTGATGCCCGCCTGCTCGCGCACCACCGACCGGGCGCCGTCCGATCCCACCACATAGGCGCCGCGCAGCACGCGCTGGGCCTTGCCATCGCCACGCTGCTGGATGGTGACGGACACGCCCGCGTCATCCTGCGCCACGGTGCTAGTCTCCCAGCCATAGAGCGTCTGCACCGATGGCAGCTGCGCCACGCGCTGGCGCAGCACGGCCTCGGTGGCGTACTGCGGCAGCCGCTCGTTGGCCGTGAAGTAGTAGGGCTTGACCAGGTCGCGCTGCAGCCAGTCGTAGCTGTAGGGCCCCAGCAGCGTGCCGTGTGCGGTCAGCCCGCCAATGCCGTATTCGACCGGGATGGTGCGCGCCGCACGCAGCTGCTTTTCTGCACCCCAGAAGTGAAAGTGCTCCATGGTGCGCTGCGTAAGGTTTTGCCCCTTGGGGATGGGCTGGGGCTGCACATAGCGCTCCACCACGATCACGCTCACGCCGCGCTGGCCCAGCTCAATTGCTAGGCCCATGCCGACGGGGCCGCCGCCCACGATGATCACTTCGGCGTCTTGCTGCGGCGCCACGGTTGCTTGCTGGTTCATGTTGTTGGTGTTGTTCGGTACGGGTCGGTTTGGCACTGGCCGCGATGCAGTGTTGTGCAGTGCGGCGCGCTACTGGCCACCGCTGGGTGCGGGTGGTCGTGGTTACTCGGCGGTGATGCCCTGGGCCTTGATCAGGTCGGCCCAGCGCTTGGCATCGGCCGTCACCAGCTTCTGGAAGGCGTCGGGCGAGCTGTGGGCGGGCGTCATGCCTTGGGTCTCGAACGACTTGGCCACGGCAGGCGATGCCAGCACGTCGCGCAGCTCGGCGTTCAGCCGGTCCACCATCGCGCGGGGCGTGCCGGCGGGGGCAAACACGCCGTACCACATGTCCACGTTCAGGTCGCCCAGCTTCAGCGTGCCCAGCGACGGCACCTCGGGCAGCAGCGGGTGGGGCGTGTCCGAGCTGATGGCCAGCGCCTTCAGCTTGCCCGCCTTCACATGCTGCAAGGCCACGTGGATGGGCAAAAACATCGCGTCGATCTGCCCGCCCAGCAGGTCCGTCACGGCCGGGGCGGTGCCCCTGTAGCTGATGTGGGTGAGCGAAATCTTGGCCCGGTTTTTCAGCAACTCCATCGCCAGGTGGTGCGGCGTGCCCGCACCGGGCGAGCCGTAGTTGAGCGAGCCGGGCTTGGCCCGGGCGCGGTCCATCAGGTCCTTGAGCGATTCGATCCTGGACCCGGCCGACGCCACCAGCAGCAGCTGCCCCCAGCTCGTCTGGCTCACAGGCGCTAAGTCCGTTAGCGGGTTAAACCCCTGCTTGGGGTACAGCGCCATGTTCATCACCAGCGTGTTCACGCTGACCAGCAGCGTGGTGCCATCGGGCGTGGCGCGCACCACCTCTTGTGTGCCGATGATCCCGGACGCCCCCGCCTTGTTCTCCACAAAAAACGGGCGCTTGAGCCGGTCAGACAATGGCTGCGCAATCTGCCGCGCAATCAGGTCAATGCCCGTGCCGGGCGTGAACGGCACCACCAGCCGCACCGGTGCATCAGTACCCGTCTGCGCCCAGGCCCTGGGCGTGGCGGCGGCAGCCGTGGTAGCCAGCGCGCCCAGCACCAGGCTGCGGCGTTGGGGGGAGGGCGGGTGCGCGTTGGCACGCAGGGTGGGCAGCTGGGGCATGGGGCTTGTCTCTCTAGTCGTTGGAAGGGCGTTGCAGGACAATTACAACGACACTCTTGACATTGATCAAACGGAAAATTCTGATGAATTCTTCATCAAAGCTGATGAATGTCAGCACCCGCCAGCTCCACGCTTTTCTGGAGGTCACGCGCCTGCAGAGCTTTGCCAAGGCGGCCGAGCAGGTGCACCTGTCGCCCTCGGGCATGAGCATGCTCGTCAAGGAGCTGGAGGATCAGGTGGGCGCCCGCCTGTTTGACCGCACCACGCGGTCCATCACGCTGACCGACGCCGGGCGCCGCCTGCAGCCCGTGGCCGAGCGCGTGGTGGGCGAGCTGCGCGCCCTGGGCGCCGTGCTGGACGGCAACGAGGCCGCGGTGCGCTCGCGCCTGCTGGTGGCGGCCACGCCCATGATCTCGGCCAGCCTGCTGCCCGAGGTGATTCGCGGTTTTGCGCAAAGCCACCCCGGTGTGCAGGTGCAGCTCAGCGACGTAGAGGTAGGCACCGTGCGCCAGCGCGTGCTCGACGGCGAGGCCGACATCGGCTTTGGCTTCTTCGTCAAGCCCGCCGTGGGGCTGTCGCGCCAGCCCTTGTGCAAGTTCCGCCTCATGCGCATCAGCCCGCCGGATGCGGCGCACACCAGCGGCCAGCTGTCAGACAGCCAGCCCTGGAGCCGTCTCAAAGACGTGCCCCTGGTCAGCCTGCCATCGGGCAACCCCATCCAGGTGGTCATCGAAAAGCAGCTCTCGCGCCTGGGCCTGGCCCACCAGGAGCGCCCTCGCATGAACCTGATCGGCACCCTCATCGGCATGGTGCGCGCAGGCCGTGGCAGCGCCATCGTGCCCTCGTTCGCACTGGAAGAATGCCTGCGCCAGGGCCTGGGCGTCGCCATGCTGCGCGAGCCGGTGGTGCACCTGGACCTGTACCTGGCCTACCGCCGGGGCACGCAGCAAAAACCGGCCGCGATGGCGTTTGCCGACGCGTTGCGGGAGGCGGCGGTGCGGTTGCCGGCTTGAGGGCGTGGAGTGTCTCTGGATGATGCTGGGACCTGTGGGGCTGCGATTCAATGCGAAATGTGCCTCAAGCGCTAGCGCAACATGCCGTAGCAGCTATTGAAATGAGAGCGGATATGGCTTGGCCCACTGTTGTCGCGCGCCATCCGTCCCTTCCATTTCGTCGGCCTGTCGCTTCACAGCGCCAACAGCTTCTGCAACTCGCTGCGCAGCACCTCCACCACCTCTGCCAGGTCCAAGGCTTGCAGGCGGTTCTTTTTCAGAAAGGCGGCCCACTGTTTCTGCTTGGCCGCATCCTGTGCAAATGCGTCGCTCAGGCCTGAGGGAATAGCATGGGGCAGGGCCAAGTGCCGCCGATGAAACGTGGCCGCCACTGCACGGTGCAGTTCTTGCCGGTCCAACACGCCTTCGGTCAGCAGCACCCACAGGTCAAAGTAGTCCTTCATGCGCGTGTTGGCCATGCCCAGCAGGCACACCGCATGAAACTTCTCTGCCACCACCGTGTACTTGGGATAAGCGCGCAACTGGGGCGCAGGCAAGTCTGGCAGCAGCACCGGGTAGTGCACCGCCTCGGGCGCCGGGGTCACCGCGTCGCCAAAGCCAATGTCCACCTGAAGCGCAATGCGTGCGCCATCCAGTGTGGCCAGCAGGTCCACCCGCACGCCGCCATACCCCGCCTCTTTGCGAATGGTGGTGCCCTTGACCGAGGCCGGGTCAAACGCCAAACCATCATCCACCTCGATCTGGTATATCTCGCAGAACGCCAGCACGGCAGATTCAACGTCGTCCGGGCCAAAACCCAGCAGGTCCGCATCGCGCGTGGGCCGGTGAGGCTGGTCAAACCACAGCGAGAACAGCAGGGCGCCTTTGAGCAGATATCGGTTAGCGTGTGGCGAGATCGACAGCCGGTACAGCAGCCGCTCTAACCCATAGCGAGTCAGCGTCAGGTTGAAGTCCTGCTGCTGAGCATCGGCGTGCTGCTTGAGCCGCGCGCGGACGGAGGCCGCCACATTGCGCTGGCTCATGCCGTCACGCTTTCCAGATAAGGCCGCATCACATTGGCCACGCGGTTGATCGTGGCGTAGTGCCACAGCGCATCCATGGGCAGCTTGCCTTGCTGCCAGCCATCGCGCAGCGCCTCCAGCGCCACGTCCAGCCCAATCTTGTTGCGGTATTTGAAGCAGTCCGCCACCGTCTTGGCGGCGTTGAACACCGGTACCTGCACGCCGTCAATGTCCACCAGTTCGATGCCTTCCGTCAGCGCCGCGCCAGACATGCGCACCACACGCAGCGCCGGTTGCCCCGGGCGTGGGGTGGGCGTGTTCGGTGGTATCGCCATCCACACCTCAAACGGTGCCTGCGTGCCAATGCCATGCACGCGCAGGGCAGAGAGCAAACACACTACGCCCTTGGGCACACGCAGCGCGACCTCGGCCAGCGAGCGGTGTTCGCTGACCGCCCGGCCCGGCAGGCTGTACATGCCGCGTGCCACGCGGTCGAGCTTGCCTGCGGCGACCAGCCGGGTGAGCAGTACCGTGGGCAGCCCATGCGCACCCAGGTCGCGCGCGCGGAGCAGGGGTTGGCGTTGGGCAAGCTCAAGCACCGTGTTTTCTTGGGAGGTGAGGGGGGCTGATGACACGCCGCAAGTTTGTTGTATTGGATAGTTTTTTGTCAATAAATAACTAAAAAACGCAACAAATTAGGCTTTGATCCAGGTTCTTTAATCTATTCTTTTATCTATTCAATTTTCCATTCAACCGGCGTATCCTTAAGGCATGCCCTCCGCCGCCCAGACCTACGCCAACGCCATCCGCCCCCTGCTGCGCCCCGGCCCCGCCAAGGCGCAGGCGCTGGCCCAGGCGCTGCAGGTCAGCCAGCCCACCGTCTCCCGGGCACTCAGCGCGCTGGGTAACGAGGTGATGCCTTTTGGCGCTGCAAGATCTATTCAATACACGCTCCGCGATCCCCAGCGCGCCGATCTGGAGGCCACCGTGTACCGCGTCACCCCCCGGGGCGCGCTGGAAACCCTGGGCACCCTGGTGCCGGTGTGCCCGCAGGGCTTTGTGATGGTCGAGGTGGGCGGGGCCCGGCTGCACAGCGACGGCCTGCCGTGGGGGATTTTTGACATGCGCCCGCAGGGCTACCTGGGGCGGGCGTACTGCCAGCGGCACGGCCAGCGCCTGGGCCTGCCCGAGCGGCTGGGCGACTGGAGCGACACCCACGCGCTGCGCGCCATCCTGGACCAGGGCGACGACATGCCCGGCAACCTGCTCATCGGCCCCACCGCACGCGACCAATTCGTCAACGCGCCCGACCCCGTGCCGATTGCAGCCGCGCAAAAACTGACCACCTACGCCCAGCTGGCCGACCTGGCCGCGCGCGGCGAAGTGGCGGGCTCGTCAGCCGCCGGGGAGCAGCCTAAGTTCACCGCCTACGCAGAGCAAGCCGATGGCACTGCCGCGCATGTGATGGTCAAGTTCACCGCAGAACTCGACACCCCCGTCAGCGCCCGCTGGCGCGACCTGCTGCTGGCCGAACACATTGCCCTGCAGGTGCTGCGCGACCATGGCGTGGCGGCCGCGCAGTCAATGACCTGGACGCACGGCACCCAACGATTTCTGGAGGTGCAGCGGTTTGACCGGCTGGGGGCGCGCGGACGAAGGGCGCTGCACTCCTTCGCCGCGCTGGACGCCGAGTTTGTCGGCAGCGGCGGCAACTGGCCGGTGATCGCCAGGGCGTTGCTGAAGGAGGGCGTCATCACCCCCCAGGCCTTTGACACAGCCTGCCTGCTGTGGGCGTTTGGCACCCTGATCGGCAACACTGACATGCACAGCGGCAATCTGTCGTGCTTGTCAGAGGGGCGTAGGCCTTACGAGCTGGCGCCTGCGTATGACATGACGCCCATGGCGTTTGCACCCACGGCTGGGGGAGGTTTGCTGGATCGGACACTGGAACTGACGGTGGGGGAGCAGGTCAGCGCGGCGGCTTGGAAAGAGGCGCTTGTGATGGCGCAGGTGTTTATGCACCGGTTGGAGGGCGAGGAAGGATTCAGCTCGGGTTTTGACGTGTGCAAGGCTGAGTTGCTGCGCTATTTGACGGTGGCTGCGGAGCGTATTGGGCGGCTTGCGCTTTAGGGTGTATATCGGCGGCGCACGCAGCAGAAGCAGGCGGCGATGGCGTTTGCGACGGCGTTGAGGGCGGCTAAATCCGTGAGTGCTGGAGCGTGCGTTGGAAGCGGATTCAATGCGAAACATGCCTATAGCGCATGATCTATGTGCGGTAATAGCTATGAAATTGAGCGCGCGTGCGGTGACGCTCTTTCTCTTTGATTTTTGAAATGAATGGATGAGGATCAGTCACTATAGAACCGTTGCAGGCGGGGGGATTATAAATTACTCATTTTGATTAATAGATACGGATTTTTGTGGCAATTCATCTTTGAAATCAACTTCTGATACAGGTTCGTAATCCGAGGTCGGAGGTGTTTTTAAAAATTCTGGTATCACGAGGTCTTCATTTTCTGGGGTGCTGATGTTTGCGCCGCATGTTCCGCATAATATTTTTCGCTGATGTGACATGATTGAAAAATTTTAGGCAGAAAGTCTCAACGACATCTCATTAAATACGATGCGATGAGCATTTAGGTATTTCTGCATCTTTTTCGTGATTTTATCTTTCCGCAGTTGCATCTCTCTATGCAGTCCAAAGGCTTCGATCGTGGCGTTATCTAATCTTCGGTTAATGAGTATCAAACCGTTGTCGTCGAAGCTAATGAGGTGCTTATCAAACAGTGCGTCGAGTGGTGCAGATAGTAGCAATCCATTGTTCGGATCAGTTTTCTGCTGAGCAGTTGAAGGTTTCCAAGGAAGGATGTGCGAAGCAACCAATAACCCGTTCATTTTGTGATCATGCACTGCGCAGCGGTTCTCCCAGTGAGCGCGAACAGCATCAGCAAAAAGATGATGGTTCACTCGTGTCCAAACCAGTCGTTGGATGTCAGATCCTGGTTGGATTTCTGAAGAAGATCCGCTCGGAAGGCTCGTGCCTTGAATGTTTTCCACGTAGTCCCGCGAGCCACCACCCCTACCTTTCTTACCGTAGAAGTCTTTGTCCCTCACAACAGCAGCGTCATGGACGCCGATATGAATGAACTTATCCACATAGAAGCGATAACGAGGTGGCGTAGTAGTTGTGGTGTTGAGAATATTTCCAGCGTGAATGTCTCTAATATTATTTTCACGTTCGACAGAAAGAATTAGCAGTGTGCAGCCCGGTCTTCTAATCGCTGGCCATTCCTCTGTGTAGTTGTGAGAGATATTTTTTAAGTTCTTCTCGTTTGCACGCATTCGCTGGACGGCAGCGATTTTGTGATGATTGAATGATGGGTGATCGAAGACTTGTTGAACAGATTGCATGTTGACGCTAAGGCTATGAGCATTCCATGTTTAGATCAAGAATAATCGTACACTCAATCTCTGCGATCAGCTGCTTTTGGCTACTCGTAGCCACTAGCTGCAAATCTCATCTCACCCCACCGCCCGCATCCCCACCAACCCCGGCATCGCCCCCCGCATCGCCTCCAAAAACAAGCGCAGCCGCGCCGGACAAAACCGCGCATACGGGTACACCAAGTACACCGGCAGCGGCGCCGCGTGCCAGTTGGGCACCAGGTGCAGCAGCTTCCCCTGCCTCACATCGTTGTCCACGATCCACGCCGATGAAATGCACGCCCCCAGCTCGGCCAGGGCGGCGCTGCGCAGGGCGTACAGGCTGTCGGTGGCTAAACGCGGGGTGATGCCGAAGGTGTGGGCTTCGCCGCCGGGCTCTTGCGTCAGCGTGACCTCGCGGCGGTAGAAGGTGCTCAGGGCCAGCCAGGGCAGGGGTTGCAGGTCTTGCGCATGCTGGGGCGTGGGGCGCCCGGCCATCAGGGCAGGGGCGGCCAGCACGATGCGGGGCACCTCGGCCAGGCGCACCGCCACCACGCTGGGGTCGTCCACTGCGCCGACCTGGATGGCGCAGTCGATGCCTTCGGCGATGAAGTTGGGGCGGCGGTCGTGCAGCATCCATTCCACGTCCACCTCGGGGTAGCGGCGCAGGTAGGCCATCAGCGGGGCGATGAACTGGTCTTGCCCAAAGGCGTGTGGCGCCAGCACGCGCAGGGTGCCGCGCGGGGTGTCGGCGGTGCCGCGCAGGTCGTCTTCCATGGCGCGCCAGTCTTCCAGCAGGGCCTTGGCGTGGGCAAAGCAGCGGTCGCCGTCTTCGGTGAGCTTCATCACATGGGTGGATCGCTGCAGCAGCTTGATGCCCAGGCTGCGCTCCAGCGCCTGCAGGCGGCGGCTGACGGTGGGCTGGCTGGTGCCCAGTTGCTGGGCGGCGGCAGACAGGCTGCCGGCCTCGACGATGCGGACAAAGGTCTGCATTAGCTCGATGCGGTCGGCGCCGGGTTGCAAGGCTGGCTGGGTGCTGGTCATACGCAAAGCGTATAACGAATCTGCAATTCAGCCCACTACCCAGTGCAGCGACGGGCTAGAACAATCGCACCATTCCTTTTTAACCAATGGTGTTGTGATGTCTTCCATTCAAAACGTGCATGCAAGTGGTGCAGCGGGGCGGGCCCCGGTGGCACCGCCTGCAGAGGGGGCGGTGAGTGCGCCGCTCTTGTTACTGCTGGCGACCACGGCGGGGCTGAGCGTGGCGTCGCTGTATTACAGCCAGCCCATGCTGGGCGTGCTGGGGCCCGACATGCAGGCCGACAGCCGCGTGGTGGGGCTGGTGCCCACGCTCACGCAGCTGGGGTATGCGCTGGGCATCTTGCTGCTGGCGCCGCTGGGCGACCGGTTTGACCGGCGCCGCATCATCGTCATCAAGTCCATCGCGTTGATGCTGGCGCTGCTGCTGAGCGGCCTGGCACCCGGCATGGGCGCGTTGCTGGCAGCCAGCCTGGCCGTAGGCCTGGCAGCCACGGTGGCGCAAGACGTGGTGCCCGCCGCCGCCACGCTGGCCCCGGCCGAGCAGCGCGGGCGCATGGTGGGCACGGTGATGACGGGGCTGCTGCTGGGCATTTTGCTGTCGCGCGTGGTCAGCGGCTTTGTGGCGCAGCAGTGGGGCTGGCGCACGGTGTATGTGGCGGCGGCGGTGGCCATTGCGCTGCTGACGGTGGCCGTGTGGCGCGGGCTGCCGCGCTTTGCGCCCACCACGCAGATGGGCTATGGCGCGCTGATCGGCTCGATGGTGGCGCTGTGGCGCCAGCACGCGGCGCTGCGCCGTGCGGCCTGGGCGCAGGGGCTGCTGGCCGTGGGCTTCAGCGCGTTCTGGTCCACGCTGGCGGTGATGTTGCACAGCCAGTTCAACCTGGGCACTGCGGCGGCGGGTGCGTTTGGTCTGGCCGGGGCGGCGGGCGCATTGGCAGCCCCGCTGGCCGGGCGTCTGGCCGACAAGCGTGGGCCCGAGGTGGTGACGCGCTATGGCGCAGGCCTTGCCGCTGCGTCGTTTGCGGTGATGGCGCTGGCACCGCTGTTGCCTGCGCAGGCCCAGCTGGGCTTGATTGTGGCCAGTGCCATCGGCTTTGACTTTGGCGTGCAGGCCACGCTGGTAGCGCACCAGACCATCGTCTACGGCATCGACCCTGCGGCGCGCAGCCGGCTCAATGCGCTGCTGTTCACCGGCATGTTTATAGGCATGTCGGCCGGGGCGGCGCTGGGCAGCCTGGCGCTGGCGCAGTGGGGTTGGTTGGGGGTAGTGGGCTTGGCCACGGCGGGCTCGCTGGCGGCGCTGGCCGTGCGCATGGGGCGGCGCTGGGGGCGATTTAGATCGAAATAGGGCGGTAGCGCTAGTGGATCATGCGCTGGCAGCTATACAAAAGAGAGCAAAATCCGCGCAAGGCGAGGGTTACGCTTTTTGCAGCAAGCGGTCCATCCAAACCAGGCAAGCCAGACCCAAGGGGCCAGATAGCGCCACATACCCCAGCGAGGCGATCAGTTTGGCCCACCGCGAGTAGCGTGGCAGGTTAGCGATGACATACAGCCCGGGGATGAAGATGAACAGAGCCAGTATGGCGGCTACTGCCGGGGGAGGGGCCTCAAGCCAGATCATCACCAAAGGCGGCACCCACAAAGGGGCCAGCAGCGACGCCCAGCGAAATGAAGCGCTTTCCAGAACGTAGGGAGGCAGACCCCAGCCCGCTTCCCTGGGGCTGAGGTCATCTCGCGACGCGGAAGGGTTACCGCCTGCCCACCGGCCGCATCTGAGGCACCTAGATGTACCTGGCGGGACGCTGGCGCGGCAGTTGATGCAGGTGAGGAATGACACGCGTCCGCTCAGGCCTTTTTCACCTCAATGTGGTACAGCCCCCAGGGGCACAGGCCAAAGCGCTCCTTCACGGGCTTGTCCTTGAAGGCGGGCAGCACGTCCGCGTCGTACACGGCCCACTGGGGGCCCAAGCCGCCCAGGGCCATGGGCTGGCCGTCGACGTGGGTGGCGACGATCATGCGGTAGGCCTGGGCGTCGGCCATGCTGATGTTGACGTTGTAGCCGTCCACCGCGCGCAGGCCTAGTTGCACGGGGCTGCCAGCGGCCACACCGGCGGCAGCCAGCACGGTGGTGAGCAGGGGGCCTTTGAGCGTGTGGGGCTTGCTGTCGTATTCGAGCGTGGGCTTGATGGTGATGGCGGGCATGCGCGCTAGGGCGGCGGCGTCCAGCGCGTAAGCCTTGTCAAACTGGATGCCGTGTTTGCCCATCATCTGGTCGATGGTGGCATCCAGCGCGCCGCGGTTGGACTGGGTGATGGCACCGCTGATGGTCAGCAGTGTGGGGCCGCTGGGGCCCTTGGCCTGTGTGGCGGCGTGGCTGCTGCCGGTGGCCGTCCACAGGCCTGCCAGGCCCATGCCGGCGGCGACGAAGTTGCGCTTGTTCATGCTCATGGGAGGGTGCTCCTTGGTGGAAATCAGGGGCGGATGGTAAGTGCTGGAGCCGCGCTTGCCACGCAATAAATCGCAACAGGCTCGCAACAGGCGGTGTGCAGCGTGCCCAACCTTCTGCCGCCAGGGTGCTTGCCTTGTGGCGACAGCGGCCCGACGCCAGCCGCACCACAATCGGGTCATATGACCTCTTCTTCGACGATGCTGCGGGTGATCAGCCTGGCAGCCTTTTGCAGCATGGCCTCCATGCGTGTGTGCGACCCGATGCTGGTGTCTCTGGCGCGCGAGTTTTCTGTCACCACGGGCGATGCTTCGGCCGTCATTGCGGCGTTTGCCGTGTCTTATGGCGTGCTGCAGTTGTTTTATGGCCCGCTGGGCGACCGGCTGGGCAAGGTGCGCGTGGTGATTGGCGCCACGTTTGCCTGTGCGCTCTTCAGCGGCGTGACGGCGCTGGCGCCCACGCTGCCGGTGCTGGTGGCGGCGCGTGCGGCCATGGGGGCGTCAGCGGCGGGCATCATTCCGCTGTCGATGGCGTGGATTGGCGACAACGTGCCGTACGAGCAGCGGCAGGAGACCCTGGCGCAGCTGATGGTGGCCACGGTGTCGGGGATGATGGCCGGGCAGTGGTTTGGCGGCTTTTCGGTGGAGGCGCTGGGCTGGCGGGCGGCGTTTGTGGTGCTGTCGCTGCTGTTTTTGACGGCTGCCAGCCTGCTGTGGCGGCAGTCCCGCGCCATGGCGGCCAGCACGCCAGCCCCCGCCCCTGGCAGTGCGGTGCCGCCCGCGTTTTCGCTGTCGGCTTACCTGGCCAACACGGCCGCGCTGCTGCGCATGCCCCGGGTGCGCTGGGTGTTGACCGTGGTGGCGGTGGAGGGCGCGCTGGCCTTTGGCACGCTGGCCTTTGTGCCTGCGCGCATGGTGGACGGGTTTGGGCTGTCGGCCTCGGCGGCCGGCGGGGTGATGGTGCTGTATGGCGTGGGCGGGCTCATCTACAGCCTGCTGGCGCGCCGCTGGCTGGCGCTGCTGGGCGAGCGGGGCCTGGCGCTGGTGGGCGCATCGCTGATCGCCGCCGGGCTGTTGCTGCTGGCCTGGGGGCCGGTGGCGGCCTGGGGGGTGCTGGGCTGCTTCTTTGCCGGGGTGGGCTTTTACATGCTGCACAACACGCTGCAAGTGCAGGCCACGCAGATGGCGCCCGAGGCCCGGGGCACGGCCGTCACGCTGTTTGCGTGCCTGCTGTTCCTGGGGCAATCGCTGGGCGTGCTGTTGGTGGCGGCCAGTGTGGACCGGGGCTGGATCGCGCCCGTGTTCTCGGTGGCGGCACTGGGGGTGCTGGTGCTGGGCACGCTGGTGTCGCGCAAGGTGAATGGCCGGGTGGCGGTGCCTGCGGGGGCGTAGGCCAGATTTGGCCGCACCGCGCTAATAACTTTGATGTCTTATTACTTTATTTTTTGATAGTTGGATTCTTTATGTTGCAATAGTACATTCCCTTATCTTTGTGTCTTTTAGGGCCGAACCCGCGCCGCCCGGCGTGTGGCGGCCCTTTGTGTTTCATGATCGAACTACGGGGTATCACCCAAACCTACCAGGGCTCACAAGGCCCGGTCGAGGCGCTCAAGGGCATCGACCTCACCATCCAGCCGGGCGAAGTGTTCGGCATCATCGGCAAGAGCGGCGCGGGCAAAAGCTCGCTGGTGCGGGTGATCAACCTGCTCAACCGCCCCACCACGGGCCAGGTCATCGTGGGCGGGCAGGACCTGACCCAGCTGAACGACGCGCAGCTGCGCGAGGCGCGCCGCGAGATCGGCATGGTGTTCCAGCACTTCAACCTGCTGTCGTCACGCACCGTGTTCGACAACGCCGCATTGCCGCTGGAGCTGGCGGGCATGGACAAGGCCGCCATCCGCGAGCGCGTGAACCCGCTGCTGGAGCTGGTGGGCCTGTCGGCCCTGGCCGACCGCTACCCGGCGCAGATCAGCGGCGGGCAAAAGCAGCGTGTGGGCATTGCGCGTGCGCTGGCCAGCCGCCCCAAGGTGCTGCTGAGCGACGAAGCCACCTCGGCGCTGGACCCGGAGACCACGCGCTCCATCCTCGACCTGCTGCGCCAGGTCAACCGCGAGCTGGGCCTCACGGTGGTGCTCATCACGCACCAGATGCAGGTCATCAAGCAGGTGGCCGACCGCGTGGCCGTGATCGAGGCCGGCCGTATCGTGGAGCAGGGCCGGGTGCTGGACGTGTTCACCCGCCCGCAGCAGGCCATCACCAAAAGCCTGATCGACGAGATCCTGCCGCAGGAACTTCCTGCCAGCGTGCTGGACCATGTGCGCAAGCTCGCAGGCCAATTGAGCGTGGGGCGGACTGGGCAACTGCTGCGCCTGTCGTACGCCGGGGACAGCGCCTACCAGCCCATCCTGTCGCAGCTGATCCGCCAGTTTGGCGTGGACATGAGCATCCTGCACGGGCAGGTGGACGAGATCCAGGACGAAACCTTTGGCTCGCTGGCCGTGTACGCCAGTGGCGAGGCCGACAGCGTGCGCGGCGCCGTGGCGCACCTGCGCGCGGGCGGGGTCGAAGTGGAAGAAGTGGCCGTGGCCGGTTAAGAGGGAGCACACATCATGTTCAACAACTTCACGCCAGCCATGCTGGATCTGTTTGCCTCGTCGCTGTGGGAGACGCTCATCATGGTCGGCATCTCCGGCCTGGTGGGCGGCTTGCTGGGGGTGCCGCTGGGCGTGTTCCTGCGCCTGACCGATGACGGCGGTGTGCTGGAGAACGGCCCCGTCAACAAGCTGGTGGGCTGGCTGGTCAACGCCGTGCGGTCCACGCCTTTCATCATCCTGCTGGTGGCCATCATCCCGTTCACGCGGCTCATCACCGGCTCGTCCATCGGCACGGCCGCAGCCGTGGTGCCACTGACCATTGCCGCTGCCCCGTTTGTGGCCCGCCTGGTCGAGGCCGCGCTGCGCGAGGTGGACCACGGCCTGGTCGAAGCCGCGCAAGCCATGGGAGCCACCACCAGCCAGATCGTGTGGAAGGTGCTGCTGCCCGAGGCGCTGCCCGGCATCGTTGCGGGCCTGACCATCACGTTCGTGAGCCTCACCGGCTACTCGGCCATGGCCGGTGCCATTGGCGGCGGCGGTCTGGGCGACCTGGGCATCCGCTACGGCTACCAGCGCTTTCTGCCCGAGATCATGCTGGCCGTGGTGCTGGTGCTGATTTTCTTTGTGCAGGCCGTGCAAAGCCTGGGCGACTGGGCGGTGCGCAAGCTGAGCCACCGTTGAGCGGTGAATGGTTTGCTATGGAATCAATAGCTTCTGGCGCATGATCCACTAGCGCTTGTGGCCTGTTTGGCTTCAAACCCACGCGTGGAGGCACTGCGTGGGCCTCTGCGTTGGTCCTGGCTCTCTCGCATCCTGTAGCAGAGGTGCAGAAGCCAATCTCAGCCCGGCACCCGGTAGTGGTAGCCGTAGGCCGTCTTGAACCCCATCGATTCATACAGCCGCAGCGCAGGCGTGTTCTGCGCCCGCACCTGCAGGTAGGCGCTGGTCGCCCCGGCCTCCATGCCCCAGTGCAGCAGCGCCTGCACCAGCGCGCGCCCGCGCCCGCTGCCCCGGTGTTCGGGCGCCACGGCCAGGTCGTACAGGCCCACGGCGCCGCGCTCCAGCACCGCCAGGCCAAAACCCACGGCATGGCCCTGGGCGTTGTGTTGCAGCGCATAGCCCACTGGGTGGGCGATGGTGTCGAGAATGTTGCGGTGCAGGTTGCGGTGGTGCGGCGCCACGCCGTTGGCCGCCGCAAAACCTTCCAGCCACACGGGCGATGGCGAGGTGCTGACGACGGTGCTGCCATCGGGCCGGGGCACAGAGCCCAGCGCCAGCGGCCGGTGCAAGACCAGCGAGGGGTCGAAGTGCCGGTAGCCCGCGTCCGCCAGCTCCTGGTCGGCTTCGGCCGGGGCCAGCGGTGAGATGCGGAACACCGCAGGCAGCCCATGGCGCGCATAGAGCGCAGCCGCCGCCTCGCGCACGCCGTCGAACGGTGCGCCGGGCTCCAGCGCGTTGACCGAGTTGGCGCGCTTGGTGTAGCCGCCCGACAGCCGGAACACCCAGCCCCGGTGAAACACCGTCTGGTGCGCAGGCCAGGCGTTGAAGGCGCGCTCCTCCAGCGCGCGGACGAGGGCAGCGGGTGCGGTGTTGGCAATGGGGGCGGTGTCGGTCATCGTTGGTTTATACCAACCCACCTTGACCATTCACCTCGCCAGCCACCCTGTGCGACAACTCTTTGCAACCCCTCTTTGCCACTCGGTCAGTCGGTGGTGATCTTGTTGTCTGCCACCAGCTTGGCAAAACGTGCGGTGTCGGCCGCAATCTGCTCGGCCATCTGCGCCGGGGTGTTGCCGATGGGTTCGGCGCCAATGTCCTGCATGCGCTTTTGAAAGTCCGGCGACTGGATGACCTTGACCATTTCGGTATTCAGCCGCGCCACCACATCGGCGGGCGTGCGGGCGGGGGCCAGCACACCAAACCAGGTGCCGATGTCAAAGCCCGCAAAGCCGCTTTCTTGCAGCGTGGGCACGTCGGGCAGGGTGGACGAGCGCTTGGCCGTGGTCACTGCCAGCGCCCGCAGCTTGCCCGCCTTGATGTGCGGCAGCACGGGGGTGACGGTGTCGAACGACATCGACACCTGCCCGCCCAGCAGGTCGGTGGTGAGCGGGCCGCTGCCTTTGTAGGGCACATGCAGCAGGGGCTGGCCGATGGACGTGGCGAACTGCGTGCCGATCAGGTGCTGCGCCGTGCCCGCGCCGTTGGAGCCGTAGGAGAACTTGTTGGGCGTGGCCTTGATCAGCGCCACCAGTTCCTTCACGTCCTTGGCGGGCGTGGCCGCACTCACAGCCAGCACGTTGGGCACCAGCGCCACGGTGGTGATGGGTGCAAAACTCTTTTGAAAGTCGTAGTTGAGCTTTTTGTACACGCTCGTTGCAATGGTGTGGTGCACCGCGCCCATCAGCAGCGTGTAGCCGTCGGCAGGGGCCTTGGCTACGTAGTCGGCCCCGATGGTGGCGCCCGCGCCGCCCCGGTTTTCCACGATCACGGGCTGGCCCAGGGCTGTGCCCAGTTTTTCGCCCAGCGCGCGTGCCAGCACATCGGTAGTGCCGCCCGCTGCAAAGGGCACAACGATGGTGACGGGCTTGGCCGGCCAGGCCTGCGCGTGCGCCGGTGCGCTGGGAAGGGCACAGGCAGCGCCAGCCAGGGCTGCCAGCGCCAGCAGGTGGTGCCGGCGTGTGGAGGGCGTTGTGGGCGACGTTGATGGTGGGTGGTGCGGGGTTGCAATGCGTGGCATGGTTGTCTCCGTTGGGTTGTGGTTCTTGTGGTTGCTGGGCTAGGGACGTCGGTGCATGGCGTCAGCCCGTGGCTGCGATCAGGATCGCGCGGAAGTCGTTGACGTTGGTGCCCGTGGGCCCGGTGACCACGGCGTCGCCCAGCGCGCCAAAAAAGGAGTGGGCGTCGTGTGCGTCCAGCGCGGCGGTGGCGTGTTGGCCCAGCGCGGCGGCGCGCTCCAGCGTGTCGGGCGTGGTGATGGCGCCTGCCGCGGGCTCCAGGCCATCGATACCGTCGGTATCCCCGGCCAATGCGTACACGCCGGGCAAGCCCTTGAGCGACAGGGCCAGGGACAGCAGGCATTCCACATTGCGCCCGCCGCGCCCTGGGGTTGGCATGGGTTGCCCTGGGGCCGGTGTGCGCAGGGTGACAGTGCTTTCGCCGCCACTCAGCAGCACGCGGTGCCGTGGTGACGGGGCCTTGGCGGCGTAGCGGGCGACACCGGCCAGCACGGTGCCCATGTCGCGGGCTTCGCCCTCCAGCGCGTCGCCGAGCAGCGTGGGCTCGATGCCCGCCTGGCGCGCCACCTGGGCGGCTGCCTGCAGGGCCAGGTCGGGTGTAGCAATGTCGTGGGTGGTGATGGGGCCCAGCCGGGTGTCGCCGGGCTTGATGCTTTCGCTGGCGGCAGTGTCCAGTGCGGCCAGCACGGCGGGCGGCAGCGCAATGCGGTAGCGCTGCAAGATGGCCAACGCCTGTGCGCGGGTGGTCGGGTCGGCCACGGTGGGGCCCGAGGCCACGTCCAGCGGGTCGTCGCCCGGCACATCGGACATCACCAGGTTGACCACGCGGGCAGGGCTGCAGGCCAGGGCCAGCCGCCCGCCCTTGATGGCTGAGAGGTGGCGCCGCACACAGTTCATCTCGCCAATGCTGGCGCCACTGCGCAGCAGGGCCTGGTTGAGCGCCTGCTTGTCGGCCAGCGTGACGCCCGGCAGCGGCAAGGGCAGCAGTGCCGAGCCGCCGCCCGACCACAGGCCAATCACCAGGTCTTCCGCACTGAGCCCGTCCACTGCAGCCAGCACGTGCCGGGCGGCGGCCAGGCCCGCCGCATCGGGCACGGGGTGGGCAGCCTCCAGCACGCGGATGTGCTGGCAGGCGGCAGCATGCCCGTAGCGTGTGACCACCACGCCAGACAGCGGCGTGGGCCAGTGGGCCTCCAGCACCTGCGCCATCTGCGCCGATGCCTTGCCCGCGCCGATCACCACCGTGCGGCCCCGGGGCGGGGCAGGCAGGTGCGGCGGCAGACATATCGCGGGTTGCGCGGATGCGATGGCGGCATCGAACATGCTGCGCAGCCAGTGGCGGGCCTGGGTGTCGATGTGCGTGCTCATCGGGTCGTGGGGCAGGGCGCAGTGCGTTGGGGCCACGCAGCTCAGGCGGCCTTTTGCAACTGCGTGTTGCCGATCAGCGCGCACACGGCGTCGGTCACCTGCGCCGTGGTGGCCGTGCCGCCCAGGTCGCGGGTGTGCAGGGCGGGGTTGGCGGTGACCTGTTCGATGGCCTGCATCACGGCGCGGGCGGCGTCGGCCTCGCCCAGGTGCTCCAGCAACATCACCACCGACCAAAACGTGCCGATGGGGTTGGCCAAGCCCTTGCCCATGATGTCGAACGCCGAGCCGTGGATGGGCTCGAACATGCTGGGGTAGCGGCGCTCGGGGTCGATGTTGCCGGTGGGCGCAATGCCCAGGCTGCCCGCCAGCGCGGCGGCCAGGTCGCTGAGGATGTCGGCGTGCAGGTTGGTGGCCACGATGGTGTCGAGCGTGGCGGGGCGGTTGACCATGCGGGCCGTGGCGGCGTCCACCAGCTCCTTGTCCCACTTCACGTCGGGGAACTCGGTGGCCACCTGCGCGGCAATCTCGTCCCACATCACCATGGCATGGCGCTGCGCGTTGCTCTTGGTGATGACGGTGAGCAGCTTGCGGGGGCGGGATTGGGCCAGGCGGAAGGCGTAGCGCAGGATGCGTTCCACACCCACGCGGGTCATGATGGACACATCGGTCGCCGCCTCGATGGGATGGCCCTGGTGCACGCGGCCGCCCACGCCCGAGTATTCGCCCTCGGAGTTTTCGCGCACGATGACCCAGTCCAGGTCCTTGGGTGTGCAGCGCTTCAGGGGCGCATCAATGCCCGGCAAGATGCGCGTGGGCCGCACGTTGGCGTACTGATCGAACCCCTGGCAGATCTTGAGGCGCAGGCCCCACAGCGTGATGTGGTCTGGGATGTCCGGGTCGCCGGCTGAGCCGAACAGGATGGCGTCCTTGCCGCGCAGCGCATCGAGCCCGTCGGCCGGCATCATCACACCGTGGGCGCGGTACCAGTCGCCGCCCCAGCCGAAGTTTTCGAACTGGAACTGCAGGCCCGCATGGCGTGCGGCCAGGGCTTCGAGCACGCGCTGGCCGGCGGGAATCACTTCCTTGCCGATGCCGTCTCCGGGGATGGTGGCGATTTGGTAGGTTTTCATGAAGGTCTTTGGTCTTGGTGTGTGAAAGCGTTGGGGAAGGCCTGCAGGGATGTCGGGCCGCGAAAAACGGGTGGAACAAAAACAGTGAGAGCGACTGTAGGCATCCGCTCGTTGTAAAAATGGCGCTCAAGTGAATCCATCGTTAACCTGCAGTTGATAATGCGGCGATGAGCTCCACCATCCAGCCCGCAGAACTGGGCTTCTTCTCGGCACTGGCGGCCAGCCCCAGCCTGAGCGCCGCCGGGCGCGAAATGGGTGTCTCCACAGCCGCCGTGAGCAAACACCTGGCGCAGATGGAAAAGCGCTTGGGTGTGGTGCTCATCAACCGCACCACCCGGCGCATGAGCCTCACGCCCGAGGGCGAGCTGCTGCTGGAGCACGCGCGCCGCATCCTGCGCGAGATCGATGCGCTGGACGAACTCATCGTGCAGTCCAAGGCCAGCCCCAAGGGCCTGCTGCGCGTGAATGCCACGCTGGGTTTTGGCCGCATGCACATTGCGCCCGTGATCTCGGACTTTGTGCGCCAGTACCCCGAGGTGGATGTGCAGCTGCAGCTGTCGGTGCACCCGCCACCGATCACCGACGACGCTTACGACGTGTGCGTGCGTTTTGGCGAGCCGCCCGACGGCCGCGTGATTGCCCGCCGCATGGCACCCAACCGGCGCGTGCTGTGCGCCGCACCCGCCTACCTCGAGCAGCATGGCAGGCCCCGCGTGCCGCGCGACCTGATGGAGCACCAGTGCATCGGTATCCGCCAGGGCGACGAGGCCTACGGCCTGTGGCGCCTGACCACCGGGCGTGGCAGCAAGGCGCACACCGAGTCGATCAAGATCACCGGCAACCTCACCACCAACGACGGAGAGATCGCTGTGCTGTGGGCGCTGCAGGGCCACGGCATCGTGATGCGCGCCGAGTGGGACGTGAACCGCCATCTGGCCCAGGGCCTGCTGGAGCCCGTCCTACCGCAGTACCACACGCCTGCGGCCGACATCTATGCGGTGTACCCGCAGCGGCACCAGTTTTCGACGCGGGTGCAGGCGTTTGTGGGGTTCCTGGCCGAGGCGTTGGCCGCGTCAGGCACGCTGGCAGGTGTGGGCGTGGGTGGCCGCACGGGCAAGCGGCGCGCCGTGCGTGTTTCTTGATCTGGTGGGTGGCGCAGGTGCCGTTGCCGGGTTAGGGTGTTGGCGAGGCGGGTTTTGATTCCTGTGGTCTCTCTGGTGCTCTTCAGCCTGCCTGCTTTTCCCTTGCTTTGATCGTCCCTGTTTTGTCCATGAAAACCTTGTTGCCGCTTATCCCCCCGCTGTTGGTTGCCCTGTTGGCCGGGCCCGCGCAGGCCGCCGATTCACAGGTGGTAGCCGACTGGTCCCTGTCCGCCGATGGTGCCTATGTGCTGGACCAGCGCGCCGGCCTGGCCTGGCCGCGCTGTGTGGAGGGCATGCAGTGGAACGGCAAGACTTGCACCGGCCAGCCCCTGCTGCTGGACCGCGCCGAGGCCACGGCCCTGGCCTCTGAACGCTGGAAGGCCGAGGGCGTGGGTTGGCGCATTCCGCGCGCGGCCGAGTTGCAGCGGCTGGTGGACAAGTCGCTGTCGCCCCCAGGCCTCAATCCCATCCTGTTCCCGGCGGCGCCGGGCCAGTGGCACTGGTCGTCCACTGCCAACGTGAGCGCGCCCAGCGTCAACCAGTACACCTACGGCAACATCGCCCAGGGCCGCGCAGGCGACGGCGCACGGCAGGCGGCCATGATCAACGGCTGGGCGGTGAACCTGTCCACCGGCGAGGCGCGCGGCGATGCGGCGCGGGCCAGCAAGCTGCCCGTGCGGCTGGTGCGGCCGATGCCGGTGGGTGGGGGCAAATAGCCTTTCGTCTCCGGGCGATCGCACTGGGCAGTTGCACCACGCAGGGTGGGGCGTTTAGAACCTGTTCAAGGTCTTTTTGGAGTTGCACAAGTCCCTTGCCGGGATGGGGTGCAAGGCGCGGTGTGCAGCCAATAGCCCGTGCTATTGGCAAGCGCCGCAACGCCGCAGACCGCCCGGCAAGGCACTTGCCCGAAGGGTTGGAGTGAAATCGGGCGATTGGACGCCCCGGCTGCTTATATGGGCATGAGCCCATGCGGCGCACCCGAAGCATCCACTCATCCCGATTGCACTCCAATGCAATCTCCAAAAAGACCTTGAACAGGTTCTATGCAGTCATGGGCTGCTCGTCGGCCGCTGCGAACACCTCGCGCGCGGCAGTCAGCCCGTTGAGTGCAGCGGGAAAGCCCGCGTAAACCGCCATCTGCATCAGCACCTCCACGATCTCTTCGCGGGTGACGCCCACGTTCAGCGCGGCCTGCAAATGCACCTTGAGTTGGGGTGTGGCGTTGCCCAGCGCGGTCAGCGCAGCGACGACGGCAATCTCGCGGCTGCGCAGGTCGAGTCCGGGGCGCGAGTAGATGTCGCCAAACGGAAACTCGATCAGGTAGCGCGCAAAGTCGGGGTCAGTGTCGGCCAGGCTGGCGACGACACGCTCACCCGCGTGGCCGTCGATTTCGCGCAGCTTGGCGAGGCCCTGGAGATAGCGGGGTTGGGTTTCGGGGGACATGGGAGCTTCCTTGGTGGGGGGACGACGGGGTGGGTCGAAGGGAAGCTTCCAGGCCCCGGTAGTGCGCGATCTTGGCTTGCAGGGCCTGCGCGGCTTGCTGCATGGCGGTGATCGTTGCCAGCACTTGCGCCAGGTGCTGCTCCAGCAACTGGCGCCGCTCAGGGGCGGTGCCGTTCCCTTCGCTGCGCAGCCGCGCAAAGTCCTGCATCTGCCCGATGGGCATCTGGGTCTCGCGCAGGCGCAGCAGGAATCCGATCCACTCCATGTCCGACGCCGCATAACGGCGCTGGCCGCCGGGTGCGCGGGCTACTGGCGCAATCAGCCCGGCGCGTTCGTAATAGCGCAGGGTGTGTGCCAAGAGCCTGTTTACGATCTCGCAGGGGATCGCGTTGGAGCGCAATCGGGATGAGT